>NZ_JBJZON010000043.1:0-34763 GCF_047200735.1 Pseudonocardia oceanicola
GCCGCCACCGCGCAGGGGGAGCACCACCGGGCGGTCGGGGCGGTACTGCCGCTGCTGTCCGAGGACGAGCTCAACGAGCCCCTGGCCCGGACCCTGATGCGGGCATTGGCGGCCGACGGCCGGCATCCCGAGGCGCTCGCGGTGTTCGAGCGGCTGCGCGACGGGATCGAGCGGGAGTACGGCGGCGTGCCGGACCCGCGGACCCGCCGGCTGTACCGCGACCTCCTCGCGGGCTCGACCCTCGACCTCGGACCCGTCCCCGAGCCCCCGGCGTCGGCCGACGGGCCCGACAACCTCCCGGTCGCGGTCACCGAGCTGATCGGCCGGGAAGAGGAGCTCGAGGAGCTCGGCACGGTCCTGGGGCGGACCCGGCTGCTGACCCTCACCGGTCCGGGAGGTGTGGGGAAGACCCGGTTGGCGACCGAGCTCGCCCGCCGGCGCCGGGGCGCCCACCCCGACGGGGTGTGGCTCGTCGAGCTCGCCGCGCTGTCCCGGCCGGAACTGCTCGCGCAGCACGTCGCGGCCGAGCTGGGGCTGACGCTGCCGGAGCGGGGCGACCCCTCGCCCGCACTGGTCCGTCAGCTCGGCGGACGACGTCTGCTCCTCCTGCTCGACAACTGCGAGCACCTGATCGACCCGTGCGCCCGGCTGGTCGACGACGTGCTGCATCGCTGCCCCGGCGTGGTGCTGGTGACGACCAGCCGGGAGCCGCTGCGGACGGAGGGCGAGGTCGCCCGGCGCGTGTCCCCGCTCGCCGTGCCCCGACCCGGGGCGACCGCCCGCGAGCTCGGGCGGGTCGCCGCGGCCCGGCTGTTCGTGCAGCGCGCCCGGGCCGTCGTCCCGCACTTCGCGCTCACGGACGCCAACGCCCCGGCGATCGGCCGGGTGTGCGTCGAGCTCGACGGCATGCCGCTCGCCCTCGAGCTCGCGGCCGCCCGGCTCTCCACCCTCGATCCCGCACAGCTCGCGACGCGGCTGGACGACGCGCTGGGCGTCCTGGGCACCGGGCACCGGACGGCACCCGCCCGGCAGCGGACCCTGCGGGCGACGGTGGAGTGGAGCTACCGGCTCCTCGACGAGGTCGAGCGGGCGGTGTTCCGCCACACCGGGGTGTTCTCCGGAGGCTTCACCCTCGGCGCGCTGGAGGCGGTCTGCGGCCGGGACGTCGACCGCGCCGCCCGGGCGTCGGTCCTGCAGGCACTCGTGGGCCTGGTCGACAAGTCGCTGGTCGTCACCGAGCACGCGGGTGGCTCGACCCGCTACCGCGTGCTCGCAACGATCCGTCAGTACGCCGGGGAGGCGTTGGTCGGGGCAGGCGAGGCGGGCCCGGCGCGGCGGCGCCACCTCGCCTGGTTCCGCACCTTCGCGGCCGGGCGGGACATGACGACCGGTGTCGACGACCGCGCCGCCGAGCTCGACGCCGAGCACGACGATCTCCGGTCCGCGCTGGAGTTCGCGCTCCGCGAGGACCCCGAGGCGGCCCTGGACCTGGCGGTCGCCCTCTGGCCGTACTGGTTGGCCCGGGGCCGGTTCCGGGAGGGGACGCGGTGGCTGGAGGACGCGCTCGCCGCCGCGCCCGCCGCCGCGCCCGCGGAAGGCCGCGCGCTCTTCGCCCTCGCCGTGCTCGACGTCCGGTGCGGCCGCGGTGAACGGCTGGCCGAGCTCGGCGCGCGCCACGTGGCCGTGCAGCGTGGACTGCCGGGCTCCGAGCCGGCGCAGGCGCTCCAGCTCGGCGGGATCCTCGCGTTCATGGCCGGGGACTGGGCGGCGGCGTGCGGGCGCGCCGAGGAGTGCCTGGCCGTCGCCGGGGCCGGGGACGGTCCCGCCGCGGCCGCCGTGCACCTGCTGGGGCTCGTGGCGCTGTCGCGTGGCCGCCTCGACGCCGCCCACGAGCTCCTCGTCCGGACCCTGGACATGCTCCAGGCGGTGACGGGTCGGGTACGCCCCTTCTTCTCGCCCGTGATGCTCGGCGTCGCCGTCGAGCGGGCGGCGGACGGACCTCGGACGATGTTCGAGGAGACGATGCTGCAGGCCCGTCTCGTCGACGCGGAGCGGGCCTCGGCGTACGTCCGCTGCAACCTCGCGTTCCTCGCCCGGTTGCGGGGCGACCTCGACGAGGCGGCCGCTCAGCTCGAGGCGGCGCTCGGGACGACGTCGGCGCAGGACGACCCGGTCGGACGAGGAGTCGTCCTGAACCACCTCGGGTGTCTCCTGCGCGTGCGCGGGGAGTTCGGCGCCGGGCGACGGGCGCTGCGCGAGGCGCTCCGGATCCGCGAAGGGCTCGGCGACCGCCGTGCCGCCGGACTGACGACGGTGAACCTCGGCCTGCTCGCCGCCGCGTCGGGCGACGTCGCGCACGGACGCGACCTCGTCCGGCTCGCGGCGACCGGGTTCCGCGAGACCCGCGACGACCCGGGCACGATCGGGACGGTGGCCGCCCTGGCCGACGTCGCGCTCGACACCGGGGACGCCGCCGGGGCATGCCGCCTGCTCGAACACGCCGTGGCGAGGTCGCGGGGGAGCCCGGGTGACCACCGCTGGTCCGGCTGGATGGCGATCATGCTCGCCCGGGCGCGCCGCAGCGCCGGGCGGACGGCCGCCGCGGAGGAGTCGCGGCGCGCGGCGGAAGAGGTGTTCACGCGCCTCGGCGCGGTCGACGGACTGGTGGTCTGCGCCGGGGAGCCGAGCGTCGTCCGGGGACCCGGACCGCACCCCCTCGGGCCGCCCGGGTAGCCGCGGCGCCACGGCTACGTCGCTGTTCAGCGACTGCACACTCGTCGTCCCTAGCGTCCCTCCCGCCACCGGCCTCCGCCGGTGGGGGACCTCGGCGAGGAGCAGCGCCATGACGGTGACGAGGAGCAGTGACCGAGCCGCGCTCGCGACGGCGATCGCGGAATTGGCCGACCGGCTGGACGGCACGGTCGTCGAACCGCCCGACCCGGAGTTCGACACGGCCCGGCGGGTGTGGAACGGGTGCATCGACCGGTACCCGCTCGCCGTGGTCCGGTGTCGGTCCGTGCCGGACGTCGTCGCGGCGGTCGGCCTCGCGCGGGACTACGAGCTGCCGCTGTCCGTCCGGGGCGGGGGACACGGTCTCCCCGGGTTCGGCACCAACGACGGTGGGATCGTCGTCGACCTGTCCGGGATGCGGGAGATCCGGGTGGACCCTGCCGGGCGCCTCGCACACATCGGTGGTGGTGCGCGATGGGGCGCCGTCGACGCCGCCACCGCCGCGCACGGGCTGGCGACCCCGGGGGGCCTGGTCTCCACGACCGGTGTCGCCGGGCTGACGCTCGGTGGCGGCATCGGCTGGCTCTCCCGCCGCTACGGGCTGGCCTGCGACAACCTGCGCGCCGTCGAGCTCGTCACCGCCGGCGGACGGGTGGTGCGGGCGGACGACGAGCACGAGCCCGACCTGATGTGGGGACTGCGCGGCGGCGGGGGCAACTTCGGGGTCGCGACCCGGTTCAGCGTCGCGCTGCACCCCGTCGCCGAGGTCACGGCCGGCCTCGCCGTGTTCCCGTTCGAGCGCGCGGCCGAGGTGGCGGCGTTCCACCGCGACCGAGTCGCGGACCTGAGCGACGAGTTCCGCACGCTGCTGGCGTTCCTCACCGCGCCGACGGCGGACTTCATCCCGCCGGAGTTGCGCGATCGGCCCGTCGTCGCCCTCGCCGGCTGCCACTGCGGGTCCGCTGCCCGGGCGCAGGAGGAACTCGCGCCGCTGCGCGCCCTGCGCCCCGCAGCCGATCTCTTCGGGCCGATGCCGTACGCCGCGTGGCAGACGATGTTCGACGCGAAGGTGCCGGCCGGGCGGCGCTACCACTTCGCCGGCGGCCACACGGCGGGATGCCCGGACGACATGATCGGGACGATCGTCGACGCGATCCGGGCGCGCCCGTCGACGGCCAGCGAGTTCCACCTGCACCACATGGGCGGCGCCGTCGCCCGCGTGCCCGCGGACGGGACGGCGTACCCGGGGCGGGACGCGGAGTTCACGTTCAACGTCGTCGGCATCTGGGACGACCCCGCGGACGACGCCGCGAACCAGGTGTGGGCCAGGGACCTCGCCGCCGCCATGGCGCCCCACGGCCGAACCTACGTCAACTTCCTCACCGAGCGCGAGGACGAGCAGCGCCTGCGCGACGCCTACGGTCCGCGGCGTTATGCCCGGCTCGTGGAGCTCAAGCGCCGCTACGACCCGGCCAACCTCTTCCGGTTGAACCAGAACATCACCCCGTAGGGGGCGCGGCGGCCGTGGAGGGGTCGGTCGCCGCGACCACGACGGCGGTTCCGGCACGGCCCCGGGGTCGAGGGCATGGCTCAGGTGCGGAACGCGTCGCCGCGCGTCCCGGCACGGCAGGGGCACGGCAGAGGCGCCGGACGGTCGGGGGGCGTCCCATCCGTCCGGCGCCTACCTGGCTGCCTGGCGAGCATCTCGACTGACACCACCTCCTCACCGGTGTCCCGGCGGCCCCCGGCACGACCACCCGTAGGACCCAGAGTGGCTCCGGCGACCGTGGCCCGGAACCGGCCCGGTGACGCCAATCACCCTGAGGGGCCTCACCCCGGCGGGACGGGGCACCGGAGACGGAACCCGGCGTATCGCCGGAGGACTGCGGCGCATGGTTCGTGGGCACCGGGGTAGACGCCGTCGCCGGGGTGGTGAGGAGACTCGAGATGCCAGGCTGCCGGAACGAGCGGGCGCTGCGCCGGGAGAACGCGAACCTCCGTCGGCTCCTCGCCCTGTCCTCGGCGATGGCCGAGCTCCTCGACGAGGGCGAGATCGTGGGCCGGGCGGCGGCCGCGGCGGAGGCCCTGACCGCGTGCACCGCGGTCGCCGTGCCGGCCGGCGAGGGACACGCGGCCGTCTGCTCCCCGGACGGCCGCGTGCCCGACACCGACGTGGTCGCGCGTCCGGCCGAACCCGGCCGCACCGACGGCCGGATGTCCGTCGAGGCCGGCGCGGCGTGGGCCGCGGCCTATGCCCTGTGTGCGGGGGACCGGCTCGTGGGGCACCTGGTGGTGAGCTCTGAGCATGAGCCCCCCCGGGAGGATCTGGTGGTCCTGCGGATCCTCGTGCAGCAGACCGGGCTCGCGCTCACCACCGCGTGGCTCCGCCGTCGCGAACGGAGCGCGGCCCGGGATCGGGGGCGGGCCACCGGGTCGTCGGGCGCGGCGAACGAGCGGCTCGCGGCCGTGGTCCTGGACCTGCAGCGGCGACGGCAGGCCCACGAGCGTCTCGCCGGTGCGGTGGCCGCGGAGACGGGCGAGGCCGGCATCGCGGCGGAGGTGCACCGGCTCACGGGCCTGCCGGTGGCGGTGGAGGACGCCTTCGGCGGGCTGCGGGCGTGGGCCGGGCCCGGCCGGCCCGAGAACCCTCCGCGCAGCGTGCGGAGGCGGCGCACCGCGCTGCTCGACGAGGCCTGCCGCAGCCCGGAGCCCGTGCGCGACCGGGACCGGCTGGTCGCCGTGGCCCGGCCGAGGGACGAGGTGCTGGGCGTGCTCGCGCTCGTCGATCCCGACGGCCGGGCGGGGGAGTACGAGATCTTCGTCCTGCAGCACGGCGCGCTGATGCTGACCGTCGAGCTCAGCCACCAGCGGAACCTGGTGGAGACCGAGCTGCGGCTGCGCCGCGACCTCGTCGACGACCTGCTCGCCGGCTCGGACGCCGTCGGTGCGCGGGCCCGGGCCGAGGCCCTCGGGCACGACCTCGCGAGCCCGCACCGCGCCCTCGTGCTGAGCTGGCCGGCCGAGGAGGGACTGGTCCGCGCCGTCGAGCACGCCTGCCGGGCCGCCCTCGGAGCGACCGTCCTGCTGGCCCGGCGTCCGGACGGGGTCGTGCTGGTGGTCCCGGAGCCGGAGGAGCCGAACGGGCGGTGCCCGTGGGAGGAACTGCACCGGGCGGTGACCGACCGGGTGCGTGGCGACGGCGGAGCGATCGGTGTCGGCGCGGTGTGTCGCGACCCGGCCGGCCTCGCCCGCTCCTACCAGGAGGCGCGCCGCGCGCTCACCGTGCGCCTCGGCTCCGGCCGGCCCAGCGGGGTGACCCGCTACGAGGATCTGGGAATCTACCGCGTGCTCACGGTCGACGGCGACGACCGCGAGGTCCGCGGCTACGTCCGGGAGTGGCTCGGTTCCCTCCTCGACTACGACTCGACGAACGGCGCCGCGCTGGTCCGCACCGTGTGGCAGTACCTCGAGCAGGGCGGCAACTACGACGCCACGGCCCGCGCCCTGCTGATCCACCGCAGCACGCTGCGCTACCGGCTCCGGCGGATCAGGGAGATCAGCGGCCACGATCTCGGGGCCGTGGACACCCGGCTCAACCTGCACGTCGCCGCCCGCGCCTGGCACCTGCTCCACGGCGCTGTGTGATCGGCGCTGTGTGATAGGCGCTGTGTGATCGGCGCTGTGTGATAGGCGCGGGGGAACGGTGCGGCGGAGAGCCCTCACCGCCCTCGCGGCCGCATGGCGAGTTGGCTCCACACGGCGGAGCCGCCGGTGAGGGCGGCGGCGACGAGGACCGCGGCCTCGAGGGAGGCGAGGGCGGCGGTCAGGCCTCCGACGAGGGCGCCGACGGCGTAGCCGATGTCGCGCCAGAAGCGGTAGCCGCCGAGAGCCGCGGCGCGGGCCGTGGGATGGACGGCGTCGCTGATCGCGGCGAGCAGCGCGGGGTAGACGAGCGCGGTGCCGACGCCGAGCAGGAACGAGCCGACGATCCCGGCGAGGAAGGCCTGGGACAGGCCGAGCGGGATGATCAGTAGTCCGACGGCCTGGATCGTCATGCCGGCGACGACCGGGATCTTGCGGCCGATCCGGTCGGCGAGGTGGCCGGTGGCCAGCATGCCGACGGCCCACATGAAGGGGTAGAGCGCCTTGATGATCCCGACCCCGCCGAGGGTGACCCCGGCCTGGACGAGCAGGACGGGGAGCAGGACCCAGGTCAGGCCGTCGTTGAGGTTGTTGACCAGACCGGCCTGGCTGATCGAGGTCAGGTTCCGGTTGCGCCAGCTGAGCTCGGCGAACATCGTGCCGAGCCCCGGCGTCGCGGTCGCGCCGGACCGGCCGGGCGGATCCGCGCGGCCGTCGCGTACCCGGTCGACGTCGTGCCGGTGCGCGTGGTGCTGCTCGGCTTCGAGCCGGGCGTGCGGGGTGGTGTCGCGGACCAGGGTGAGGGTGAGGGCGAGCCCGGTGACGGCGTAGGCGGCGCCGAGGAGCTCGGGTACGGGCTGGAGCCCGTAGGCGGTGGCGAGGTAGCCGGTGACCAGGGCGGTCAGCGCGACGCCCAGGTAGCCGGCGGTCTCGTTGATCCCGAGGGCCAGCCCACGGCGGGCGGGACCGACCAGGTCGATCTTCATGTTCACCGTCATCGACCAGGTGAGGCCCTGGTTCACCCCGAGCAGGACGTTCGCGGCGACGACCCACCACCAGTTCGGGGCGAAGGCGAGCACGAACGGCACGGGCAGCCCGACGATCCAGCCGGCGAGGAGGACGTTCCTGCGCGTGGAGCGGCCGACGACCGCGCCGCCGACCAGGTTGGTCACGGCCTTGGTGAGGCCGAACGCCATGACGAACAGGGCGATGGTGAGGTCGCCCAGCCCGAAGACCTGCGCCCCGACGAGCGGGGTGACGGTGCGTTCCAGGCCGACCATCCCGCCGACGAGCAGGTTGACCAGGGCCAGCAGGGTGAACTGGCCGAGGTTCTCGCGGAGGCCGAGCCGGACGGGTCGGGACGTGGTGGGCATCGCTCTCGCCTCCCTGCGCACGGGGGCTCGCCCCGCCGGCGGGCCTGCGCTCCGGCTCCGGAACCTGCTGGGCCGAGCCATGCTACGTTATTCCATGGATTCTTGGAGGAGCGGTGCGAGATGCCTGACGAGATGGCCGAGAGCGACCTGTTCACCCAGCTCGCGCGGGTCGGGAAGGCGCTGGGCAACGGCAGGCGCCTGGAGCTGCTGGACCTGCTCGCGCAGGGCCCGCGCAGCGTCGCCCAGCTCGCCGGGACGGCCCGCCTGGGCCTGACCACGGCATCGGCACACCTGCAGACGCTCAAGCAGGCCGGCCTGGTGACCACCACCCGGCACGGCACGACCATCGAGTACGCCCTGGCCGGCGACGACGTCGCCGCGCTCTGGCACCAGCTCCGCGAGGTCGCCGGGGCCCACCTCGCCGACGTCGGGCAGGCTGCCCGCAGCCACCTCGGTCCCGAGGACACCGAGGAGATCGACCGCGCGGAGCTGCTGCGTCGCGTCGCCGACGGCCGCGCCGTCGTGCTCGACGTGCGCCCCGGACCCGAGTACGCCGCCGGCCACATCCCCGGCGCACTGTCGATCCCGATCGACGAGCTCGCCGACCGGCTCGACGAGATCCCCGTCGACCAGGAGATCGTCGCCTACTGCCGCGGCGCCCTGTGCGTGTTCGCCCACGACGCCGTCCGCCTGCTCCACCGGCATGGCCGGCACGCGGTGCGCCTGAGCGAGGGCTTCCTGGAGTGGCGTGTGTCCGGGCAGCCGGTGACCGCCGAGGCTCGGCGATGACCGACGCGCACGAGCCGCCGGAGCAGCGCCGCGTCCTGGGCACCCTCGTCCTGGCCCAGGTCCTCAGCGGCGCAGGGCTCGCCGCCGGGATCACCGTCGGCGCCCTGCTCGCCCAGCAGATGCTGGGCACGACCGGCCTCGCCGGGTTGCCGAGCGCGTTGTTCACCGTCGGCTCGGCCGCGGCGGCCGCCGCGGTCGGTCGGCTGTCGCAGCGGTTCGGCCGCCGCCCCGGCCTGACGACCGGGTACGCCGTCGGCGCCGCGGGCAGTGCCGGGGTCGTCCTCGCCGCCGTCGCCGGCAGCGTCCCGCTGCTGTTCGCGGCGCTGTTCGTGTACGGCGCCGGCATCGCCACCAACCTCCAGGCCCGCTACGCCGGGGCCGACCTGGCCGCCCCGGCCCGCCGCGGCCGCGCGGTCAGCACCGTCCTCGTCGCGACCACCCTCGGCGGGGTGCTCGGCCCGAACCTCGTCTCCCCGATGGGGAACCTCGCGACCACCTGGGGCATCCCGCCGCTGGCCGGACCGTTCCTGCTCTCCGGCGCGGCCTATCTGCTCGCCGCGCTCGTCCTCGGCCTCCTGCTGCGGCCCGACCCGTTGCGCCTGGCCCGCGAACTCGCCGCCGCGGCCCCGGCCCCGACCGGCCCGGGGAGCACCGCGGCGACGGCCGCCTCCTCGACGACGACGGCCTCGTCCACGCCCTCCTCGACGGCGCTCTCCTCGCCGACACCCCCTCCGTCGGCGGCGTCCCCGTCGGCGGCGTCCCCGGGGGCGGGGTCCCCGGGGGCGGGGGCCTCCGCGGCCGGATCACCACGGGGCGGAACCGGCGGGGTCGCCCTCGGCGCCTCGGTCATGGTGCTCACCCAGCTGGTGATGGTCGCGATCATGACCATGACCCCGGTGCACATGGCCGCCCACGGGCACGGCGTCGGTGCCGCCGGCGCGGTGATCGCCGTGCACGTCGCCGCGATGTACCTGCCGTCACCGATCACCGGGTGGCTCGTCGACCGGTACGGCCGCCTCGTCGTCGCGGCCCTGTCCGGGGTCACCCTGCTCGCCTCCGGCCTGCTCGCGGCGACCGCGCCCGCGGACTCGGTGGGGCTGCTCGCCGTCGCGCTCGCCCTGCTGGGTCTGGGCTGGAACTTCGGCCTGGTCAGCGGGACCGCGATCCTCACCGACGCCGTGCCCCTCGAGCGGCGGGCGACCACGCAGGGCGGCGTCGACGTCGGCGTCGCCCTCGCCGGGGCGGGCGGGGGCCTGGCCTCCGGTGCCGTCGTCGCCGCGAGCGGCTACCCGGTCCTCGCCCTGGCCGGCGGGGTCGTCGCCCTGGCGATCATCCCGATCGTCGCGGCGGCGTCCCGGTCCCGTCGCGACCCGTTGCCGGAAGCGTCGTCCGCTTCCTGATCCACCGGACCCCGCCGCGGGCCGAGCGCCGACGCCGGACGAGGTCCGGCCGGCCCTGCCGGGAGGGCCGGTGGTCCCTGTCGCGGGGCCCCGTCGTCGGTCACGCTTCCGCCGTCCGCTGCAGCGCGGAAGGAGGACCCATGCGCGAGGTGCCCGAGCCGATGCGCTCCGTCGGGCCCGACGCGGGCGGGACCGCCGCCACCGCGCGGGCCGCCCGGCTGGTGCGGCGTTGCCTGGACCTGGACCGGGGGGGCGCGCCCGCACCCACCCGGCTCGCCGCCCTCGACCAGGCGCGGGCCGCCCTCACGGGGGTACCTCCCGGGCGGTCCCGGGAGCGACTGGCCACGGTGTGCGAGATCCTCGTCGACCTGCACCGCGACGACACCGAGGAGGCCGTCCGGGCCGCGATCGTCCGGGCCCGCGCGGCGCTGGGCCAGCCGGCCGGGGGCTGAGCCGCGCACGCCGGCCGGGACCTCATCCGCCGCCGTCCTCCCGGCGGTTCAGGTCGAAGACGCTGGAGCCGATCCCTCGCGCGACGCGGTCGAGACGGTCGGCCTGGCCGAGCAGTCTGGACCGGTGCACCGGCGAGGTCACGCTGCCGGCGAGCCCGGTGAGGTCCGTGGCCACGGCGAGGAGCTCACCGATGACGGACGTGCGGAGGTCGTCGGCGATCCGGTCCCGGTCGTCGAGCCGGCGGCGCAGCTCCTGCTCCAGCCGCACCCGCGCGTAGGCGGTGACCAGGCCGGCGTGGGCCGCCAGCGACACGACGGCGTCGAGTTCCTCCCGCCGGTAGGGCGAGCGGTCGCGGCGGCGGGTCACCACGAGCGCGCCCCGCGGTGCCCCGGCGGCGGTCAACGGGGCCACCAGCGCGGGGCCGACGTCGAGCCGGGTGAGCGGCACGCCGGTCAGCCGCGGGTCGCGCGCGGCGTCGGAGGTCGCGACCGGCCGGCCGGCCATCAGCGCCCGGCCGGCCTCGCTGTCCCCGGCCCGGAGCCGGGTGTTCTCCACCCGCGCGACCGACTCACCCTCCGCCACGGCCACGAGGAACTCGTCCGGCTCGTGGTACGGGGCGCCACCCGACGCCTCGCCGGACGAGTCGACCGGGACCAGCAGGGCCGCGCCGTCGCTGTCGCTCAGCTCGCGCACCGTCGCGAGCAGCCCCTCCAGCACCTCGGCGGGCTCCTCGCCGGCCAGCAGGTCCGTCGCGACCTGGGCGGCCGCGGCCTGCCAGGTCTGCCGGCGCCGGGTCTCGGCGAACAGCACGGCGTTCTCGATCGCCGCGGCGGCCGAGGTCGCCAGGGCCTGCACCAGCTCCTCGTCGTCGGCGCTGAAGCCGTCGCCGCTGCGCCGGTCGGTGAGGTAGAGATTCCCGAACACCGCGTCGCGGACGCGGATCGGCACCCCGAGGAAGCTCGCCATCGGCGGGTGGCCGGGCGGGAACCCGGCGAAGCGCGGGTCGTCGTGCAGATCGGGGAGCCGGATCGGCCGCGGGTCGTCGATCAGCGCACCGAGCAGGCCCTCGCCCCGGGGCGGGCGGCCGATCGCCCGGACGTCCTCGTCGGCCATGCCCTCGTGCAGGAACTCGACGAGACGGCCGTCGGCGCCGAGGACACCCAGGGCCGCGTAGCGGGCGCCGACCAGTGCGCGGGCCTCGGTGACGACCCGGCGCAGCACGGTCGGGAGCTCCAGGTCCGCCCCCACGGCCCGGTGCGCCCGCAGCAGGCCCCGCAGCCGGCTCTGCGTCGCCATGACCTCTTCGGCGCGCTCGACGATCTGCTCGAGGAGCTGGTCGAGCTCCAGCCGGGGGACGTCGACGAAGGGCAGGTCGGCCTCGGGATGCTCGGCGGGGTGCTCGTCCGGCCCCCCGAGCCCGTTCCCGTCCTGCGGCCGCGCCACCACCGGCCGTCACCGCCCGTCCGCTCGAGGGCTCGCCGGCCCGCTCGGGGCACGCCCGGGCGGCGAGACGTTCCACTATGGGGCCCGCCCGAGGTGGTGTCCAGACGGTCGGGAGCCGCCGCGCCGGGTTCAGGACCGACGATCGGCGCCGTACCGGCCGTCGGGATCGGCGTGACGGACCTCGTCGCGGACCTCCGCCCGGAACTCCTGCCGGAACCCGCCCCGCGCCTCGTCCCACGAGTCGTGCTCCCCCGAGTCGTCGTCCCAGGGATCGTGGTTCCAGGAGTCGTGGTTCCAGGAGTCGTGGTTCCAGGAGTCGTCGGCCCAGGAGTCCTCCTCCCGGGAGCCGTCCCAGGAGTCGTCCTCCCACGAGGCGTTCGCCCGCGAGTCGTGGTCCCAGGAGTCGCCGGCCCGGGAGCCCCGGTCGTCCTGCCCCTGGTCCTCCCACCCCTGGTCCTCGTGGTCCTGCTCGACGGGAGGTGGGGCCGCGGGAGGTGGGGCCACGGGCGGCGGTGCCGCGGGAGCTGGGGCTGCGGGAGGTGGCGCCGGCGCCGGCTTCGCCGGAGGACGCGCGGGTCCGGCCGCTGTCGCCCGGACCACCCGGGTCGCCTGGGCCTGCGCACCCGCGACGGCGTCGGCCAGCACCGGGAGCACCACCGGCGGCGCCGGGCTCACGGTCACGTCCCGCACGGCAGCGGACGGCGACCCCGGAGCGGGCTGCGCGCGCGCCGCGGCCGGAGCGGCGGGCTCCTCGGCGAGGGGTGCCTCGGGCCCGATCGCCGGCCGGCCGACCAGCACGGCCACGGCGACCCCGAGCACGGTGACGACGGCGACCCTGCGGTGCGCCACGGGGCGCCGGCCGGGGGCCGCCGGCTCGGGCGGTTCGACCCGGTCGCACTCCCGGGCGAGCCCCGCCGCCAGGTCCCCGGCGGTGGGCCGGTCGGCCGGATCGTCCGCCGCGGCACCGGCCAGCAGGGCCGCGGCCCCGTCGGGCAGCGCCGGCACCGGCGCGGGGCGGCCGCGCCAGGGCGCGCCGCGCCGGGGGAGGCAGCGGCGGAGCAGCCGGCCGAGCTGGGCGACGTCCCCGGCGGCGCGGCCGTCGAACGCGGGCGTGCCGTGCGCTTCCTCGGGTGGCCGGTGCACGCGGCCGAGCAGGTGCACCTCGCCGGCCCGGTCGAAGCGCACCGCCGACGGCGTCACCGCGCCGTGCGCCACGCCGTGCGCGTGCAGGTAGGCCAGGGCGTCGGCGAGCCGGGCACCCGCCGCCAGGACCTCGGGCACCGTGAGGTCGCGCCGGACCGACCGGTCGGCGAGCGACGGGCCGTCGACGAACTGCGTCACGAGGAAGTGGCCGCCGGCGCAGGGCCCCACGTCGTAGAGGGCGGCCAGGCCCGGATGGTGCAGCCCGGCGACCGGCGGCCCCGCCTCGGCACACTCCGGTTCCAGGAGCTCGACGACGACGGGGCGGCACAGGACGTCGTCCCAGGCGCGGTAGACGCGGCGGCCGGCGGCGGAGCCCAACCGGGCGTCGAGCCGGTACCGGTCCGGCAGCCCCGCCGGCCGCTCCGGTCCCCCCGGCATCACGACGTCGCTGGTCGTGGCCACGTGCACCCCCCGTCGGCGCTCGGCCACCCGCGGCTCGTGCGCGGGTGGCCGTGCCGGTCGCGGTTTCCCGGGCGCCGTGCAGTCCCGCACGCCGGCGCCCCCGTCGGCTTCCGCGTACCCCCGATGACCCCCGGACTATCCCCGCCCCGTGCGATGGACACACTTCTCCGTCACACGTACCCGGGGCAGGGCCGAAAGTCACCGGGGGTTCGTGTGGTACCGCCGCCCCGGTTCACGCACCTCGTCCTGGGGCCGTCCGGCCCTGGTTCCCGGGCCGCGACGACGGCACACTTCCCGGGCCGTCCGGCCGTCACAGGAGGTCCGATGCCGCCCGTACCGCAGTCCGCGCCGCACCCGAGCGCCCGGCCGGGGTCCGGCCACCGCCACACCACGCGGTGCTACTGGGACCTCGCCGTCTGCGGCTGGCACTGCCCGCCGCCGGCCGATCCCCTCCCGCCCCCGGCAGCCGTCGTGGTCGAGCCCGCTGAGCCCGCCCCCGGCGCCGCCCCGGTCTGACCGGACGTGTCGTCGCCGGGCGGGGACGCCGTGCGGACGCTGGCGCAACGGGTGCGCGACCTCGTCGTCGCCACCGACGAGTACCGCCGGACCATGGCCGCGGCGGCGGGGATCGGGCAGCACGAGGCCAGCACGCTCGGCGAGCTGCTGCACCGCGGGCCGCTCCCGCCGTCGGCGATCGCGCGACGGCTCGGCATCGCGTCGGCCAGCGTCACCTCGCTGCTCGACCGGCTGACCGCGGCCGGGTACGTGGAGCGCCAGGCCAACCCGGTCGACCGGCGCAGCGTGCTGGTCGTCCTCACCCCGGCGGGCCGGATGCTGATCGTGACGATGTTCGGCCTGTTCACCGACGACATCGAGCGGGCGGTCCGGTCGGCGCGCCCGCAGCACCTGCGGGAGTTCTCGGAGGTCCTCGCCCGGATGGCGCTGGCCCTGCGGGACCGCGCGGGCGACCGGTCGGGGATCGAGGGCGACCTGGGCCGGCGCTCGGCGGAGCCGGCCCCCACGACCGACGACGGATAGGCGGACGGGCCGAGGAACGCAAATTCTCGCCGGCCGGGTATCTCCGCGCGGGATTGCGCCGTCCGGCGGTGGTCCGCCCGCCGGGCGGGACGGTGGGATCGTGGCCACCCCATCGGCGAGTTCCCCGGCGGTGACCCGTGCCCCCAGACCCCACCGACCCCTGTCCGGCCGCCCCCGTGGACGCCCGGGCGCGACCGTTCGGACCTGCGCACCCCGCGCACGACGAGGACGACCGGCCCAGCCGTCGGCGCGCCACGATGCCGCCCGATCAGCGGGTCCTGCTGCGCACGGCCGCGATGCTCGCCCCCGAGCGCTACCCGGGCCCGGTCGGCGAGCTGCTCGCGCGTGAACTGCTGATCTGGGAGGACTTCGGGCACCGCTTCGGCGCCCACTCCCTGGTCTCCCGGCTCGTCGCCCAGATCCTCGACCCGAGCGCCCGGCAGCGGGACGGAGACGGCACCGCGGCCTGAGCCGCGATCCCCCGGGCCGGGGCCGCCCTTCCCCCAGCCACGCGGCCCCACCCGCCCCACCCCGCCCGCGGCGACCCGGGCGGGGTGGGGACCTCCGGAACCGACCGGGTCAGGCGCGTGCCACCGGGACCCCCTGGCCGGGATCGATCCGGGCCGGCCCGTCCTTGCCGGGCCGTACCTGGATGTCGAAGATCTCGGTCGGGATGTAGACCGTCGAGCAGGAGTTCGGGATGTCGACGACCCCGGACAGCCTGCCCTCGATCGGCGCCGCGCCCAGGATCATGTAGGCCTGGATGTCGGAGTAGCCGAACTTCTGCAGGTAGTCGATCGCGTGCAGGCAGGCCCGCTGGTAGGACAGGTGCGAGTCGAGGTAGCGCTGCTCGCCGCCCAGCGTCACCGAGGTGCCGGAGAAGGCCAGCCACTCGCTGTACTGCGGGTCGGTGCGGCCCGGCATGAAGATCGCGTTCTCCGACACCCCGTAGGTGTCCATCCCGCCCTTGATCAGGTCGACGTGCAGGTCGATGAACCCGCCCATCTCGATGGCGCCGCAGAAGGTGATCTCGCCGTCACCCTGGGAGAAGTGCAGGTCGCCCATCGAGAGCTTCGCGCCGTCGACGAACACGGGGTAGAAGACCCGCGAGCCCTTCGTGAAGTTCTTGATGTCCTGGTTGCCGCCGTTCTCCCGCGGCGGTGCCGTGCGAGCCGCCTCCGACGCGACCCGGTCGAAGTCGTCGCCGGACAGGTTGCCCAGGATCACCGAGTCCGGGTTGGGCGGCAGGGCCAGCGGCGGCACCCGGTCCGGGTCGGTGTCGATGAGCGCCTGCTCGCGGGCGTTCCACTTGCCCAGCAGCTCCTGCGAGGGTGCGGTGCCCATCAGGCCGGGGTGCACGATGCCGGTGAACGACACCCCGGGGATGTGCCGGGAGGTCGCCACACCGCCCCGGAAGTCCCAGATCACCTTGTAGGCGTCGGGGAACTGCTCGGTGAGGAAGCCGCCGCCGTTGCGGGTGGCGAACACGCCGGTGTAGCCCCAGCCCTGCCCGGCCAGGGGCCCGGAGTCCTCCTGCGGGATGGGGCCGACGTCGAGGATGTCGACGATCAGCAGGTCGCCGGGCTCGGCGCCCTCGACGTGCAGCGGCCCGCTGAGCACGTGCACGCTCGGCAGCGGCGCGTTGAGGATGTCGTCGGCGGAGTCGTTGTTGTGGATGGCGCCGTCGAACCACTCCCGGCAGTCGACGCGGAACACGTCGCCCGGCTTGACCCGCACCAGCGCGGGAATGTCCGGGTGCCAGCGGTTGTGGCCGACGATCCGCTGCTCGCTGAACCTCTTCTGGGAGTCCAGGGGGAAGACGACCTCGGGCATGGTGGTACCTCGCTTCGTGTGCCGGCGGTGAGGGTGGTTCGGATCAGGTGCTGACGGCGGCGCCGCGGTCCTCCGGCGTGCGCTCGGTCGGCGGGGTGGTGTCCGCGCTCGGGCGGGTCAGGCGCGGGTAGAGCAGGCCGAAGACGACGACGCCGAAGATCGCGAGCCCGATGGCGACCCGCGTGTCGGCGAACCGCCACCAGCCGATGAGCAGCACGAACGCCGGGATCGCCGCGGTGATCCAGCCCTGGATCAGCGCCACGGCCCCGGTGTAGCGGGTGATCCGGCCGACCTCCTTGCCCATCAGGACGTAGAACAGCGACCACAGGAACGCCCAGTAGAGCCAGATGACACCGAAGACGGGGTCGCCGAGCCGGAGGAAGTTGAGGACCGCGTACCCGGCGGCGCAGACGGCGACGAACAGGGAGAAGTAGCCCAGGCCGGTGCCGTCGAGCTTGCCCAGCAGGTTGAACGCGACGTAGAGGTAGGTGAAGCCGAACAGGTAGAGCCCGGAGGCGTTGAGCACGATCCCCGGATCGCCCGCCGCGGTGAAGATCAGGTACGTCGGGGTGACGACCTGGAGCAGGCCGACGAAGAGGTTGAGCGGTGCCGCCGACTTGGCCTCGACCCAGCCGAGCAGCATCGCGCCGTTCAGGAAGAGCACCGCACCGACGTACAACAGGCCGACGCTGGCCATGGGATCTCCTCTCGGGGCAGGGTGACCGCCCCTGGTCCGGCCGGTTCCGCGGGGTCCCGGCCGCGGGCGGTGACCCGCCGGGCGGGGCAGGGCGCGGCAGGCGGGCGCTGCGCCGGGTCGGCGCGACACTGCCGTCGCTCCTTCCCGCTCGACGGGTCGCCGACGCTCCCAGCAGGGGGGCTCGGCGCATCCGGCCGGAGGGCCCGGCACGTGCGGGCCGTTCGTCCCTGTCGCGCTCACCCGATCGCACGGCCGGGCCCGCCGTTCGCCTCCGCCGCCGGACCGGCCGGCCGATCGCGGACCCGGGCCGGCGCGGCTGCTCCTGATCGTCCCCGACCGGGTGGTCCACGGTGGCCGCCCGGCCGCGGACTGGGCAGGCTGGGGCCGTGCCCGGCCGTTCCCGTCCCGTCCGCGACGGCGCGGAGCTGCGCCCGATGCTGGCCACGGCGGGGATCCCGCCGGTCGACCCGGGCTGGGCCGTGGAGTTCAAGTGGGACGGCGTGCGCGCCCTCGTGGTCGTCGAGGACGGCGGGGTGCGGTTCGTGAGCCGCAACGGCAACGACGTCACCGGTGGGTATCCCGAGCTGGTCGCGGCGGTGCCCCGCGACCGGGACCTGGTGCTCGACGGCGAGATCGTGGCCCTGGACGCCGCGGGTCGGCCGGACTTCGGGCTGCTGCAGCACCGCATGCACGTGCGCACCCCGCCGGCCACCCTGCTCGACTCCGTCCCGGTGGAGCTCTACCTGTTCGACGTGCTGCGGGTCGACGGCGAGTGGCTGCTGCCGAAGCCGTACGACGAGCGCCGCGCCTGCCTGGAGGAGCTCGGCGTGGCGGGGTGGGACCGGGTGTCGGTGCCGCCCTCGTTCACCGAGATCATGCCGGCACAGGTGCTGGAGGTGGCGCGCGAGCACCGGCTGGAGGGGATCGTCGCGAAGCGCCGCACCTCCCGGTACGAGCCGGGCCGGCGCTCGGCGGCCTGGGTGAAGACGGCCTTGTTCCACGGCCAGGAGGTCGTCCTCGGGGGCTGGACGCCCGGCCGGGGCACCCGCGGCTCCACCCTCGGCTCCCTGCTGCTCGGGGCGCACGACCCCGACGGCCGCCTGCGCTACGTCGGCAACGTCGGCACCGGCTTCACCGAGGCCGCCCTGCGGGCGCTGCTGGACCGGATGGCCCCGCTGCGCCGCTCGAGCAGCCCGTTCGACGAACCGGTCCCGCGCGACCAGGCCCGCGGTGCCACCTGGATCGAGCCGTGCCTGGTCGGGGAGGTCGAGTACCGCACCCTGACCCACGACGGGCGGCTGCGGCACTCGGTGTGGCGGGGGCTGCGGCCGGACCGGGAGCCCGAGGAGGTCGTGCTGGAGGCCCTGTCCGGCCGGTCGGCCCCCCTCGGCGGCACTCCGCCGGGCCGTACCGCGGACCGGCTCGCGCCCGCGGCAGCGGAGGACGACGATCCCGCCGAGACCGTCACCGCCGACGAACTCGCCGCCCTGGACCTGCTCGGTCGCAGGGGGACCTGGGAGGTGGGCGGCCGGGAGCCGGCCCTGACCAACCTCGACAAGGTGCTGTTCCCCGGGGACCGGGAGGCCCCGCTGACCAAGCGGGACGTGATCCGCCACTACGCGCGCGTCGCCCCGTACCTCGTGCCCTACCTGCGCGACCGGCCGGTGAACCTGCACCGCTACCCCGACGGGGTCGACCGCCCCGGGTTCTGGCAGAAGGAGGTGCCGTCGCACGCGCCCGAATGGCTGCGGCGGTGGCGGAACCCGGCGGCCGAGCCGGGCGAGACCCAGGTCTACGCGGTGGTCGACTCCGCCGCCGCGCTGGTGTGGATGGCCAACTACGGCGCCGTCGAGCTGCACCCCTGGACCTCGCGGTTGCCGGAGGTCCACCGGCCCACCTGGGCCCTGATCGACATCGACCCCGGTACCCGCAGCACCTTCGCCGACGTCCTGGTGCTCGCCCGGCTCTACCGCACCGCGCTCGACCACCTCGGCGTGCGGGCCGCGCCCAAGGTCACCGGCAAGCGCGGCGTGCAGATCTGGGTGCCCGTCGAGAACGGCTACACCTTCGCCGACACCCGGCGCTGGGTGGAGCGGCTGTCGAAGGCCGTGGGGCGGATGGTGCCGGAGCTGATCACCTGGGAGTGGTACACCGACCGGCGCTCCGGCCTGATCCGCCTGGACTACACCCAGAACGCGATCAACAAGACGCTCGTCGCCCCCTTCAGCATCCGTCCCGGGCCCGACGCGCCGGTGTCCGTGCCGATCGAGTGGGACGAGCTCGACGACCCGGACCTGCGCCCGGACCGGTGGACCGTGCGCACCCTGCCGGACCGCCTCGCGGCGCACGGCGACCCCCTCCGCCCGCTGGTCGGGCTGCCGCAGCCGTTGCCGCCCCTCTGACCGCGGCACCGCCCGTCCGCGGCGGAGACCGGCATAGTCCCCCCGGCGGACGGGTAGCTTCGCCTCGTCGCCCACCACGCGCACCCCTCCGCCCCCGGCGACGGGCCCGAACGACAGGCAGGACCCGACGTGATGCTCTTCTGCCCGCCCGGCGTCTACCGGGCCCAGTCCGACACCGAGCTGCTCTCCGGCCGGCTGGCCCGCCACGCGGCGGGGCGCGACGTCCTCGACCTCGGCACCGGCACCGGCGCGCTGGCCCTCGCGGCCTGGCGCGAGGGCGCGGCCTCGGTGACGGCCGTGGACCTGTCCCGGCGCTGCGTCACGGCGACCCGGCTGAACTGCCTGCTGCACGGTGCCCGGGCCCGTGTGCACCGCGGCGACCTGTTCGCGCCCGTCCGGGGCCGGCGGTTCGGGATGATCGTGGCGAACCCGCCGTACGTGCCGTCGGAGAGCGCGGTCCTGCCGCGGCACACACCGGGCCGCAGCTGGGACGCGGGGCCCGACGGGCGCGCGGTCCTGGACCGGATCTGCGACGGCGCCGCGGCCCATCTCGAGCCCGGCGGGGTGGTGCTGATCGTGCACTCGCAGGTCTGCGGGCCCGAGGCCACGGTGGACCGGCTGGAGCGGACGGGCCTGGTCGCGGACGTCGTCGAGCGGGCGCGGATCCCGTTCGGCCCCGTGATGCGCTCGCGGGCGACCCTGCTGGAGAAGCGCGGGCTCATCGAGCCGGGCGACCGGCTGGAGGAACTGGTCGTGGTGGAGGCCCGGCATGCCTGAGCCCACCCGTGTCCTGCTCACCGACGAGGGCCCGGCCCTGATCTCCGGGCCCGTCGAGCTGGAGCTGCCGGACGGCACCAGGGTGCGCTCCGACCGGGCCGTCACGGCCGTCTGCCACTGCCGCCGCAGCAAGCGCTACCCCTTCTGCGACGCCAGCCACCGCCGCAAGGTGCGGCCGGAAGGACCCGACGCGTGACCAGCACCCTCGAACCCGGCTTCCTGCTGCAGGCGGCGGCCCCGGAGGTGCCCGCACCGCGCGGCCCGCTCTCCGAGGCCGTCGTCGAGGCGCTGCGCGACGGCGCTCGCCGCCCGGTCGACGCCGCCGGGGCCGACCCGTACGGCGACGACCTCCAGCTCGCCCTGCACTGCCTCTACGAGCTGCACTACCGCGGCTTCGCCGGGGTCGACGCCGAGCGTGAGTGGGACCCCGAGCTCCTCCGGGTGCGGCGCGAGCTGGAGAGGGTCTTCCTCGCGGCGCTGCGCGCCGACGTCGCGCCGGGTGCCGACGTGACCGCCCTGGTCGACGAGCTGCTGGTCGAGCCGGTCGGGCCGGGGGTGCGTGGGGTGTCGCACCACCTGCACCGCGAGGGCACGCTCGAGCAGCTGCGCGAGTACGTGGCGCACCGGTCGATCTACCACCTCAAGGAGGCGGACCCGCAGGCGTGGGCCATCCCGCGGCTCACCGGCGCGGCGAAGGCCGGGCTGGTCACCGTGGAGCACGACGAGTACGGCTCGGGGCGCCCCGAGCGCATGCACGCGCTGCTCTTCGCGGAGATGATGACCGAGCTGGGCCTGTCGGACCGGTACGGCGCCTACGTCGAGCACGTGCCGGGGGAGACGCTGGCCGAGGTCAACTTCATGTCGCTGTGCGGGCTGCACCGCGGCCTGCGCGGCGCCTCCGTCGGGCAGTTCGCGATGGTGGAGCTGACCTCGTCGCCCGGCTCGGAGCGCCTGGTCCGGGCCATGCGCCGGCTCGGCTGCGGCCCGGCCTCGATCCGGTTCTACGACGAGCACGTGGAGGCCGACGCCGTGCACGAGCAGGTCGTGCGGCGCGGGGTGCTGGCGCCGCTGCTGGCGGCGGAGCCGGAGCTGGCCGCCGACGTCGTGTTCGGGATCCGGGCGAGCCTGTTCCTGGGCGAGCGGATGGGGGAGCGCCTGCTGGGTTCGTGGGACCGCGGCGAGAGCAGTCTGCGGATGCCGTTGCCGGCCGCCCGGCCGTAGCCTCCGGGGCGTGCCCGCCGCGCCCGCCGCCGAGATCCTGCCCGTCGACGACGCCTTCTGGGACGACGGCGCGCAGCTGGTCGCGTGCCTGCGGGAGCCGGTCCCGCGCATCCCGCCGCACTTCGGGTACGACGCACTCGGCTCACGGCTGTTCGAGGCGATCACCGAGCTGCCCACCTACTACCTGACGCGGGTGGAACGGGCGATGCTCGAGCGGCACGCCGGGGAGATCGCGGCCGCGCTGGACGCGCCCCGGCTGGCGGAGCTGGGCAGCGGGAGCGGGAAGAAGACGAAGCTGCTGCTCGAGGCCTGCCTGCGGCGTCGCCCGACGGCCTACCTGCCCGTCGACGTCAGCCGGGAGATGCTGGAGCACAGCGCCGCCGAGCTGACGGCCGCCCTGCCCGGCCTGGTGGTGCGCGGGCTGTGGGGCCGCTACGAGGCCGGCCTGGCGCACCTGCGTGCCGCGGGGGAGGGGGAGCGCGAACCGGTCGTCGTCGCCTTCCTCGGCAGCAACGTCGGCAACACGACCCCCGCCGAGCGCGCGGCCCTGTTCGGCGAGATCGCCGCCGCACTGCGTCCCGGGGACGGCTTGCTGGTCTCGGCGGACCTGGTCAAGGCGCCCGAGGTCCTGGAACGCTGCTACAACGACCCGCCGGGGCACGACGCCTTCCGCCGCTTCCGGCTCAACCACCTCAGCCACCTCAACCACCGCTTCGGGGCGGACTTCCGGCTGGAGCGGTTCGAGGCCCGGGCGCACGCGGTGGGCCCCGTCGTGGAGGGCCACCTGCACGTCCTGGCCGACCACACCGCGACGCTCCCGGCCCTGGGGACGGAGCTGGACCTGCGTCGGGGCGGGTCGATCAACGTCGGATTCTCGGCGAAGTTCGACCCCGAGGGGCTGGCCGGGGAGCTCGCCCCGCACGGGTTGGTCCCCCAGCGGGAGTGGATCGACGCCGAGCACGCCTACGGCATCTTCCTGTACCGCCCGGCGGGGTGATCTCACCCGTGAGAACGCGAGCGGGGAGCCGCGCCGTCCCGTCCGGGACGAGACGTGCGCGACTCCCCGTCGTGGCGCCCGCAGCGTCACTCGACGCCGACGGTCTCCTTGGCGATCGACGCGTAGTGCGTCTGGGCGGCGGAGACCACGCTGGACCGGGCCTTGTGCTGCTCCTCGTACCGGATGACGGCCTGGATCTCGCCGGGGAGGCGCAGCTGGCGGATCGCGGCGACCGCGTCCTGCACGCCCTTGGTCTCGTAGCCGGCGATCGGCAGTTCGTCGGCACGCAGCGCACCGGCGTCCCGGCGGACGGCGTGCACCGTGGCACCCGCCTCGGCGCCCGCGTCGGCGTGCGCGACGTCCTCGGCCCGCTCCAGGCCGGCGTCGACGGCGGTGCCCACGACCTCACCGGTGTCCGAGGCGAAGCGGCCGACCTTGTCGCCGATACGGCCGAGCCGGGCGCGCACCTCGTCCCCGGCCCTGACGAACCGGTGCGCGGCGCGGTTCACGCCGCCGATCGTGATGCGGGTGGGCAGCGCGACGGCGCGAGTGACCCCGCCGGCCACGGCTTGCAGCGCGGTCGGGCGCAGGGCCGCCGGGCCGCCCAGGGCCTCCTCCGCCAGGACGGTGGTGAGCCAGTCGACGGTCGCGCTGTGCGCGGAGACCAGCTGCTCGGCGAGGCCGTGGACGCTCACCGGGCCCGCCTCGGCCGTGAGCGCGACCAGGTAGCGGGCGCGATCGAGCAGTTGGTGCTCGAGCGCGAGGTCGCCGAGCAGCGCCTCGTCGAGCGGCTGGGCCTGCTCGACGGTGCTCTTGACCAGGTAGGCCGCGAAGCCCACGGCCGGGGAGACGACGTCGGGGACCTCGCCCAGGTCGCGCAGGGCGGCGGCGAGGCGCTCGGCGCGGCGCTCGGCGTTCTCGCCGTTCTGCTGCAGCTCGCGGCGGACGGCGTCGGTGCGGGCCTGCGCCACGCGGGTACGGGCGATCTGGACCTCGGTACGGGTGAGCTGCTCCAGGGTCCGGAGCTGGCTGATGACGGCGGCGTTCGCCATGGCGGTACCTTCCTCGTGCGTCGGTGTGGGCGTGCGATTCGGGTCGTCACCGATCGGTTTGCACGCGCCGGCGGCCTCGACACGTGACCGGCGCCGAGGCGTGGCTCACGTCGGTGGTGCCGTGCGCCGGATGCCACGATCTGTCCGGGCAGCCATCTGTCCGGGCAGCCATCTGTCCGGGCAGCCATCTGTCCGGGCACATCGGTCCGGGCGACCCTCTGCCCGGGCGACCATCAGCATCGGCGCGGGGAGTGACGGGATGCGGGCGTACGGCTTCACGGCGGTGGGCGGGCCGGAGAACCAGGCGTTGCTCGACGTGCCGGTGCCGGAGCCGGGGCCCGGGGAGCTGCGGGTGCGCGTCCGCGCGGCCGGTGTGAACCCCGGGGACTGGCGGCTGCGCGAGGGCTCGTACGGAACGGTCGGCCCGGCGGTGCTCGGGCGCGAGGTGGCCGGCCGGGTGACCGCGGTCGGGCCGGACGCCGCGGGCTTCGCGGTGGGCGACGAGGTGTTCGGCGGCTGCCCCGGCATGGTCGGCGGCTGGGCCGAGGAGGCCCTGGTCACCGCCTCCTTCGCGGCGCACCGCCCGGAGGGTGTCCCGCCGGAGGCCGCCGCGGCGTTGCCGGTCGCCGCCGGCACGGCGTACGACGCGCTGGCGGACCTGGCCCTCCCGGCGGGGGCGACCCTGCTCGTCAACGGGGCGGGCGGCGGGGTCGGCGGGCCGGTGGTGCAGCTCGCCCGGGCCCGGGGGCTGCGGGTGGTCGGCACGGCGAGCCCGGCCAAGCACGACCTGGTCGCCCGGTTCGGTGCGGTGCCGGTTGCGTACGGCGAGGGCGTGCTCGACCGCGTCCACGAAGCCGCACCCCAGGGGATCGACGCCGTGTTCGACCTGGTCGGCGGCGACGCGCTGCGGACCGTGGCGACCCTGCTCACCGATCGCTCGCGACTGCTCTCGGTCGCCGACAAGCCGCTGGTCGCCGAGCTCGGCGGCCGCGACGTCGCCCGCGACCGCAGCACGGCCGTGCTCACCGCGCTGGCCCGGCTCGTCGCCGAGGGCACGCTCGACCCGCACGTCACGCGGGTGCTGCCGCTCGAGCAGGCCGGTGAGGCGCTGGCCGAGGTGGAGGCGGGGCACGCGGAGGGCAAGGTGGTGCTCGTGGTCGGGCGACCGCGGGACTATCGGCCGGCACCGATCCGTTGACGATCGTGGGACTGCACGAACGAGGAGGGAGCAGTGATGAGCCGCTACGAGAAGGCGATCCTGGCAGGGGGCTGCTTCTGGGGCATGCAGGACCTCATCCGCAAGCAGCCGGGCGTCGTGTCGACCCGGGTCGGCTACACGGGTGGGGACGTCCCCAACGCCACCTACCGCAACCACGGCACGCACGCCGAGGGCATCGAGATCGAGTTCGACCCGGAGCGGACCAGCTACCGCGAGCTGCTGGAGTTCTTCTTCCAGATCCACGACCCGACCACGAGGAACCGGCAGGGCAACGACGTCGGCATGTCGTACCGCTCGGCGATCTACTACCTCGACGACGAGCAGAAGCGCGTCGCCGAGGACACCATCGCGGACGTCGACGCCTCCGGGCTCTGGCCGGGCGAGGTCGTGACCGAGGTCGAGCCCGCGGGTGACTTCTGGGAGGCCGAGCCCGAGCACCAGGACTACCTGGAGCGCATGCCGTGGGGCTACACCTGCCACTTCCCGCGGCCGAACTGGGTGCTGCCCAAGCGGGCGGACGCGCAGGCCTGAGGGTCGTCAGCCCAGGTCGGGCCAGGTGAGGGTGGCGGCGCCCCAGGTGGCGCCGCCGCCGAACGCGGTCAGCACGAGCTTGCCGCCGGGGCGCAGCACCCCGCGCTCGTGCGCGTCGGAGAGCGCGAGCGGGATGGAGGCGGCCGCGGTGTTGCCGACGCGGTCGAGGTTCGCCACCACCCGGTCCGCGGGCACACCGAGCCGGCGGGCCACGGCGTCGAGGATGCGGCGGTTGGCCTGGTGCCCGACGAAGCCGTCGATCTCCTCGACGGCCCACCCGGTGCGCTCCAGGACCTCCTGGCTCGAGCGGGTCATCCGGTCGACGGCCTGCCGGTAGACGGCCTGGCCCTGCATCGTGAACCAGCGGTCCGCGGAGCCGGGATCGCGGGAGCCCCCGCCCGGGGTGATGATCAGGTCCTCCTGGCCGCCGTCGCTGCCGAGGACGACGTCGTGCACGGCGGGGCCGTGGGTGCCGCCGGGCGCCCGCAGCACGACCGCTCCGGCGCCGTCGCCGAAGAGGAAGGCCGTGCGGCGGTCGGCGGGGTCGACGATGGTCGAGAAGGTGTCGGCGGCGACCAGCAGCACGGACTCCGCGGCGCCGCTGACGATCATCGCGGAGGCGGTCGACAGGCCGTAGAGGAACCCGGAGCAGACGGCGTTGACGTCGAAGGCGGGAACCGTGCCCAGGCCGAGGCGGTGCGCGACGAGCGGGGCGGTGGCCGGGCAGGTCCGGTCCGGGGTGGTCGTGGCGAGCACGACCAGGTCGACCTCGCCGCTGCCGCCGGTCTGCAGGTCGGACTTGAGCGCGCGGGCGCCGGCCTCGGCGGCCAGGTCCGAGGTCGCCGTGCCGGGATCGACGTGCCGACGGGTCCCGATGCCGCTGCGCGTGCGGATCCACTCGTCCGACGTGTCCAGGGTCGCGGCGAGGTCGTCGTTGGTGACGACCCGCGGGGGCAGGGCGTGCCCGAGTCCGGTGAGGCGCGGAGCGCGGTCGTGCATGGGGGACACCCGGTTCCGAGTCGACGACGGGGGGCCGGGTCGAGTCTCCTGCCTCGCCCCGCTGCCCACAACCGGCCTGTGACCTGCGGATCTTCGAAGCAGCGCTCTACTGATCGGTAGCCCGGCCCGGGGGGACCGTCGTTGGCCGTCCCGTGGCCGCGGTGGAGAATCGTCGCTCTCGCGGAGGGCGCCGACGATGGCGTGGAACCTCAGGAGACGCTGCCGTGGGGCCGGGTCACGACCTACGCGACGGCGGTCCTGCTGCTCTCGCTCGGCGTGCTGCTCCTCGTCGTGCCGGGGGCGATCCCGGCCCTCGTCGTACCCGGCTCCCGACAGATGGACGAGATGTCCTAGATCCCGTACTCCCGCAGCTTGCGGTAGAGCGAGGAGCGGGCGATCTGCAGCTGCGTGGCGGCGGCGAGCTTGTTGCCGCCGCACTGTCGCAGTGCCTCCCGGATCGCGTCGGCCTCCGCGGCCTCCATCGGGGTGAGCCGGGTCCGCGGGGTCGCGGCGCGCAGCCGGGCGGGCAGGTCGTCGGCGTCGACGACGGCGCGGTCCTGCCGGGCCAGCCACCGCGCCACCCCGGCGAGCTGGCGGAGGTTGCCCGGCCACGGATACCGACGCAGCAGCTCGGTCGCCTCCGCGGTGAGCCGTGGCCGCGGGGCGGAGCGGTCGACGGTGAGCTCGTCGAGCAGCCCGTCGAGCAGCGCGGGGATCTCGTCCGCGCGGCTGCGCAGCGGCGGGACCACGACGGCGTCGACCCCGAAGCGGTCGAGCAGCGCCTGCTGGGCCGGGGCGGCCGCGGCGGGGTCCCCGGACCAGGTGCCGGCGACCCGGGCCGCCCGCCGGCCGGATCCGGCCTCCCGGAGCACGTCGTCGAGCAGCGCGCCGAGGGCGGCGCAGGCGGCGTCGTCGAGCGTGTGCAGGTGGGTCAGCGCCACCCCGGCGCACGCGCTGCGCACCCCGTCGAGCCAGGCGGGCAGGCCCGTGGTGGGCACCCGCGCGGCGTCGTGCACCGCGAGTCCCAGGCCGGTCAGCAGGGTGGTCTTGCCCGTACCCGGCTCGCCGTGCAGGAGCAGCGGCTCCGTCCCGAGCCGCCGGCGCACGGTGCCGGCGAGTCCGTCGCCCGACGCGGGCGAGACCGCCACCGCGGTGCGAGCGGGGGCGCCGGGCCCCTCCGCCGCCTCCGGGACCGTGACGATCAGCCCGACCGTCCGGCCCGCCGAGGCCAGGGTCCGGCACCGGACCTCCGGCCCGTCCGGGCCCGCGGGCACGGTCACCTCGGTGGCCCCGGCCAGCTCGTCCTGCGCCCGGGCCCACCAGGCGCGGTGGTCCAGCTCGAGGCGCGCCCCGGCGCGGTTGGCGATGAGGATGTCGCCGTCGAGCACCACGACCGCGGCCGAGCTGCGTCGCCGGGCACTGAGGTAGTGCCGGAACAGCTCGCGCTCCCGGGCACTGCTCGTGCCGTAGAGCTCCGCCTCGATCTCCCGGACGAGCTTGAGCAGGGTGGGCCGGACCAGCGGGTTCGCGTCCTCCGCGCGGCAGGTCATGTTCAGCGCGCCGAGGA
This sequence comes from Pseudonocardia oceanicola, assembly GCF_047200735.1. Classification (NCBI taxonomy): domain Bacteria; kingdom Bacillati; phylum Actinomycetota; class Actinomycetes; order Pseudonocardiales; family Pseudonocardiaceae; genus Pseudonocardia; species Pseudonocardia oceanicola. The sequence goes on from NZ_JBJZON010000043.1 coordinate 27,769, forward strand.
CGCGCCGGGTCATCGGGTGGCGGACCGGTGCCGCCGCGCAGCTGAACCCGTGCAGCGCGCCCGCGTAGTGGTCCGCCCCCGTCACGACGACGGGCCGGGCGGTCTCGAGGGCCGTGCCGATCCCGTTGGTGCCGACGTGCTCCTCGGCCCACTGCGTGCCGACGACGACCGAGCGCCGGTCCAGCCGTCGGCGGAGACCGTCGGTGTCGGTCCAGCGCCAGAGCACCGTGCCCGTCGGGCCGGTGAGCATCAGGCTGGTGTCCGCGCCGACCAGGGCGTCGGCCGCGGCCTCCAGGACCGGGGTCGCGGTGCGGCTGAAGCGGGTCTCCTCGAGGCGGGCCTGCGGCAGCTCCAGCTGGTCGGGGTCGACCCCGGACAGGCGTGACCGCCGCCAGGACTCGACGATCTCGCGCCGACGCGGGATGCGCTCGACCTCACCGGCCAGCAACCGTTCCCGTTCCCTGTCGATCACGTCCGAGATCACCACCCGCGCCCACCACGCGGTCCGTCGTCGTCGGCGGACGACCCGACGCTACACGGCGGGGCGCCGCAGCTCACCTCGGCGAAGGGTGAGGATCCGGCGCACCGGGCGAGGTCAGGAGAGTGCGCGCAACTCGCCGCGGGCGGGCTCGGCCAGGGCGCGCACCACGTCCCACAGCTGGTTCTCGTCCATCGACATCACGGTCGGGGGTCCCGCCGGGACCGTCGCGTCGTCGTTCTGGGGGAGCCGGTCGTCGTCGACCATCGTGCCGCACCTCCGTTCTCGGGCAGACCGTCACTACCCCCGGGACGAACCTCTTATGCAGCCCGGCGATACCGGAAACCGACGGGGCGTCGGACCGGCGAGCAGGTGTCACGCGTGCGGAGGTGGGTATCCCAGCCGACGGCGCCCAGCGCGCCGTCCTCTCGCCCACCACGCGAGCACAGCACGCACGACTCCACGACGAGGAGGCGCAGACCCCGTGACGAGCACGCGCCCGAACCCCACCACGACCGACGCCGGTATCCCGGTCGAGAGTGACGAGCACTCGCTCACCGTCGGCCCCGGCGGACCGATCCTGCTGCAGGACAGCTACCTCATCGAGCAGATGGCGCAGTTCAACCGGGAGCGCATCCCGGAGCGCCAGCCGCACGCGAAGGGCAGCGGCGCCTTCGGCCACTTCGAGGTCACCAACGACGTGAGCGCCTACACCAGGGCGGCGCTCTTCCAGCCGGGTGCGAAGACCGAGCTGGGCATCCGCTTCTCCACCGTCGCGGGGGAGCGGGGAAGCCCCGACACGTGGCGCGACCCGCGCGGGTTCGCGATCAAGTTCTACACGTCCGAGGGCAACTACGACATGGTCGGCAACAACACGCCGGTCTTCTTCGTCAAGGACCCGATGAAGTTCCAGCACTTCATCCGGTCGCAGAAGCGCCGTGCCGACAACAACCTGCGCGACCACGACATGCAGTGGGACTTCTGGACGCTCTCGCCGGAGTCCGCGCACCAGGTCACCTGGCTGATGGGCGACCGGGGCATCCCACGCACCTGGCGGCACATGAACGGCTACACGAGCCACACCTACATGTGGATCAACTCCGCCGGCGAGGAGTTCTGGGTCAAGTACCACTTCAAGACCGACCAGGGCATCCAGAACTTCACCCAGCACGAGGCCGACCAGATGGCCGCGGCGGACACGGATTACCACACCCGTGACCTGTTCGAGCACATCCGCGACGGCGACTACCCGTCCTGGACGCTCTTCGTACAGATCATGCCGTACGAGGACGCCAAGACGTACCGCTTCAACCCGTTCGACCTGACCAAGGTGTGGCCGCACGGCGACTACCCGCTGACCGAGGTCGGCCGGATGACGCTGGACCGCAACCCCACGGACAACCACACCGAGATCGAGCAGATCGCGTTCCAGCCCAACAACCTCGTGCCGGGCATCGGGCCGTCGCCGGACCGGATGCTGCTCGCGCGGCTGTTCTCCTACGCGGACGCGCACCGCCACCGCCTGGGCGGCAACTACCAGCAGATCCCGGTGAACGCCCCTGTCGTGGAGACGCACTCGTACTCCAAGGACGGCGCGATGCGGGTGAAGAAGGTCTCCGACCCGGTGTACGCGCCGAACTCCTACGGCGGCCCCGCGGCCGACACCGAGCGCTACGGCCGGGTGCCGACCTGGTACGCCGACGGCGACATCATGCGCACCGCCTACGTCGACCACGCCGAGGACGACGACTGGTCCCAGCCGGGCACGCTCGTCCGCGAGGTGATGGACGACGCCGCCCGGGAGAGGCTGGTCGACAACGTCGTCGGGCACCTGCTCAACGGCGTGTCCGAGCCGGTCCTCGCGCGCGCGTTCGAGTACTGGCACAACATCGACAAGGAGATCGGCGACCGGATCGAGGCCGGGGTCCGGGAGAAGGCGTCCGAGAAGGACCCGAAGGCCGGGGAGCAGGCGAACCCCGCCCGGGAGAGCATGCAGGCCAAGGCCTGAGGACCGCCCCGGGGGAGCGGGGGCGACGGAGTGGTCGGGCGCTCAGCCCGGCCGCTCCGTCGCGTAGATCAGGTTCAGCGCCTGCCCGGGCGCCGGTGTCACCGTGACCTCGCCGAACCCGGCCTCGCCCAGCATGCGCACGGCGAGCTCCCTGCCCCACGCCGCGCCCAGCCCGGCGCCGCCGTGCGCCAGCGAGACCGTCATGCAGTGCAGGGTGCTGATCGTGTAGATCCACGGGGCGAACGGGTTGCCGACGTTGTCGGCCAGGTCGCTCGCCGCGGCCATGTCCACCATGACGAAGCGCCCGCCGGGCACCAGGGCGTCGTGGATCCCGCGCAGCACCGCTGCCGGATCGGCCTGGTCGTGCACCGCGTCGATGGCGAACGCGACGTCGACGGGCTCGGTGGGTCGGAGGGCGGCCGCGTCGGCGGTCTCGAATCGCACGTTCGTGAGGCCCGCGTCGGCGGCCTCGGCGCGCGCGTGGGCGAGGGCGTCCTCGGCGAGGTCGTAGCCGGTGAAGGTCGAGGCCGGGAAGGCCTTCGCCAGGACCACCATCGCGTGCCCGGTCCCGCACCCGACGTCGGCCACCCGCGCGCCCGCGGTCAGCCGCTCGCTCAGCCCGGGCACGAGCGGCAGCCAGGCGTCGACCAGCAGTTCGTCGAGCGGGCGGCGGTTGAGCTGGTCCATCACGCCGGTGAAGTCGGGCGCGAACGCCTCGTAGGGCAGGCCGCCGCCGGTGCGGAAGGCCTCGGCGATGCCGTCGAGGTTGCGGCCGAGCAGCGGCACCATGGCCGCCATCGGCGCCATGTTCTTCGAGCCGGGCCCGGTGAGCGCGGCGGCGTGCGCTTGCGGCAGCGCGTACCGCCCGTCGTCGTAGGTCATGATCCCGCCGGTGACCATCGCGCCCAGCCACTCACGCACGTAGCGCTCCTGCAGCCCGGCCCGTTCCGCCAGCTCCGGCGACGTGCCCGGTCCCTGCGCGGCGGCCTCGAAGAGCCCCGTGCGGTGCCCGAGGTCGATCATCATGGTCAACCCGCCGGCCGTGTAGACGCCGAAGAGGTGGCGGGCGAACTCGCGCACCGCACGCCGGTCGGGGACGTCGGTGTCCGCGCTTGTGGTCATGGGGGTGATCCTGCAACCTCGCTGCAACCGTTGCCCAGGCCCCGGCCCGGACGTGAGCGTGGACACATGAGAGCAGCGCGGTTCCACGGTCCCGGCGACATCCGCATCGACGAGGTCCCCGACCCGGTGGTGGCGCCGGGCCAGGTCGAGGTGTCGGTCGACTGGTGCGGCATCTGCGGCACCGACCTGCACGAGTTCCTCGAGGGGCCGATCTTCGTCCCGAACAAGGGCGAGCCGCACCCGCTCACCGGCGTGGAGATGCCCGTCGTGCTCGGGCACGAGTTCGCCGGCGTGGTCTCGGCCGTGGGCTCCGGCGTGACGGGCGTGAGCGAGGGCGACCGCGTCGCCGTCGAGCCGTACTGGGTGTGCGGGGAGTGCGTCGCGTGCCAGGCGGGCCGCTACAACATCTGCCGCAGCCTCGGGTTCGTCGGGCTGGCCGGTGACCAGGGCGGGTTCGCGGAGCGCTGCGTGGTGGACCAGCGGTGGGTGCACCCGCTCGGCGACCTCCCGACGGACCTGGGCGCGCTCGTCGAGCCCCTCGCCGTCGGCTACCACGCCGTGCGCCTGTCGGGGCTGCGCGAGGGCGGGACCGCCGTGGTCTACGGCGCCGGCCCGATCGGGCTGGTCACCACCGCGGCGCTCAGGGCGGCCGGTGCGTCGCAGGTCGTCGTGGTGGAGCCCGCGGCCGCGCGCAAGGCCAAGGCCACGCCGGCGGGGGCCGACGTGATCATCGACCCGATCACCGACGACGCCCCCGCGGCGATCCTCGACCTCACCGGCGGCGGCGCGGACGTCGCCTTCGAGTGCGCCGGGATCGACGCCGTGCTGGCCTCGGCCATCGGCTCCGTGCGCCCCGGCGGCACCGTCGTCAACGTGGCGATCTGGGGCCACGTGCCGCAGGTCGCCGTCAACGACCTGGTCATGAGCGAGGTCAACCTGATCGGCTCGCTGGCCTACTGCGGCGACCACCCCGACACCATCGCGCTGCTGCGCGACGGGAAGGTCGACGCCGCCCAGTTCATCACCGGCCGGATCGGGCTCGAGGACATCGTGTCCGGCGGCTTCCGGGAGCTGATCGACAACAAGGAGGAGAACGTGAAGATCCTCGTCTCGCCGAAGGAGGTCCTGGGATGACCGTCGCGCTGGTGACCGGGGCCGGGCGTGGGATCGGCCGGGCGATCGCCCTGCGGCTGGCGAAGGACGGGCACGCCGTCGCCGTCAACGACGTCGACAAGGCCACCGCCGAGTCCGTCGCCGGGGAGATCGCCGACGCCGGCGGGTCGTCCGTCGCGCTGCCCTTCGACGTGACCTCGCGGGACGCGGTGTTCGAGGGCGTCGCGGCCACCGTCGCGCAGCTCGGCGGCCTCGACGTGATGGTCAACAACGCCGGGATCGCGCAGGTCAAGACCCTGCTCGAGCTCACGCCGGAGGACCTGCAGACGATGTTCGGGGTCAACGTCTTCGGCGTCGTCTACGGCATCCAGGCCGCCGCCGGGCACATGAAGGAGAACGGCGGCGGCAAGATCATCAACGCCGCGTCGATCGCCGGGCACTCCGGTTTCGACTTCCTCGGGCACTACTCCGCCACGAAGTTCGCGGTCCGGGCGCTGACCCAGGCCGGCGCGAAGGAACTGGCGCAGCACGAAATCACGGTGAACGCCTACTGCCCGGGCATCGTCGGGACGGACATGTGGGATCTCATCGACGAGAAGATGGGCCCCTACCTGGGCAACGAACGCGGCGAGACCCTCAGGCAGTACACGGAGCTGATCGCGCTCAAGCGAGTGCAGACCCCCGAGGACGTCGCGGGCTTCGTCTCGTACCTCGCCGGCCCGGACTCGGACTACATGACCGGCCAGTCCGTGATGATCGACGGCGGGATCGTCATGGTGTGAGGTCGGACCGGCCCTGTCGAGTCCCGCCGGTGTCCGGGTCGGGATCTGTGGCCTCGTGGTCCCCGACGACCTCGTAGGTCAGGTGCGTCGCCCGCGGCGACTCGGCGACCGCCCGCTGGATCAGCGTCGTCGGGCCGACGAGCTCGAACAAACGCGTGCCGCCGCCGAGCAACAGCGGGGACAGGTGGATGCGGAGCTCGTCGACCAGCCTCTCCGCCAGGGCCTGGTCGAGGACGTTCGCGCCGCCCATGACGACGACGTCCTTGTCGCCCGCGGCCGCCCGGGCCTGGTCGACGGCGGCCGCCACCCCTGCGGTCACGAACCGGAACCGGGACGCGAGCCGCACCCGGGTCGGCGGTTCGTGGGTGACGACGTAGCAGGGCGGCGCCGCCGACTGGTCCTGGTCGTGTCCGTACCCGACGTCGTCGTTCCAGCCGTTCGGCCCGTCCACGATGTCGTACAGTCGCCGCCCCATCACGACGGCGCCGGTGTCCTCGAAGCTGCGCGCCAGCACGGCTGCGTCGACGGGGGAGCGGGGCTCCTCGAGCACCCACGCATGGATCGCCTCGCCGCCGATGCCGAGGCCGTGTTCCTGGTCCACACCGGGCGCGGTGACGTACCCGTCCAGCGACATGGAGATGTCGGCGATCACCTTGGGCATGCTCGTTCCCTCCAGCGTCTCCTCCGGCAGACCCGACGAGTGGACAGAACTCACCGGTGGTGGTCGTCGGGCGATCGTCGAGAGACCCTCCGCCGCCGGCCGGACGAGCGCGAGGAGACCTCGGTGCGCCGTCGGATCAGAAGGGCGGCTCCTCGTCGAGGACGACGGCGGGTGGTCCCGGCACGGTTTCGGGCGGTGGGACGGGCTGGACGAGGCCGTAGCTCTCGTCGTCGGGTCGGACGAAGGGTGGCGCGTCGAGGTGAGGGTCGGGGCCGTGCGGCGCGTGTTGAGGGGCTGCCGTGTGTGGTCGGGCTGCCGTGTGTGGTCGGGCTGCCGTGTGTGGCCGTGGCGGTGAGGGTGACGGTGCCGTCGGCGCAGAGCATGCCGACGACCTCGCGGCCGGCGACGGCGCGGCGGTAGCGGCGTTCGAAGTGGGCCGGGTCGAGGTCGGCGACCAGGGCTCGCAGCCGGGCGTCGAGTCGGCCGGCGGTCCAGTCGGCCGCGCGGGGCAGTACCCAGGCGACCAGGGCGGCGGCCTGTTCGGACGTGAGGTCGCGCTCCGGGTCGGCGACGCCGATCTGCGCCACCACCTCGTACAACCCGGCCTGCTCGTGCGCAACCTGCCGGTACCGGGCCTGCAGCAGCACCGGCAGGTCCTCGTTCGCCGTCGCCGCGAGGTCGATCGACGCCAGGACGGCGGCCAGTTCCGGGCCGGGCGGCATCGCCGCCAGGTCCTCGGGAAGGGCCACCGTCTCCTGCACGACTCGAACATACATTCGACCACCGACAAGAACGCCGCTTCCTCACCATGTTATGTCTCAGGACATGGGT
>NZ_JBJZON010000044.1:0-33219 GCF_047200735.1 Pseudonocardia oceanicola
TACTGCAACGGCAGTTGATCAGTCCGGTGGTCGCTGGCCGCGGCGTCGGTAGTGGCACTCGCGGGCCTGTTGTTGGCGTTCGCGGCGCCATGTCGACCAGTGCATGGCCTGGTCGATGCCGGTGAGCGGGGCGAGGGCGAGGGTGGCGAGCAGGCGGCGGATCTCTTTGGCCGCATCGCGAGGGTGACATGCGCGTACCAGGCCCGGTAGGAGCGGACCTGGTAGTGGTCGAGCCCGGCCTCGTTCTTCGCGGTCTGGAAGCACTCCTCGATCGCCCAGCGGGCCCCTGCGACCCGAACCAGCTCGCGCAGCGGGGTGGCTGCGGGGGCGGCGCAGCGGTAGAACGCCAGCTCACGCACCGTCTTGCCCTCGGGAGCCTCGGCCTGGCGACGGACCAGTAGCCAGTGCCCCCAACCGGGCGGCAGCCCGGTGGCGTCGAGGGCGACCGCGGTCCAGTCATAGACCCGCTCCCCGTGCGCGCCCGGCCCGATCGCCCGCCGCTCCCACCCGGTCCGGTCGGTGTCGGGGTCACGAGCCCCGGCGATCGTCGCGAGGACCTTGGCCTGGCGGCGGTGCCCATCCGGACTGGTCAGCACATCGTCGTTGCGGGTGGCGAGCACGAAGGGGATCTCGCGGTCGGCCAGCCAGGTGCGGAAGGTCGGGTTCTGCCCGTAGGCCTCGTCCGCGGTCACCCACGACGCCGAGGTGAGCGCCCCGGCCTCGCGGGCGCGGGCCAGCATCGCCGTCCCGAGCTGGGGTTTCGTGGAGAACCCGACGTCGTCGGGGACGCCGGCCCGCGTGCAGCGGTCGCGGTCCTCGGTCCACGAGGTCGGCAGGGAGAGCTCCCGGTCGAGCAACGCCCGCCCCTTCGTCGAGGCGTAGGCCAAAAACACCCCGAGCTGACAATTATCGATCTTCCCGGTGGTCCCGGTGTACTGACGCTGCACCCCCGCCGAACGCACACCCTTCTTCACGAACCCGGTCTCGTCGACGATGAACACCCCGGAAGCAGGGTCACCGAGCTCGTCGAGGACATAACCGCGCAGGTCATCGCGGACACCGTCGATATCCCAGTCCGCGGTGCGCAGCAGCCGCTGCATCCCGTCCGGAGACACCGCCCCCGCATGCTCGGCCAGCGTCCACCCGTTTTGCCGCTCCAGCCCGGCCAGCAGCCCCCGCAGGTACGTCCCGACCCGGCGACGCGGCTCCGCCCTGCGGAAACGACCCACGATCAGCTCCACCACCGCGTCCAACGAGGCCACCCACCCGGCAACATCAACCACGCGGTGATCACCACCGCCGAACCGGACTCAGCCTCTCACGACACACCGCAACTGCCGTTGCAGTACTAAACGTCAAGACTCTCACTCGCATCAGTGTTTTACACATTTAACGCTAAAGAACTGACTTCTACCTGCGACGATAACATTATGCTATCGCCACTCACAGACGGCGCAGCCGCTGCACCGCTTCATCGAGGACGTCGTCGCGCTTGCAGAAGGCGAAGCGGAGCAGGGTCGGGGCGAGGTGCGGGTCGTCACAGAACACGCTCACCGGGACCGCGGCGACGCCGAGCCGCCCGGGCATGTCGCGGGCGAAGGCGGCGGCGTCGGTCACGCCGAGCGGGGCGAGGTCGGCGACGACGAAGTACGTGCCGCTCGGCTCGAACACCCGCGTCCCGGCCTCGCGCAGGCCGTCGACCAGCAGGTCCCGCTTCGGCCGCAGGTCGCCGGAGATCGCGGCGAACACGTCGTCGGGCAGGGCGAGCGCGTTCGCAACGGCCGGCTGGAAGGGGGCGCCGCCGGCGAACGTCAGGAACTGCTTCACCGTCCGCACCGCCGCGACGAGCTCGGCCGGCCCGTGCACCCAGCCGATCTTCCAGCCCGTCACGGAGAACGTCTTGCCGGCGCCGGAGACGGTGAGCGTGCGCTCCGCCATGCCGGGCAGCGCCGCCATCGGGACGTGCTCGGCCCCGAAGGTCATGTGCTCGTAGACCTCGTCCGTGACGACGACGGCGTCGTGCTCGAGGGCGAGGTCCCCGATCGCCCGCAGCGTGTCCCGGCCGAACACCGTGCCGGTCGGGTTGTGCGGGGTGTTGACCAGCACCGCCCGGGTACGGGGCCCGAACGCCGCGCGCAGCTCGACCGGATCGGGTTGGAAGTCGGGAGCGCGCAGCGGGACGGTCCGGCGCGTGGCCCCGGCCATCGCGATCACGGCCGGGTAGGAGTCGTAGTAGGGCTCGAAGATCACGACCTCGTCGCCCGGCTCGCAGAGGGCGATCACCGCCGACGCGATGGCCTCGGTGGCGCCCGTGGTGACGAGCACCTGGTCGGGATCGACGGACAGCGAGTGGAAGCGCTCCTGGTGCGCCGCCACCGCCTCGCGCAACGCCGGCAGCCCCGGCGCCGGCGGGTACTGGTTGACCCCGCCCTCGGTGATCGCCGCGGCGGCGTCGGCCAGCAGGGAGGCCGGACCGTCCGTATCGGGGAAGCCCTGGCCGAGGTTGATCGCGCCGGTGCGGACGGCGAGCTGGGTGATCTCCGCGAAGATCGTGGAGGTGAAGGGGCGCAGCCGCTCGGTCAGGAACTCCCGTCGGCCCATGGTCACCACCCTCGCATGTCCACGGCCCAGCGCTCCGCCACCTGCTCGCCGTCGACCAGCCACATCGCGTCGTGCAGCGCGACCGTCGGGTCGACGTGCGCCGGTACCACCCGGACCCGGTCGCCCACCCGCAGCCGCAGGTCACCGGGCGCGAACGTGGTGTGCTCGTCGGAGCAGAACCACACCTGGGCGCCGGGGATCGTCGGGTTGCCGTGGTCCATGCCCAGCGCCTTGAGCCCGACGTCGACGACCGCCCACTCGGCGGCCACCGAGATCACCGTGCCCAGCACGAACACCGCCTGCTCGAACGGGTGGCCGAGCTGGGTGTAGGCGCTGTCCATCAGCGCGTACGAGCCGGCCTGGATCTCGGTCGCCCACTCGTTGACGTCGTAGGTGCCGGTTCCGCCGGCGCTCACGAGCTCGCCGCCGACCGCCCGGGCCGCGACCGCGAGCTTCTCCATCGCCTCGCGGACGAGCCGGCGCCGCTCCTGCGCGGGCTGGACCATCATCAGGTGGCCCTCGTAGCCCATCACGCCACGCACCTCGAGCCCGTTGCGCCGGGCGAGATCGGCCAGCTCCCCGGCCTTCTCGGGCGGGCAGCCGCAGCGCGGGAGGCCGACGTTCACGTCGATCACGACCTCGAGGACGTTGCCGCGCAACGCCGCCGCGACGGTCTCCCGGGAATCGACGGCGAGGGTGACCCGGGCGCCGTCGCGGACCAGCTTCCCGAGCCGGGACGCGTCGACCACCTCGTTGGCCAGCAGCAGATCCCCGCCGAGCCCGTGCTCGGCCATGACCTCGCACTCCCGGACCGTCGCGCACGTGAAGCCGGGGTGGCCGTTGTCGCGTTGCCAGCGCGCGAGCGACGTGCACTTGTGTGCCTTGACGTGCGGGCGCAGCCGGGCGCCGGGGAGCGCGGCGCTCATCGTGTCGAGGTTGCGGCGCAGGGCTCCCCGCTCGACGAGCAGCGCGGGGGTGGTGAGGTCGTCGACACGCACGAGCAGAACCTACCCGGCGCGCATTATGGAACCATCATGTGATTGACGGCAGCCACTTCTCGCGTCAGGGAACCGTACTGCGAATCCGGAGCCGATGTCCGCGCGTCGTGGAACCCGCGCGTCGTGGAACCCGCGCGTTGTGGAACCACAGTGCGCCGGATCAGCTCGGGACGGGCAGGCGAGCGATCCGGCGGAGCGCGCCGGGAGCCACCTTGGACAGTACGTAGGCGATGCGGCTCTCCACCGTCAGCAGCTGGATCGGTCGGTTCGCCTCCACGGCACCGACGACCGCGTCGGCGACCTTGTCCAGCGCGTACGGCCGGCGCTTGAGCATCCGGTCGGTGGAGCGCCGGCGCTCGGCCGCCGTGGCCGCGTCGACCCCGACGAACCGGGCCGACCCGCCGATGTCGGTGGGCAGGAAGCCGGGGCACAGGGCCGTGACGCCGATGTCGTCCGCGGCGAGCTCCGCGCGCAGGCACTCCGACAGCATCAGCACCGCGGACTTCGTGGCGCAGTAGGCGGGCAGGAAGGTCGTCGGGGTGAAGGCGGCCGCGGACGCCACGTTGACCAGGTGCCCGCCCTCCCCGCGCTCGCGCATGCGGGCCGCGAAGAGGCGGCACCCGTGCACCACGCCCATCAGGTTGACGTCGACGATCGCGCGCCAGTCCGCGGGCTCGTGCGCGAGGAAGGGGCCGGAGACCGCGATGCCGGCGTTGTTGACCACGACGTCCGGCACGCCGATCTCGGTGCACACCCGGTCGGCGAGCGTGGCCATCGCGTCGGGGTCGGCGACGTCGACCTGGTAGGCGTGCCCGCCGGTCTCGAAGGCGGTCCGGCGCGCCGTGGAGAGCTCCTTGTCGACGGCGACGACCACCGCACCGCGCCGCGCGAAGCCGCGCGCCACCGCCCGGCCGATCCCGCTGCCGGCCCCGGTGACCAGGACGAGGCGGTCGGTCCACCGGCCCGGGGTCGGGACCGTGCGGCGCGGGACCGCACCGGGCAGCATCGCGGCGGCCTGAGTCGCACCGGGCGTCGTCGCGGCACCATGAGTCGCGGCGGGCACAGTCGCGGCGGCACGAGTCACACCGGGCACCGTCTCGGCCGCGTGGGTCGCATCGGGGGCCACGGCGGCGACCAGCTCGCGCACGCAGCGCGCGACGACGTCCGGGCGGCTGCGGGGCAGCCAGTGCCCGCCCGCCACCGGACGGAACCGGAAGTCCGCGGTGAACCGCTCGGCGCTCGCCTGCAGCGCCTGCGTGACGTACCGGTCCCGGCTCGGGGCGAGGACCTGCACCGGGACCTCCGTGCGGCGCTCCCCGCCGCTCCGACCCAGGTTGGCGCGGTAGAGCGCGAGCCCGCGCACGGCGTCACGCACGGCGGGCCGCGGGACCCCCTCCCGGCGGGCGACGAGCCCGCCGCCCAGTCCCGAGCGCCACAGCAGCTCGGGCAGCACCGGCAGCCGGAAGAACCCGACGTACCAGGAGCGGCGCAGCTGGCGGAGGCGGTCCCGCAGTCGCGCGCTGTGCACGAAGGCCCCGATGTGCGCGAGGCACGGACCGGAGATCGAGGTGAAGGAGGCGAACCGCGCGCGCAGGGCCGGATCGGTGACGGCCTGCCAGGCCTGGATCGAGCCCCAGTCGTGCGCGAGCAGGTGCACCGGCCGGTCGGCCGCCACGGCGTCGAGCACCGCCACGAGGTCCGCGGCCAGCCGCTCGACCCGGTACCCCTCGCCGTCCACCGGGGCCTGCGACGCACCTGCGCCGCGGACGTCGTAGGTCACCACGCGGAAGGAGTCCGCCAGCAGCGGGACGACGCCGTCCCAGACCGTGTGGTCGTCCGGGTAGCCGTGCACCGCCACGACGACCGGTGCGCCCTCCGGGCCGGTGACGTGAACGGCCAGGTCCAGGCCGTCCGGCGTGCGGACGGTGCGTGCCTCGGTGCGCATGGGCCGAGCCTAGGAGACCGCCGGGGGCCTCTCGGCTACTCGTAGGTAGGTGACCCGGGTCACGCCCGGTCGGGGAACCGGAACACCACGCCGGCATCCGACCTTGAACCCACCGGACCATCACCGGCGGGGAGGAACCGCGACGAGCGACGTCGCCGGGCGATCCGGACCCCGTGTGTACGAGGAAGGCCCCGCCGTTGCCCGCATCACCGACCCGGCCCAGCACTCCAGGCCGCGCGCGCCTCGCCCTGCTGCTCGGCGCGCTCATCGCGCTCGGCCCGCTCACGATCGACATGTACCTGCCCGCGCTACCGGGCATCGCGGACGATCTGGAGACGTCCTCGTCGGCCATCCAGCTCACCCTCACCGGCACGCTGCTCGGCCTCGCGCTCGGCCAGCTGTTCATCGGCCCGCTCGCCGACGCCGTCGGCCGCCGCAGGCCGCTCCTCGCCGGCACGGCGCTGCACGTCGTGTCCTCGCTGCTGATCGTCGTCGCGCCGACCATCGAGGTGCTCGGCGTGCTGCGGGTGCTGCAGGGCGTCGGCTCCGCCGCCGGCGCGGTCGTGGCCATGGCCGTGGTCCGCGACCTGTACACCGGCCGCGCCGCGGCCACCCTGCTCTCCCGGCTGATGCTCGTCATGGGCGCGGCCCCGGTGCTGGCGCCGACGCTCGGCGGCGAACTGCTGCGGGTGGCGGACTGGCGGGGCGTGTTCGTCGCGCTGGCCGCCTACGGCCTGCTCATCCTGGTCGTGCTGTTCTTCGCCCTCGGCGAGACGCTGCCGCCGGAGCGCCGCCGCAGCGCCGCCCTCGGCCCCACGCTGAAGGCCTACGGAACGCTGTTCCGCGACCGCGCCTACGTGGGGCTGATCCTGGTCGCCGGATTCATGATGGCCGGCATGTTCGGCTACATCTCCGGCTCCAGCTTCGTGTTCCAGCAGCAGTTCGGCCTCGACGCCCAGGAGTTCGGGCTGCTGTTCGGCGCCGGCGCGGTCTTCCTGATCGCCGCGACGCAGGCGAACGCCGCCCTGCTGCGCCGCTTCGAGCCTCGGCAGCTGCTGCTGGCCGCGAGCGTGTCCGGGACCGTCGCGGCGACCGTGCTGGCCGTGCTCGCCGGCACCGGGACCGGCGGGCTCGTCGGCGTGCTCGTGCCATTGTGGGCGGTGCTGGCCTCGGTCGGCCTGGCGCTGCCCAACGCCCCGGCGCTCGCCCTCTCCCGGCACGGCGAGCGGGCCGGCACCGCCGCGGCGCTGCTCGGCGCGGTCCAGTTCGGCGTCGGCGCACTGACCTCGCCCGTCGTCGGCCTGCTGGGCAACGACGCGCTGGCCATGGGACTGACCATCGCCGGCTCCCAGGCGCTCGCGCTCGGCCTGCTCCTGGCCGTGGTCCGGCCGTGGTCGCTGGGGGACGTCGACGAGGTGCCGGCGCCCGCCGCCGAGCCCGAGCTCGTGGACGAGCGTCCCGCCGTCGCCTGATCCGCGCACGCCGACGGCCCCGGCCCGCGCCGGGGCCGTCGGCGTTCTCGGGTTCGGCGGACCGGTCAGGGGTTCTCGGCGGCTCCGTCGGCTCCCTGCTCGCGCTCCAGGCGCTCGATCGCCCAGTGCGCCCAGCCCCGGACCGCCTCGTACTGGCGCAACCCGTACTCCGCCGCGAGCTGACCGAACCCCTCCGCGCCGGTCACCGGCGCGGCGGCGTGCTCCTCCCGGATCTTCCGCAGCTCGGTGACGCCCTGGTCGGTGCTCTCGGCGATCCTGCGGAGCACGACGAGCGCGTCCGCCGGGTCGAGTGCGGACAGCAGGAACATGCGCAGCACCTGTTCGTTGCGGACCTTGGCCTGCTTGGGCGGGGTGAGCAGCCACGTGCGCAGCTCCGCACGGCCGGCGGGGGTGACCGCGTAGGTCCGCGCACCGCGGGGGCCCTCGTGCGTGACCTCGGCCAGGCCCGCCCCGGCCAGCCGGTTCAGCTCCGGATAGATGCTCGTGTGGCCCGCCTGCCAGGCGTAGCGGCCCAGGTCCCGCTCGAACGCCTTGGTCAGCTCGTAGCCGCTCCGGGGGCGGACGGCGAGCAGACCGAGCAACGCGTGCGGCAACGACATGCGCCCAGCCTACCTGTCATTCCCGACATGTCACCCTTGACAGGTTGTGGCGTGAGGGGCACCGTTCTCCCCATGACGACGACGGAGACGCCGCTCTACCTGCAGGGCCACCTCGCCCCGGTGCCGGACGAGATCGAGGCCGTCGACCTGCCCGTCACGGGTACGCTCCCACCGGAGCTCACCGGGCGGTACCTCCGGAACGGGCCGAACCCGCTGCCGGGTCAGGACCCCGGGCACTGGTTCACCGGCCAGGGCATGCTGCACGGCGTCCGGCTCCGCGAGGGGCGCGCCGAGTGGTACCGCAACCGCTGGGTGCGCACCGGGACGATGGAGGGCCACCCCTTCCTGCGCCCGGACGGCACCTTCGACCGCACCGCGGTCGTCGCCAACACGCACGTGGTCGAGCACGGCGGGCGGATCCTCGCGCTGGTGGAGAACGGCTTCCCGTACGTCGTGACGCCGGAGCTGGACACGGTCGGTCCGGACGACTTCGGCGGCCGGCTCACCACGGCGATGACCGCGCACCCGAAGACCGACCCGGTCACCGGTGACCTGCACTTCTTCGGCTACGGCGCGCTGCCGCCGTTCCTCACCTACCACCGGCTCTCCGCGACCGGCGACCTCGTGGAGAGCGCGGAGGTCCCGGTCGCGGGGCCGACGATGATGCACGACTTCGCGATCACCGACCGGCACGCGGTGTTCCTCGACCTGCCGATGACCTTCCGGCTGCAGCGGGGCATGCCCTACGGCTGGGACGACGACTACGGCGCCCGGCTCGGCGTGATGCCGCTGGACCGGCCCGGCGAGGTGCGCTGGTTCGAGATCGACCCCTGCTACGTCTTCCACGTCGGCAACGCCCACGAGGACGCCGCGGGACGGATCGTGCTCGACGCCGCCCGCTACACCCGGGACGCGATCACGGCCGCCTGGGAGGCCATCGGCCCGAGCCCGTCCGGGCACGCCTCGGCCGCCGCGGCCGCCGGCGTCGCCACCCTGCACCGCTGGACGATCGACCCGGCCGCCGGGACGGTCACCCAGGCGCAGCTCTCGGCGGAGGGCCTGGAGTTCCCGACCGTCGACGACGCGCGGGTCGGCCGGCCGAACCGGTACCTCTACGCCGTGTCCGACACCGAGGGGATCCTGCAGCACGACGCCGAACGCGGGACGGTCGCCGCGCACGGCCTCGGGCCGGACGTCGTCGCCGGGGAGGCGGTGTTCGTCCCGTCCGCGACACCCGACCGGGGTGAGGCGGACGGCTGGCTGCTCTCCATCACCACCACCCGGAACGGCACGGCGTCCGAGCTGCTCGTGCTCGACGCGACGGACGTCGCCGGCGCGCCCGTCGCGCGGGTGACCCTGCCGCGCGGGGTGCCCGCGGGCTTCCACGGATCCTGGATCCCCGACGCCGACCTGGGGTGATGCTGCTGGTCTACGGCATCGGCTTCGTGCTGGCCCTGGCCACCGGGGACCCGCGCACCCTGCTGCTGCGGAACTCGCTGATCACCGCGTCGGTCGGCGTCGTCTTCCTGGTGACGGCGATCCGGGGGCACCGGCTCTCCTCCACCGTCTGGGGCATCGGCCTGATCGTCGAGGCACTCGTCCGGATCCCGGTGGTCTACCTGCTGCCCGTCGACGTCTCGGTGGGCGCCACGGAGGCGCTGGGGGATCGTGACCTTCGCCGGCCTCATGGTGTGGAACGGCTGGTACGTGCGTCGGGCGCAGAAGCGGCGGACCGCCGGGCGTCCGGCACCCGGAACAGCGGCAGGAACGCCTGCGTGAGCGGGCCGATCGCCAGGGCGTAGAGCACGGTCCCGATCCCCACCGTGCCGCCGAGCACCCAGCCGGTCGCGAGCACCACGACCTCGATCGCCGTCCGCACCAGCCGGATCGATCGTCCGGTGCGGGCGGCGAGGCCGGTCATCAGGCCGTCGCGCGGTCCCGGCCCGAGCCGCGCGCCGACGTAGGAGGCCGACGCCACGCCGTTGAGCACGATCCCGCCGGCCATCAGGCCGATCCGGGCGGGCCACGAGTGCACTCCGGGGATCAGGGCGAGGGCCGCGTCGACGGACAGGGCGATCACCACGACGTTGGCGACGGTCCCGACACCGGGCCGCTGCCGCAGCGGGATCCACAGCAGCAGCACCACGGCTCCGGTGATCGCGGTGATCACCCCGAAGCTCAGCGGCAGCCGGCTCTCGAGGCCCTGGTGCAGGACGTCCCACGGGTTGAGCCCGAGCGCGCCCCGGATCTGCATCGCCATCGACGTGCCGTAGAGCGCGAGACCCGCGAGCAGCTGCGGGAGCCGGCGGAGCGGGGCGTGCGTGACGGGCAGCAGGCGGAGATCCACGCTCCCAGGGTCCGCCAGGGTGGCCTGTTCAGGAAGGGCCAATCCGCGGCTAGTGGCCACGAGTGGACGGCGACCGGTGCTCGCGTGGAACAATCACGGCGAACGCGCGACTGGCGGCATACCGAGGATGGCATCGACCATCGGGGAGCTGACGTCCGCGGGGGTCGACCGCCTGGGCCTCCGCGTCACGAGGGAACCCATGACCGCACGACTGCTGCCCGGCAAGCCCGTCGCCGAGCGGGTCCTGGCCGACGTCACCGCCCGGGCCGACGCACTGCGCGCCCGCGGCGTCACCCCCAGCCTGGCCACGATCCTGGTCGGCGACGACGACGCCTCCGCCGGCTACATCCGGATCAAGCAGAAGCAGGCCGCCGAGCTCGGCATCGACTCGCCGCACACCCACCTGCCGCAGGACGCGACCCAGGAGCAGCTGGTCGCGACGATCCGGGCCTACAACGACGACCCCGCGGTGCACGGTCTGCTGATCCAGTACCCGGTGCCCGGCCACCTCGACTACGACGCCGCGCTGGCCGAGATGGACCCGGACAAGGACGTCGACGGCATGCACCCGATGAACATGGGCCGCCTCGCCGTCGGGCTGCCCGCGCCCCTGCCCTGCACCCCCGCGGGCATCGAGGAGCTGCTGGCCTTCCACGAGGTCCCGGTCTCCGGCCGCGAGGTCGTGATCCTCGGCCGTGGGGCCACCCTCGGCCGCCCGCTGGCCATGCTGCTGGCCCAGAAGCGGCCCACCGCCAACGCGGCCGTCACCGTGGTGCACACCGGCGTGCCGGACTGGGAGCGGTACACGAAGCGCGCCGAGGTCCTCATCGCCGCCGCGGGCGTGCCGGGGATCATCCGGCCCGAGCACGTCAGGCCCGGCGCGACGGTCGTCGGCGGCGGGGTGCGGTACTCCGGCAGGAAACTGCTCCCGGACGTCGACGAGTCCTGCGCCGAGGTCGCGGGCGCGATCACCCCACGGGTCGGCGGGGTGGGCCCCACGACGGTCGCCATGCTCTTCCGCAATGTCATCGCCGCCGCCGAGAAGGCGGTCGGGAAGGGCTGAGCGCCCGGGGCCCGATCCACGAACGGCGCTCTCGCTCACCAGGAACGAGCGAGAGCGCCGTTCGCTCACCCGATGTCCGGCGGGTCAGATCAGGTGGCGGACGAACCAGTCCCGGGCCGGGGCGCCGGCGCGGTCGAAGTCGTCGACGTACGCGTCGAAGTGGCCGCCCGGGAGGAGCTCGAGCGCCTTCGGTTCGCGCGCCCGCTCGTAGGCGTCGATCGCGAGGTGGGCGGGTGTGAGGTGGTCCTCCCGCGCGACGACCATGAGCAGCGGCGTCGGGCTGATCCGCGCGATGTAGGCCTCGGGCTCGTACTCGCCGAGCATCTCGACGGTCCGCAGGGTGACCTCGTTGCGCCAGGCCGGGGCGCGCAGCTTGCCGGTCTCGGTGAACCAGGTCCACGAGTCCGGCGTCGGGAGTGCCGAGGGCGCCAGCGGGTCCTCCGCCACCACGGGCACCATGGCCGGCGGGTCGCCGGCGTACCGGGCCGCGCGGTCGGCGTCGAACATCTCCCGGAACCCGGCCCGGAAGTCCGCCCGCACCAGCTCGCCGATGTTCTTCGAGCCGCTGACCAGCGGGACCTGCGCGACCACGGCCTTGACCCGGCGGTCGATCGCGCCCACCACCAGCACGTGCCCGCCGGAGTAGCTCGAGCCCCAGATGCCGATGCGGGTCGCGTCGACCTCGTCGAGCGTGCTCGCGTAGGTGATCGCGTGCCGGTAGTCGCGGACCTGCGCGACCGGGTCGATCTCCTGCCGCGGCTCACCGTCGCTGGCGCCGAAGTTGCGGTTGTCGAAGACCAGGGCGTTCAGCCCCGCCGCCGCGAACAGCTCGGCGAACCGGTCCAGGTACATCTCCTTCACGGCCGAGAAGCCGTGGGCCATCACGATCGTCGGGGCGCGGCCGGTCGCGCCCTCCCCGCTGTAGAACCAGCCGCGCAGGGTGGTGCCCTCGGCGTCGAACTCGACGTCCCGTCGCGTCATTGCGACCTCCTGGAGAATCGGGGCTCCCCAGTCTCGCCGCACCCGGCCGCACCGTCCAGCTTGACCTGCACTTCACTTCAGGTCCTAGCGTCCCGACCATGGACGTCACCACCTGGAGCGCCCTGCGCACCGCCTCCCGGGAGCAGGAGCAGACGCGGGCGCCGGTGCCCGTCACCCTGCGGCGGATCGCGGGGTTCGCCCGGCCGCACGAGCGGCGGATCATCGTCTTCGTGCTGCTCAGCGTGGTCGGGGCGGTGCTGACCGTCGCCACGCCGCTGCTGGCCGGCCGGGTGGTCGACGCGATCGACACCCGGGAGGGGCTGCGCGTCCTCGCCGGGCTGGCCGGGCTGATCGCCGTCGTCGCGGTGGCCGAGGCCGGGCTGGGGCTGCTCACCCGCTGGTTCTCCGCGACCATCGGCGAGGGGCTGATCCTGCAGCTGCGGACCGCGGTGTTCGACCACGTGCAGCGCATGCCGGTCGCGTTCTTCACCCGGACCCGCACCGGCGCGCTGGTCAGCCGCCTCAACAACGACGTGCTGGGCGCGCAGCGGGCCTTCAGCGACACCCTGTCCGGGGTCGTCGGCAACGTCGTGACGCTCCTGCTGACGCTCGCCGTGATGCTGAGCATCTCCTGGCAGGTCACGGTGCTCGCGCTGCTCCTGCTGCCGGTGTTCGTGGTCCCGGCCCGGCGGATGGGCTCGCGGCTGGCCCGGCTGCAGCGCGAGGCCGCCGACCACAACGCCGCGATGAGCACGCAGATGACCGAGCGGTTCTCCGCACCGGGCGCCACGCTCGTCAGGCTGTTCGGACGGCCGGCGGACGAGTCGGCGGAGTTCGGGTCGCGGGCCGGCCGGGTGCGCGACATCGGCGTGCGGTCGGCGATGGTGCAGTGGGTGTTCGTGACGGCGTTGACGCTGGTCTCGGCCCTGGCGCTCGCCCTGGTCTACGGCGTGGGTGGCGCGCTGGCCCTCGGCGGGGCGCTGGCCCCGGGTGCCGTCGTGTCCCTCGCGCTGCTGCTCACGAGGCTCTACGCGCCGCTCACCGCCCTGGCCGGGGCACGGGTGGAGGCGATGGGCGCGGTCGTCAGCTTCGAGCGGGTCTTCGAGGTGCTCGACCTGCAGCCCGGGATCCAGGACCCGGCGGAGCCGCGGGCGCTACCGGCGGGGGCGCTGGAGGTGCGGTTCGCCCACGTCGACTTCGCCTACCCGGCCGCGGCGCGGGTGTCGCTGGCCTCGCTCGAGGAGGTCGCGACGCTCGACGCCCGGGGCGGCGACCCGGTGCTGCACGACGTCTCGTTCACGGTGCCGGCGGGTTCGCTCACCGCGCTGGTGGGCAGCTCCGGGGCCGGCAAGTCGACGATCGCGCAACTGCTCGCCCGGCTCTACGACGTCGACGGCGGCGCGGTGTCGGTCGGCGGCGTCGACGTCCGGGACCTGCGGGCGGCGGACCTGCACGGCGACGTCGGCCTCCTGACGCAGGACGGCCACCTCTTCCACGACACGATCCGCGCGAACCTGCTGCTCGCGGCGCCGGGCGCGGGCGACGACGAGCTGTGGGCCGCGCTGCACCGGGCCAGGCTGGGCACACTGGTCGCGACCGTGCCCGACGGGCTGGACACCGTCGTCGGCGAGCGGGGCTACCGGCTCTCCGGCGGGGAGCGGCAGCGGCTGACGATCGCGCGGCTGCTGCTCGCGAAGCCCCGGATCGTGGTGCTCGACGAGGCCACGGCCAGCCTCGACTCCACCTCCGAGGCGGCGGTGCAGGCCGCGCTGGCGGAGGCACTGGACGGGCGCACCGCCCTGGTGATCGCGCACCGGTTGTCCACGGTGCGCGACGCCGACCAGATCCTCGTCCTGGAACAGGGGCGGATCGTCGAGCGCGGCACGCACGAGATGCTGCTCGCCCGGGACGGCCGCTACGCCGAGCTCTACCGCACCCAGTTCGACGAGCCCGAGCCCGCCGCCGCGTAGGGCCTCACGGGAGCCGGCGCGAGAAGATCCAGGCCAGCAGGTAGGCGCGGGAGTTGCCGCCGTCGATCGCCGAGTCCGGCAGCTCGGCCGCCGCCGCGCGGGCCGCGGCCGGATCGGCCAGGGCCAGGTACATCACCAGGTAGTCGCCGAACGGGACGTCGAAGCCCGACGCCGCCGCCTCGACCACGTCGGCACGGATGCGGTCGGCGTCGCCGGCGAGGTAACCGGCGACGGGGGCCATGGGGATCAGCTGGATGCCGAGCACCGCGGCGGGTGCCGGGCTGAACCAGGTCGCGTAGTCGCGCTTGCCGCCCCAGTTGATCGCCACGACGCGGTGGCCGAACCCGGCGAACTCGGCGGACTGCAGCGGGGGTGCGACGTAGTACCGCACGGCCGCGGCCGCCTCGCGGCTCAGCAGCACCACGGCGCGTTCCCGCTCCCCCGGGTCGCCGCGGACCTGCGCCCACAGGGCGAGGCCGTTGTAGGCCGCTACGGCCTCCGAGCTCGACTCCTGGTTGTTGCCGTCGGCGAACGGGCTGAAGCCCGACGCCCAGGAATGCCCGGCGTACTCGTCGAAGGCCCGCGCCCGCGGGAACTCGGCGGTCCTCGCGCCGGCCCCGATGTCGGCGGCGAGCAGGTCCGTCACCGGCGCGACGGCGGCAGCCAGACCCGGGTCGTCACGGGCCGCGACCGCCGCGGCGTAGAGGAAGTATCCGTAGTGGAACTGGTGGTCGTTGAACTGCTCGGAACCGAACGCGACACCCAGACCGACGACCCCGCGCAGCACCGGGTCGTAGACGAAGCAGTGCGTGTCCCGGGACGCGCACCCGTCCGGCTGCGTCCAGCGGCGCAGCTCGGCGGCCAGCGCGGAGCGCAGCCGGCCGGCGGGCCCGGCCAGGCCGAGCTGTCCGGCCAGCCGCAGCAGGTTCGCGGCCCGCGCGAGCTGCTTGCCGGCCGCGTAGGTGTCCGAGGCCGTGAACATCGGGGATGCCGCCGCCTCGCGCACGGCCTCGGCGACGGCGGTCCGCTCGGTGTCGGACATCCCGGAGAGGTCGAGCGTGTCCGACGGCTCGACCCGCGGGTCCGAGACCGTGAGCGAGGTGCCGGCGCACAGCACCAGCGGCCCGTAGATCGTCGGGTAGGTGCCGGACGTGCAGCCGGGCCCGGCGTCCTGGTGGGGCATCGCGCCGACGAGGGTGTCGCCGCCGTCCGTGCGGTAGTCGAGCGTGGTGACGACTCGGTCGCCCACGATCCGGTGCGCGACCTCGCCGCCGAGCACCGCGACGGCGGCGTGCTCGGCGAGCAGGGCACCGTCCCCGCCGGGCGGGACGGCGAACAGGGTGACCCACGACCCGGCCGGCAGCCGCCCGCCGGCGCCCGCGACCTCGGCGCCGCCACCGGCCACGAGCCCGTACCGCTGCCCGAGGACCTCGACGGTCCCCCCGGCCGCCATCGCCGGATCGAGGGTGATCCGCTGCTCGGTCGTGGCCGTGTAGCGCACGTACGGGGAACCGCGCGCCAGCAGCACGCGGCCGCGCTCGGCACCGCTCCCGTCGAGGAACGCGACGGTCACGGTCAGGTCGTCGTAGCGCACGACCAGCATGCGCGCGGTGCCGAGGCCCAGGTCGAGCCCGGGGCGGTGGCTGCCGAAGATCGTCGTCGTGGTCGGGTCGACCTCCGGGAGCGCGATCGCGAACCCGTCGTCGCGGACGCCGACGGAGAGCGGCAGCGGGAAGACCGGTTGCGGGGCGGCGGGGAACACCAGCCCGGAGAACCACCGGTTCGTCGGCGGCACCAGTCCCGGGGCCAGTCGCATCGCGGGCGCGCTCCCGATGCTGCGCTGCGGCAACGAGGCCACGGCCGCGGCGAGTGCGGGGTCGCTGCGGTCCGACTGCTCCTCGGGGGCCGGCGCGCCGCCCGTGCAGCCGGCGAGGACGAGGAGGATCACCAGCACGGGGAGCGCGGACCGGTGCCTCACGTGCCGAGGCCCGCCCGGCGGAGCACCGAGGTCGCGGCGTCGGTGACGACGCCGACCTTGCGCAGCACCCAGGTCGTGGCGTCCGTGACGACGCCGTCGTTGCGCAGGTGCAGGGTCGCCGTGACGGGGGTGCCGACGGCGAACAGCCCGTCCGCGGTGACGTCGCCGAGCTGGTCGCTGTACGCCTCCACCTCCGTCCGCGCCTGCCCGTCCTCGGTCCGCACCTGGATGCGCCGTACCTGCGCGTCGACGGACCGGTTCGACGGCAGGAGCACCTCGAGCATCGCGTCGGGGGGCAACCGCGCGTAGTCCTGCGCCGTGAGCACGAACTCGCCCTCGACGTACAGCGAGCCCGCCCGCTGCACCGTCGCGATCGTGCTGTTCGCCGGTACGAAGGAGCCGAGCGGGTAGTCGAGGGACGCCACGCGACCGTCGTCGCTCGCGGTGAGGACGAGCGTGCCGTCGGGGCGCATCTCGTAGGGCAGGGCGCTGGTGTCGACGAGACTCTGGGCGAGGTCACGCTGCACAGCACTGCTGCGCAGCTCGAACATCGGCTGACCGACTGCGACCTGGTCGCCGATCCGCACGAGCTGTGCCACGAGCGTGCCGCCGTAGTCGGTGCCGACCGGGTAGGTCTCGGCGGCCAGCTCGGCCGAGCGGCTCTCGACGACACCGTTGCGGGCGTTCAGCACCATGGTCAGCACCGCGGTCAGTGCGAGGACACCGAGGATCCCGAGCCCGAGCCGGATCCGGCCGCGCCAGGTCATCCGGCGTCCTCCGCCGGAGCGAGCGCCGCCGACGAGTGGACGGTCGCGCGCGGGGCCTCCGCCTCACGCTGCCGGGGCACCGGCACCGGTTCCTCCGACGGCCACCCACGGCCGCGGTCGCGGTCGCCGAGCCGGCGGCGTGCGGCGCGGTTCAGGGCCCGGGTCTCGCGAGCCTCGCGCATCGCCGTGACCACGAACGCGCCCAGCACGACGGTGTTGGTGACGTTCCAGACCAGGGCGAGGGCGACGGTCCGGTCCGCGTACGCCTGCCAGATCCCCACCACCGAGGTGAGCAGCAGGAAGAGGAAGGTCAGCACCTGCGGGACGATGAAGTCGAACGGCGAGTTCCGGACGCCGGAGCGATGGGTCACGCTCCACGACTGCCCCCGGCGCAGCAGGGCGTTCAGGAACGCCCGGGTGTAGATCGGGAAGGACGCCGTGGCCAGCATCAACGTCTCCCACCGGAACGACCCGATGGTGTACAGCGCGACCACGATCTGCATGACGTAGAAACCGGCGTAGTGGAAGAACCAGGTCGCGCCGGAGACCTCGGCGTCGATGGGCCCGATCCCGAAGTAGATCTGCAGCGGCGGCACCAGGATCAGCAGCAGCGGGGCCACGCCGACCAGGTAGAAGGTGGCCGTGCCGAAGTACTGCAGGCGCTGGTCGAGCGTCAGGGTGCGGCGGCGCCCCATCGGGTTGCTGCGCAGCAGGATCTCGAATCCGCCCGTGGCCCACCGCAGCTGCTGTGTCGAGTACGCCTCGATGGTCTCCGGGGTCCGGCCGATCGCGAGTTCGGTGGCGATGTACACCGACCGCCAGCCTCGCTCGTGGAGCTTGAGCGACGTCCACACGTCCTCGGACTTGGACTCCTGGTAGATGCCGCCGATCTCCATGACCGCCGAGCGGCGGAACACCACGTTGGTGCCCACGCAGAAGGCCGCGTTGAACCGGTTCTTCCCGGGCAGCATGAAGCGGTAGAACACGGTCTGCATGTAGCCCGCCCCGCGGGAGAGCAGATTGTTCAGGTTGCCGTACACCTGTGGTGTCTGGACGAAGGCGACCGTGGGGTCCGCGAAGAAGGGCAGGGTCTCACGCAGGAAGTCGGGCTGCACGACGAAATCGGCGTCCAGGATCACGAAGAACTCGCCGGTCGTCAGGCCCAATGCATGATTGACGTTGCCCGCCTTGGCGTAGTCGTTGCCGGCGCGGGTGACGTAGATCGCCCCGAGTTCCCTGGCGAGGGCGAGCACCCCGGCCGTCCTGCCGTCGTCCAGCACGTAGGTCGTGTGGCGGCCCTCCATGGCAAGGGCGGCGACCACGGTGCGCCGGATGTCGTCGAGGGATTCGCCGTAGGTGGTGATGAAGACGTCCACGGTCGCCTCCGCACCGCCCAGGAACATCGGCCGGTGCCGGGGCGCGACACCGTCAGCGGCCTCGCGGCCCGGGCCGTACAGCCGGCGCCGTGCCTCGTAGAAGCGGTAGTCGCGCGGGTCGTGCCCGCAGGACAGGATCGTCCACAGGGCCAGTGTCGCCTGGAACACGATGAAGGACTCGGCGACCAGCACCATCGCGTAGGGAATCCAATTGCCGTGATGGGAGAAATCGAAGAGGAAAACCGCGTAGAGCACGACGCCGATCGTCGCGGCGAACACGATCGCCATGAGCGACGGCGAGTCGGCGACCTCCTGCCTGCGCGAGCGCGGGGGCGGGGGGCCACTCGTCCCGGTTTCGACCGTTCCCGTCTCGGTGCCGCCGTTCGACGAGGGATCGTTCGACACAGTGCGGTCTCCCGGACAGGTTCATGGCGACGATCGCGAGATGGGCGAGGGAAAATGAGCGCAAGGCGGAAGAGGTGAACGAGGAGTATGATCGTGACGACTCAGGGCCCTGTCAAACCCCGATTTCGACGACTTTCCACACAGGTGACCGCACGAGTGGCGACCTCCGCCCGGAGAGGACTCGGGACCCGCGCACAAGCGCCGGATCGCGGATGCCGAATGGTTCCGACGGCCTATTCCGCTGACCAGACGGTCGTGCTATCCGGCCGCTGGTTCGGTGGCCGGCGCCGTTCACCCGGCCCCGTACGTCCGGCAGGGGCCGCCCCCCGCCGTGCGGCATCCGCGGACCACGACGGGCACCGCGCGGTCAGCGCCGGAAGTCGTCCGGCGTGACGTCGTCGAGGAACTCGCGGAACTCCCGCAGCTGTTCGGCGGGCGCGGCGTCCGTGCCGTCGGGGAACAGCTCGGCGGTGTCCTGTCCGACCTCGTCGAGGATGGCGTCGGCGACCCCGATCGCCAGCCCCTCGCGCACGGCGACGGCCAGGGCGTCGCTGGGCCGGACCGCCACCCGCACCTCGGCCCCGGCCCCGTCGCGCAGCACGAGCTCGGCGGTGTAGACGCCGTCGACCAGGTCGGTGATCTCGGCGGCGGTCAGCCGCGCCCCGAGCGCCCCGACGACCGGGACGAGCACGTCCTGCGCCAGGGCGGTCTCGGCGGCGGCCGGGTCGCCGGCGTCCCGGGGGCCCACCGCGATCACCTCGGCCTGCTGCGGCCGCAGGAAGATCGGCACGCACCGTGGGCCGTCGACCTCCCCGAGCACCAGCACCGGCTGCCGGCTCCGCGCGTGGACGACCAGCCGGAGCACCCGCATCGCACGCATCCGATCAGTGTGCTGGAGCACACGTGGTCGCCCCGTCTCAGATCGAGACTGTGCACGATGCGGCGACCGTCCCGCTAACGGTGCGGGCGACGGACGCGAGCCGGGCCGTGTGGGGGATCGTCTCGCGCAGGTCGCCGCCCAGGCCCGGGCGGTCGCCGACGCCTGGTCCCCACCCGGTGCCCCGGCGAGCTGGTGGCTCACCGCCGCGCTGCTCCGCGGCATCGCCGACGACGAGGTGCTGCTCGGGATCGCCGCCGAGCTCCCGCCCGACCGGCAACCCGCCCTGCTGCTGTCCGCCGCCGTCCGGTGGCTCGCCGCCGACCGCGGCGGCGAGCTCGCCCGCTACTTCCCCGAGCCCGGCGGTGCGCAGCCCGCCGAGGACGCCGGCTTCCGCCCGGCCCTCGCCGCCTTCGCCCGCGCCGAGCGGGCGGAGCTCACCCGGCTGTGCGCGGGGCACCGCTACCAGATGACCGAGGTCGCGCGGTGCCTCGACGTGCTCCCGGTGCTGGCCGCGGTCGCCGCGGACGACCCCCGCCCGCTCGCGCTGGTCGACCTCGGCACCGGAGCGGGTCTGGGCCTGTGGCCGGACCGCTACGCCTACCGCTACCGGCTGCCCGACGGCAGCGAACGGCAGTGCGGCGACGCCCCGCTGCGGCTGGCGTGCGAGGTCCGTGGGGCCGCGCCCCCGGTCCCGCCGAGCCCGCCGGCGATCGCCACGCGGGTGGGCGTCGACATCGAGCCGCACGACCTGGCCGATCCCGCCACCCGGGCGTGGCTCGCCGCCTGCGTGCCACCCGAGGCCGGCGCGGTGCACCGGTTCGCCGCGGCCGTCGAGCTGGCCCTGGCCGACCCGGCCCCGATGGTCCGCGGGGACGTGGTCGACGCACTGCCCGAGGTCGTCGCGGGCCTGCCGTCCGACACCCTGGTCTGTCTGGTCGACACCTACGTGCACGTCTTCCTCGGGCCGCAGCGGCTGGCCGCGTTCCACGCCGTGCTCGCCGGCCTCGACCGCGACGTCGAGTGGGTCTCGGTCGACCCGCTCGTCCCCCTGGGTCCGGAGGCACGCACCACGGTGCAGGGTCTCGACGTGCCGGAGCACTGGATCACGGAGAACCGCGACGGCGGGGTGTTCGGGGTGATCGGACGGGTGTCGGTGCGCGACGGCGTGCGGCGCGGCGCGGTGCTCGGCCGCGCCCACCCGAGCGCGGCCTGGCTGGATTGGCTCCCGGGCCGACGTCCGGCCGCCGCGCGCTCCCGGGCCGGCCCCTGATCGGGTTACGGTGCCCGGGTGCGGGGACGAGGGCGTCGCGCGGCCGACGCGGGCGGCGGGATCGGCACGGGCTGGGTCGCACTGTGGACGGTGGTCTTCGCCGTCGCCTACGGCACGAACGTCCCCACCCCGCTGCTGCTGCACTACCGGGTCACGCTCGGGTTCTCGCCCACCGCCCTGACCACGGCGTTCGGCGTGTACGCCGCCGGGCTCGTGCCGGCCCTGCTGCTCGCCGGGCCGCTGTCGGACACGATCGGCCGACGCCGGGTCGTCGTCCCGTTCGTGGCCCTCGCGCTGGTGACCACGCTGGCCTTCCTCGCCGTGCCCGCGGCGCCCTGGGTGCTGTTCGCCGGGCGCTTCCTGCAGGGCGCCGTGTCCGGGGTCGTGTTCAGCGTCGGCACCGCGTGGCTCGGCGAGCTGATGGCCGCGACCGGCGACGGTGGAGCCCGGGCGGCGCGGCTGACCGCGGTGGCGCTCGGCGGCGGCTGGGCGCTCGGGCCGCTGGTGTCCGGGCTGCTCGGGCAGTGGGCGGCTGCGCCCGCGGTGCTGTCCTACCTCGTGCACGCCGGGCTGATGCTGCCCGCGCTCGCGCTGCTCCCGCGGGTGCCGGAGACGCTCCCGCCCGAGCGGCGCCGGTCCGGCGGGCCGCTGGTCAACCTCGGCGTCCCGCACGGGTCCGGCCGGGCCTTCGGCCTGGTGGTCGTCCCGATCGCGATCGGTGTGTTCGCCTTCGCCGCGACCGCGGTCAACGTGCTGCCGCTGGAGCTGGAGCCGGTGATGCCCGGTGTCGGCGTGGCCGTGACCGGGGTGGTGGCCGGGCTGACCATGGGCACCGGCGTGCTCGTCCAGCCGATGGTCCGCCGGCTCGGGACGACCTGGGCCGGCGCGATCGCCCTCGCGCTCGGCGCGGCCGGCGTCGCCCTCGGGCTGCTGGCCGACCTCACCGGGGCGTGGCCCCTGGTCGTGCCCGTCTCGGTCCTGCTCGGGCTGGCCTACGGGATCTGCCTCGCCACCGGCCTGACCCTCATCGGCATGCTGGCGGACCCGGCGGCCCGCGGAGCCCTCACCGGCACCTTCTACGCCTGCTCCTACCTGGGCTTCTTCGTGCCGCTGCTGCTCGCGGCCGTGGGCGGCGGGCGCAGCTTCGTGCCCGGTCTCACCGCGCTCGCGGTGGTGTCCGCACTGGTTGCGGCCTGGCTCGCGAGCCCGCCCGCGCGGGCCCTGGTCACCCGGCAACCGTCCCCGGGGCGCACCCCGCCGGCGCCCACCCCGCCGGGTCCTCCCGCGCCGCGAGGCTCCGACGTGCCGGGTCCGGCGGCTCCCCCACCATCCGTGTGAAGGCCCGGCTCGACGCGCCCCGGACCGGTGACCGAGATCCGCGGCGACCCGGGTCACGGCCTCAGCGGGTCGGCGGAGCGCGCCGAGCCGGTCGAGGGTGTCGCGTGGGAGCGGTCCGAGGGAGCGTGGGCCCCGCCCGGTAGGTTCGCCCGCAAGACACGAGGAGGCGCCATGCGACTGGGGTTCCACATCGGCTACTGGTCCTCGGGTCCGCCGCCGGGCGCCCAGGAGTCGGTGCTGGCGGCCGAGCGGCTGGGCTACGAGTCGGTGTGGTCGGCCGAGGCGTACGGCTCGGACTGCCTCACCCCGCTGGCCTGGTGGGGCGCCGCGACCAGCCGCATCACCCTGGGCACCAACATCCTCCAGATGGCGGCGCGCACCCCCACGGCGGCCGCGATGGCCGCACTCACCATGGACCACCTCTCCGGCGGGCGGTTCGTGCTGGGCCTCGGCGCGTCGGGCCCCCAGGTGGTGGAGGGCTGGTACGGGCAGCGCTACCCGCGGCCGCTGGCCCGCACCCGCGAGTACATCGCGATCGTGCGGAAGGTGCTCGCCCGCGACGAGCCGGTGACCTTCGACGGCGAGTTCTACCGGCTCCCGGTCGAGGACGGCACCGGCCTGGGCAAGCCGCTGCGCTCCACCGTCCACCCCGTGCGCGCGGACCTGCCGATCCACCTGGCCGCCGAGGGCCCGAAGAACGTCGCGCTGGCCGCCGAGATCGCGGACGGCTGGCTGCCGCTCTTCTTCTCCCCCAAGGCCGACGCGTTCTACCGCGAGGCGCTCGCCGAGGGCTTCGCCCGCCCCGGGGCGCGCCGCACGGCGGAGGACTTCCGGGTCCAGGCGTCCCTGCCCGTGATCGTCGACGACGACGTGGAGCGCGCCGCCGATCACGTTCGCCCGTTGCTGGCCCTCTACGTCGGAGGGATGGGCGCGAAGGACGCCAACTTCCACAACCAGGTCTTCGTGCGCATGGGCTGGGAGGCCGAGTGCGCCCGGATCCAGGAGCGGTACCTGGAGGGCAACCGGAAGGACGCCGTCGCCGCCGTGCCGACGGCGATGGTCGAGGACGTCGCGCTGATCGGGCCGAAGGACAAGATCCGCGCGGAGCTCGCCGCCTGGGAGGAGACGGTCGTCGACACGATCCTCGTGCAGGGGGACCCGCGCGGTCTCGAGGCCGTGGCCGACGCGCTGTCCTGAGGCGCGCGCCCGCGGGAGGAGCGAGCGGCGGCCGCGGGCCCGGAACTCCTCGCCTACGGTGGAGCGGGGGTGCTCCATGAGGTACGAGTCCGCTGCCGAGAAGGCCATCCGCGAGGCCGTGGAGCGCGGCGAGTTCGACGACCTGCCCGGCAAGGGCCGGCCACTGCCGAACCTGGCCGACGCGGACGAGAACTGGTGGATCAGGGGCTACCTGCGGCGCGAGGGCGTGCCCTCCGACGCGCTGCTGCCCACCACGGTCCAGCTGCGCAAGGAGCTCGAGCGGCTGCCGGAGACGACCCGGGACCTGCCGACCGAGCAGGCCGTGCGCGATCTCGTGGCCGACCTGAACGCCCGTGTGGTGGCCGCCCTGCGCGCCCCCGACGGCCCGCGGCTGCCGCTGCGCCGCGCGGATCCCGACGCCGTCGTCGAGGCCTGGCGCGCGCACCGGGCGGACCGTACCGAGGCCCTGCGCCGGGCCCGCGCGGAGCAGCCACCGGCACCGTTGCGCCGACGGTGGTGGCGCCGGGGGGCCGGGGCGAACTAGCGTCGCGAAGGCGATCACCGTTCCCCCGTGGAGGTACCCGTGCCCGACCGCTGGGGCATCACCCTGCCGCTCTCCGGTCTTCCCCTCCGCGAGCAGCGCGCGGTGGTCGAACGGCTCCCCGACCTCGGCTACACGGACGTCTGGAGCGCCGAGGCGGACCGGACGGACGCGTTCACCCCGCTGGTCCTCGCCGCGCAGTGGGCGCCCACGTTGCGCCTGGGCACGGCGATCGTGCCGGCCTTCACCCGCGGCCCGGCCCTCCTCGCGCAGTCCGCGGCCACGCTGGCCAACCTGGCGCCCGGCCGCTTCGCGCTGGGCATCGGCAGCTCGTCCGACGTGATCGTGCAGGGCTGGAACGGCATCCCGTTCGTCGAGCCCTACGGGCGGGTGCGGGACACCCTGCGGTTCCTCCGCGCGGCGTTCGCCGGCGAGCGGGTGGCCGAGGACTGGGCGTCGTTCTCGATCCGGGGCTTCCGGCTGGGCGAGGTGCCCGACCCGGTGCCGCCGGTGCTGGTCGCGGCCCTGCGGCCCGGGATGCTGCGGCTCGCCGGCCGCGAGGGCGACGGCGCGATCGTCAACTGGCTCACGGCCGACGACGTCCGGGCCGTCGCCCCGCACGTGCGCGAGTACGGCAAGCCCGACGCCGAGATCGTGGCCCGGATCTTCGTGGTCCCCGACGTCGGGGCGGACGAGGCCCGCGCGCTCGGCCGCCGGCTCGCCGCGACCTACCTCAACGTCCCGGTCTACCGCGACTTCCACCAGTGGCTGGGCCGCACCGAGCTCGGCCCGATGTGGAAGCTCTGGGCGGACGGGGACCGGCGCGGTGCCGTCGAGGCCATCCCCGACGACGTCGTCGACCGGCTGGTGCTGCACGGTCCCGCCGCCGCGGTGCGCGAGCAGGTGGAGGAGTACGTGAAGGCGGGGGTGAGCACGCCGGTGCTGGCGCCGCTCGGCGGCGGGGACCCGGCGGCGACCGTCCGCGCCCTCGGCCGGGGGTAGCGCAGGGGGCGCCCGTGCCGGGCCGGCCGCGGCGGGTCCGTCAGGGTCGGTGGCGCAGCCCGTCCATGACGAGGTCGAGCAACCGTCCCGCCTGCTCGCGCTGCTCGGGGGCGCCCGCGGACAGGGTGATCCCGGAGAGGGCGGCGAGGACGTCCCCGGGGTCGACGTCCGCGCGCAGCGTGCCCGCCCGCGCCCCCGCCTCGAGGAAGGAGGCGACCGCGTCCCGCAGGCGCGCCTTCGTCTCGGCGTACGGGTTCCCGCCGGTCGCGACGATCGCGCGCAGGGTGTCCGCCATCCCGCGCTTGGCGGTCGTGTAGTCGACGAAGCGGTCCGTCCAGGTCCGCATCGCCCGGTCCGGCGGCTCGGCCTCCAGCAGGTCCGGGACCGCGTCGCACAGCCGCGCCACCTCGCTGCGGTAGGCGGCCTCGACCAGCGCCTCCCGGGTGGGAAAGTGCCGGTAGAGCGTGCCGATGCCGACCCCGGCGGCCTTGGCGATGCCCTCGAGCGAGACGTCCCGCCCCGGCTGGGAGAAGGCCTCCACGGCGACCTGCAGGAGCCGTTCGCGATTGCGCCGCGCGTCCGCACGCAGTGGGCGCCCCGAGTCCGCCACGACGCCGCCTCCTGACGTGACCTGAGTCACTCTCCTGCTCCAACCGGAACACCCTCCGATTGGCCGGGGTTCGCACCGGAGGCAGCTCCGGTTGCACTCTACGCGCCCGATGATCCGCACGGACGCGCCACGACCGCGGAGAGGGTTCCCATGACCGCGACGTTCACCCCCTCGATCTCCCGCCCCTTCACCGGCCCGTTCGGGGCCGACACCACCGCCGCCGAGGTCGTCGACGGCCTCGACCTGGCCGGCCGCCGCGCCGTCGTCACCGGCGGGGCCTCCGGCATCGGCCTGGAGACCGCCCGCGCGCTCGCCTCCGCGGGCGCCTGCGTGACCCTCGCCGTCCGCGATCTGGACGCGGGCGTGGCCACCGCCGCCGAGATCACCCGGACCACGGGCAACGAGCTGGTCTCGGTCGCCCGGCTCGACCTCACCGACCGCACCTCCGTCCGTGCCTTCGTGGGCACCTGGGACGGCCCGCTGCACATGCTGGTCCTCAACGCCGGCGTCATGGCGGCCCCGCTGACCCGCACCGCGGACCACTGGGAGCTGCAGTTCGCGACCAACCACCTCGGCCACTTCGCCCTGGCCGTCGGCCTGTTCCCGGCGCTGGTCGCCGCGGACGGGGCGCGGGTGGTGTCGGTGTCCTCGGCGGCGCACCTGCGCTCCCCGGTCGTGTTCGACGACGTCCACTACCACGGCCGCGCCTACGACCCGTGGTCCGCGTACGGGCAGTCGAAGACCGCGAACGTGCTGTTCGCGGTGGAGGCGAACCGGCAGTGGGGCGGCGACGGGATCCACGTCAACGCGCTCAGCCCGGGCGGGATCCGCACGAACCTGCAGCGCCACCTGGGCCCCGCCGATCGTGCCGCGCTGGAGGCGCGGGGTGCCGCGCTGGGCTGGAAGACGCCGGAGCAGGGCGCGGCCACCTCGGTGCTGCTCGCCGCCTCCCCGCTGGTGGAGGGCATCGGAGGGCGGTACTTCGAGGACTGCGCCGAGGCCGGCCCGCACGTGCCCGGCTCCGACCGGGGCGTGGCGGCACACGCCGTGGACCCGGTGTCGGCCGAGCGGCTGTGGGACGTCTCGACCGCGACCGTCAGGTACTGAACACCCCGGCCCGGTCGAGGTGGGCCCGCAGCAGAGTCCCGATGTGCAGCATGTGGTCGCGCATGGCCGTCCGCGCCGCCTCCGCGTCGCGGGCGGCCAGCGCCGCGAGCACCGGGCCGTGGTCGCGCACCGAGGCCTCGACCCAGCCCTCCACGCGGCCGTACTGGCTGCGCGGCAGGTACTTGAGCGACATCGTGAGCTGGGTCTGCAGGCGCGCCGAGAGGCCCGGCCGGTTGATCGCGGAGTGGATCTCGTGGTTGACCCGGAAGACCTCGTCCGTGTCGCCCGCGCCGGCGGCGTCGACCAGCACCGACTGCAGCTCCTGCAGGTGGGCGACGTCGGTGGCGGACAGCAGTCCCACGGCCCGCGCGGCGAGCTCGCCCTCGATGAAGGCGGCGACGGCGAACATGTCCGCCACGTCCCGCTCGGTCAGCGGCACCACGCGGAACCCGCGCCGCGGCTCCCAGCGCACGGCGCCCTCGCTGTGCAGCACCATCAGCGCCTCGCGCACCGGCGTCGCGCTCACCCCGAGCCGCTCGGCCAGCTGCTCGGTGCGCAGGTAGTCCGCCCCGCGCAGGTCGCCGGACATGATCGCCTCGCGGACGACCATCGCGACGTGCTCGGACAGCTGGCGCCGCTCCGTGCCCACCGGGATCGCCATTCCGGCAGCCTAAGGGCCAGCGGTCAGGCCGGCGCCGGGTCGGCGGGCGCGGCGGTCCCGGCGGAGCTCGCGGAGCCCATGCCGTGCCGGGCGAGGAACTCCAGAGCCAGGTCCGCGGCCTCCCGCCAGGTCGAGTCGACGGCGAAGGAGTGGCCGGCCCCGGGGAACGCGGCCCACTCGGTGACGCCCGGACTGCGGGTGAGGATCCGGTACGCGGCGCGGCTGGTCGCCTCCGGGACCGTCCGGTCCTTCCCGGCCCCGACGACGAGCACGGGCCCGCGGTCGCGGTGCACGCCGACCGAGGCCTCGCTGTGCAGCGTGAAGTTGGCGGTCGCGGCCTGGAACAGCGGCTTCATCGGCGAGGGGACGGCGTAGGCGTCGTAGAGCGCGTCGGACTCCGCGCGGCCGACCGCGTTGGCGAAGCCCGCGTGCCAGGAGTCCTTCGAGTGGATCCAGCTCCGCGTCCGCAGCTTCGGCCTGCTCAGCACCGGGAACGCCGTCCTCAGCTGTGCCGGCGGGAGCGCCAGGTTGCCCTTGAACTGGGCGGGCGAGAGCGCGATGCAGGCCCGCGCGCACCCCTGGCCCAGGAGCTTCTCGGCGATCAACCCGCCGAAGGAGTGGCCGATCACGATCGGCTGCGCGGGCAGCTCGGAGATCAGCGCGGCGAAGTGGTCCGTGACCACCGCGATGCCGCGGTTCGCGACGGCCTCGGGGTCGGCGCGGCACTCCTCGGCCGTCGGCGCCTCGCCGGGCCAGCCGGGAGCGACGGGCGCGTACCCGCGCTCGGTGAACAGCTCGACCCACGGCGTCCAGCTCGACGCGTGCAGCCAGAGGCCGTGGACGAAGACGACGGGGATCGGGTCGGGCGCGGGGATCGACACGTGTGTCCTCCGTGGATGGCCGGAAAGCGCAGCGTAAGGCCGTTCCGGCGGGCGGTCGATCGCCCGGTTGCCGGAGCCGGGGATCCCGCCCGCCCGCGGTCCCTCCCCTCCCCGTCCCGGTCCGCCGCCGCGACGCCGACCGGCCCGAGCGAACCGGCACGGACCGGCGGGATTACGCGACGATCAGCTGGGGCAGACTTCCGGTGTGGAGGACTTCTACTCGGCCTACCGGCACGGCTTCCTGCGCACGGCCGCCTGCACGATCCGCACCACGATCGCCGACCCACCGGCGAACGCGGCCGCCGTCCTGGAGACGGCCCGCGCCCTCGACGCGGACGGGGTCGGCCTCGCGATCTTCCCCGAGATGACCCTGTCCGGGTACTCGATCGAGGACGTCTTCCTGCAGGACACGCTCCTCGACTCGGTGGCCGAAGCGCTCGACGAGGTCGTGGCCGGGTCGGCGGACCTGCTGCCGGTGCTCGTGGTGGGCGCGCCCCTGCGGCACCGCCAGCGCGTGCGCAACTGCGCCGTCGTCATCCACCGGGGTCGGGTCCTCGGCGTCGCGCCCAAGTCCTACCTGCCCACCTACCGCGAGTTCTACGAGGGGCGCCAGATCGGCCCGGGCGACGACGTCACCGGCACGACCCGGATCGGCGGCCAGGACGTTCCGATCGGGCCGGACCTGCTCTTCGAGGCCTCCGACGTGCCCGGCTTCGTGCTGCACGTGGAGATCTGCGAGGACATGTGGGTGCCGGTGCCGCCGTCGGCCGAGGCCGCCCTGGCCGGCGCGACCGTGCTGGCCAACCTGTCCGGCAGCCCGATCACGGTCGGCCGGGCCGAGGATCGGAAGCTGCTGTGCCGCAGCGCCTCCTCCCGCTGCCTGGCCGCCTACGTCTACGCCGCCGCCGGGGAGGGCGAGTCGTCGACCGACCTGGCCTGGGACGGCCAGACCATGATCTACGAGAACGGCGTGCTGCTCGCCGAGACCGAGCGCTTCCCGAAGGGCGCCCGCCAGTCCGTCGCCGACGTCGACCTCGACCTGCTCCGGGCCGAGCGGATCCGAATGGGCACCTTCGACGACAACCGCCGCCACCACGCCGCTCGCACCGAGGCCTTCCGGCGCGTCGAGTTCCGGCTCGACCCGCCGCGCGGCGACCTCGGGCTGCGCCGCGTGGTGGAGCGCTTCCCCTTCGTGCCCGCCGACGCGTCCCGGCTCGAGCAGGACTGTTACGAGGCCTACAACATCCAGGTCGCCGGGTTGGAGCAGCGGATGCGCGCGATCGGCGACCCGAAGGTGGTCATCGGGGTGTCCGGCGGGCTCGACTCCACCCACGCCCTGATCGTCGCCGCCCGGGCGATGGACCGGGCGGGCCGCCCGCGCAGCGACATCCTCGGCTTCACCCTCCCCGGCTTCGCCACGGGCGACCGGACGAAGGGCAACGCCTACCGGCTGGCCGAGGCCCTGGGCGTGACCTTCGAGGAGATCGACATCACCGAGACCGCGCGGTTGATGCTGCGCAACCTCGACCACCCCTTCTCGTCCGGCGAGCCCGTCTACGACGTGACGTTCGAGAACGTCCAGGCCGGGCTGCGCACCGACTACCTGTTCCGCGCGGCGAACCAGCGGGGCGGCATCGTGCTCGGCACCGGCGACCTCTCCGAGCTCGCGCTGGGCTGGTCCACCTACGGCGTGGGCGACCAGATGTCGCACTACAACGTCAACGGCGGCGTCCCGAAGACGCTGATCCAGCACCTGATCCGCTGGGTCGCCTCCTCGAAGCTGTTCGACGAGGAGGTCAGCGAGGTGCTCACGGACGTCCTGGACACCGAGATCACCCCGGAGCTGGTGCCGACCGGGGAGGACGAGGAGGTCCAGAGCAGCGAGGCCAAGGTCGGCCCGTACTCGCTGCAGGACTTCACGCTCTTCCACCTCCTGCGCTACGGGCTGCGACCGGCCAAGATCGCGTTCCTCCAGTGGCACGCCTGGCACGACCCGGCGCAGGGCCCGTGGCCGCCCGGCTTCCCCGAGGACGAGCGCCCGAGTTACCAGTTGGCCGAGGTCCGGCACTGGATCGAGGTGTTCGCCCAGCGCTACTTCTCCTTCAGCCAGTTCAAGCGCAGCGCGCTGCCCAACGGCCCGAAGGTCTCCGCCGGCGGGTCGCTGTCGCCGCGCGGGGACTGGCGGGCGCCCTCGGACATGTCCGCGCGGATCTGGCTCGACGAGATCCGCCGCGAGGTGCCGGAGAGCTGACGCGCCGGCACGTGTCGCCACCGGATCGGCTCGTCCATCCGGGGGCGGGTCCTCGTGTCCCGCCGTCCGGCGTAGCTGCGTGGTGGTCTGTGCGCGTGCGCAGCCCGCCGACGCATATCACCGGCGAGCTGATCTGTGCTGCCTCGACGGAGCAGTACGGCTTGGAACGGGCCGCGGGGCCGTTGTCCCGACACCGGTGGTCCTTCACCGAAGGTCCCATCTCGTGCAGCGCAAACAACTCGTGACGTCGCAGTCACTCCACACGCGCGGCGCCCGGGGGACCATGGCGCCATGAGCGAGTTCGTAGGTTCTCCCGGCCCGGTGGGGAGGGTCGTGGTCGTCGTCGGGAACCCGAAGGTCGGGTCCCGGACGACGGTCGCAGGCCGCACCGCGGCCACGGCGATCGTCCCATCGGCGGCGGTGTCGACCGTGGAGGTCGCCGAGCTGGCGGCCGGCCTGTTCGCGTGGGGCGACCCCACGGTGGCGGCGGCCAAGGCGACCGTCCTGGAGGCGGACCTACTGGTCGTGGCCACGCCGGTCTACAAGGCCTCCTACACCGGGCTGCTGAAGTCCTTCCTCGACCAGTTCGGGCGGGACGAGCTGCGGGCCCTGGCCACAGTGCCGCTGATGGTCGGCGCGGCGCCGCTGCACAACCTGGCAGTAGAGGAGCAGCTGCGGCCGGTGCTCGTCGAGATCGGGGCGTCCTGCCCGACCCGCGGGATCTACGTCCTGGAATCCGCGATCGAGGCGGGTGAGCTGGAGACCCAGCTGGCCGAGTGGGCCCGGCTGTGGGGCCCCGCGCTGCTCGCCGTCGCCGGCGCCCGCGCCACCGTAGGTGCGGGGTGACCGCGGCGCTGCGGACCGACCGCGCGGCGTCGTCGTCCGTGGTGGAGGCGCTGTTGGACGGACAGCCGATCGTGGTCGTCGGGCCGGAGACCGGGTGCGTCCTGCTCGCCGCCGCCACCGCCACCACCGCCGGCGTGGTGTGGGCCATCCGCCACAGCACCGGTCTGCTACGCGCGGTCGTCGAGCCGGAGCGGGCGGACGCCCTGCGCCTGCCGCCGATGTCCGGCACGGACCGGACCCGGCGCGGCAACCTGCAGGCCGTGGCGGTCGACGGCGTCGGCACCGGAACCGGGATCAGCGCCACGGCGCGGGCCACGACCCTGCGGATACTCGCCGACCCCGCCACCACGCCGGACGACCTGGTCGCCCCCGGTCACGTGCTCGTCGAGCTGGTGGGCACCGAGCCGCGGCCGACCGCCGCCGGTGCAGTCGCCGAGGCCGCCGTACGACTCTGCGCCCGCGCCGGGTTGCCCCCGGTCGCCGTGCTCGCCGACGTGCTCGACGCGGCGGGGGAGCCGCTCAGGCCGCCCGGCCTGCGCGCGCTCGCCGACGCGGCGTCGGTCCCGCTGCTCACCGTCCCGGTCTCCGTGCCCCGTCCCGAAGGGAACCCTGCATGACCTGGCCAGCCGATCCTGTCCTCGACGTCCCCGCCCTGCGCAGGCTCTACGGGTGCTTCCCCTGCGGCGTCGTCGCCGTTTGCGGGCAGGGCCCGGACGGTCCCGTCGGGCTCGCGGCCAGCAGCTTCACCTCGGTGTCCATGGACCCGCCCCTCGTGTCGTTCTGCATCCAGAACACGTCCTCGACCTGGCCGAAGCTGGCCGAGCTGCCCCGGCTGGGGGTGAGTGTGCTGGGCTCGGACCACTCCGTCGCCTGCCGGCGACTCGCGATGAAGGAGGGCGATCGCTTCGCCGGTCTCGACGTCACGTCCACCTCTGATGGCGCAGTGTTCGTCGAGGGCTCGCCCGCGCAGCTCGACTGCTCGGTCGAGGAGCTCGTGCCCGCCGGGGACCACCACATCGTGCTCCTGCGGGTGCACGCCGCGCGCGCCCTTCCCGCGGAGCCGCTGGTCTTCCACGCCAGCACCTTCCGCGAGCTCGCCCGGGCTGCCTAGTCGAAGTTGAGTCCCACCTGCGGGCCGGCCTCGACGAGCTGTTCGCGTTCCCGGGTTGCGTGGTGGGACGCGGACGGCGTGGCCTCGAAGATGGGCCCCTGAGCAGGATCGAGGCTCACCGTGCCCTCCGCGACGACGGTCAGGTCCCCGGCCGCGAGCTGGTGGTCGGCCACCGGGTACGCCCTTGGACCGGTTCGTTGCCCTCGAGCGCGAGCTGCGCGGAATCGCCGGGGCCAGACCGCGGTCCAGCTCAGCAGCTTCCTCCGGGGTGAGCACGGGGAACGACGCGGTCTGCTCGCCGCCCCCGGTCGGGATCGGGTCGCGGGGCTGACAACGCCTTGCCAGTTCGTCGCCGGCGAGCTGCCCACAGCGCCCGGTGGAAGGTCTGCTCCCGCGAGGGCGCCTCGCGAGGGCGATGCTGGTCTCGGGCACCGTGCGCAGGTCCCGGTAGGCCGCGGCGATCCCGGCCCGGCGGATCCACTCGTCTCGCTCAGGCCCGCTGTCGGGCGGCGGGCCGAGGTGCTCGACCACTCGGCGCGGCTGGGTCTCCGCGACCTCCTCGGCCAGCCCCCGCGCCTGGCACGCGTTCGCGAGGATCTGGGCGTAGCGACCGGCGGGCCCGCCGACCCGCGCGGCGAGGTCAGCCCAACTGTCCGGTGCGTTCGCCCCGACCACCGCGATGCGGTCGTTCTCGGCGGTTCGCGCGTCGAGAACGTGCTCGCGGATGCCGCCACCACAGCACATCCGACACCGACGCTGCGTCCCGAACCCCCGCATTTCGACGGCTCGGTGAGCACGGCGGCGACCTCGTGGCCGGGAGCTCGGCTTCCCGCAAGCTGCGTGGCCGCCGTGGCCGGC
The DNA here is from genome assembly GCF_047200735.1 of Pseudonocardia oceanicola. Lineage (NCBI taxonomy): Bacteria > Bacillati > Actinomycetota > Actinomycetes > Pseudonocardiales > Pseudonocardiaceae > Pseudonocardia > Pseudonocardia oceanicola. The sequence goes on from NZ_JBJZON010000044.1 coordinate 33,077, forward strand.
CTCGGTACAGCGGCACCGGGCTCAGGGTCTTCGGGCTCGTCGGTGGGTTCGGGCGATGGATCCACCGGTGGCGGCTCGGGGAGCTCCGGATCCGGGGACCGGAGCGGGTGGTTCGGTCGGGGCGGGCTGCGGTGGATCGCCCC
>NZ_JBJZON010000045.1:0-24166 GCF_047200735.1 Pseudonocardia oceanicola
TCGCTCCGCAACCTCCCAATCAGCCTGCACCGACACGCCGGCGCCACCTACATCGCCGCCGCGCTCCGCCACCACGCCCCAGACACCCGCCGGGTCCCGGACCTACTCACGACCGACTGACTTTGCCGACCCCCTGGCTCAGACCCACCGCGGCGGAACTAGCCATAACAGCACTCACCGGGCCCCTCCTCCACATCATCACGCATCGACGAAGTAGCGGCCCTTCCCTCGCCGGCAGTTCTGTTGTCCGCTCGGCTCCAGCAGTACTACGGCCGCCTCCGACGCCCACCCGACCAGTCATCCACTTCCCGAGTTCCTCGGTTGTAGGACACCACGCTCCGATGACAGATACTCCGCAGGCCACCGGGTCGGGGAGGGCCTCCCCGGTTCCCGCCGCCACTATCTGAACGTTCCGCACCCCATACGCCGGGGAGTCCTTCGCGGCTGCAATCCCACCGCTTCCATGGCCTTCACCCGATACCGAGAGGCTCGGCACTCCCTGTGTCCACCCTCACGGGCGGCTGAGTAACGACGCCGCAGGTTTCGCGTCATGCTACGGACCGTTCAGTCGCTCCCCAAGAATGGGCCTTCGACACCGGGCTTCGACCCCGCCCGTTTCCGGACGAAGCCGCCAGTCTGCTACCGGGCCCCCTGGCAGTTACCCGGACCGGACTCACACCGGCAAGCGACGACGAGCTGACGACAACAGCTCAACCACCTACATGGTCAACCTCCTGTCTGTTGGGCGCACGGCAAAGGCTCGCTGATGGCGGTGGCTTGACGAGCCGATGTCCTCGTCAGCGGCCCGCTCCGACCGCGACCGACTTCGGCTCGAGGTACGGGCGGATGCCCTCGGGGCCGAGTTCGCGGCCCATGCCGGACTGCTTGAAGCCGCCCAGCGGGCTGCCGTAGGCCTGTCGGTGGCCGTTCACGCTGACCATGCCGGTACGCATCCGGCCAGCGATCCGGAGGGCTCGATCGTCGTCGGTGCTCCACACAGAGCCTGCGAGGCCGTAGACGGTGTCGTTGGCCAGTTGCACGCCCTCCTCGTCGCCGTCGTAGGGGATGGCGACGAGGACCGGGCCGAAGATCTCCTCCTGTGCGATCCGCATCCGGTTGTCGACCTCGGCGAACAAAGTCGGCTCGACGAAACAGCCGGCGGCAAGGTCGCCGGCCAGGCGCGGGCGCCCGCCACCCACGACTAGCCGCGCCCCCTCCGCGCGGCCGGTGGCGAGGTATCCCTCGACCCGGTCTCGCTGGCGGTCGTTGACCAGGGGGCCGATCGTCGTGGCGTCGTCGAGTGGGTCGCCGACGACCAGTTCCCGCATTCCTTGGGCCAGGGCGTCGACGAACTCCGCGTAGCGGGAGCGCGGCAGCAGGATCCGGGTCTGGGCGATGCACGCCTGCCCGGCCAACATCAGCGACATCGGGAGCACGGCCGGGATGACCTCGGCGGGGTCGGCGTCGTCGAGCACGATCGCGGCGGACTTGCCGCCGAGCTCGAGGGTCACCCGGGCGACGCGATCGGCGCAGGCTGCCATGATCTTTTTGCCGGCCGCGGTGCTGCCGGTGAACGAGACCTTGTCGACCTCGCGGTGCGCGACGAGGTACTCCCCCACCTGCCGGTCGGCCGGCACCACGCTGAGCACGCCGTCGGGGAGCCCTGCGTCCGCGAGCGCCTCGGCCAGCGCGTAGCCGGACAGCGGGGTGTCCGGTGGCGGCTTGAGGATCGCCGAGCAGCCTGCGGCCAGTGCCGGGGACAGCTTCATCATCGGGTTCGACAGCGGGCTGTTCCATGGTGTGATCGCCGCGACGACCCCGACCGGCTCCTGTGTGACGACACTCGTGGCGCCGCTCTCGTCCCGCCGGGTCTCGGCGAACTCCATGCTCTCGATCAGTGCCGCGTAGTAGCGCAGGTGCCGGAAGGCGTTGCTGGCGTGGGCGGCTCGGCTGAACCACAGTGGACAGCCAAGCTCGCGGGTGAGCCCGTCGGACAACGTCGGCAGGCGCTGTTCGAGCAGGTCCGCTGCCTTGTGCAGGACTGCGGCGCGCTCGGCGGGGGTGGCTCGGCTCCATACCCCGGAGTCGAACGAGGTCCGCGCGGCGGCGACGGCGGCGTCCATCTCGGCCACGGTGCCCAGGGCCGCGTCGCCGAGGTGCTCCCGGGTGGCCGGGTTCGTGATGCGGACCGTGGCGCCGTCGGACGGTGTGGTCCACCGTCCGCCCACGAACACCTGCGGCCGGTCACCGAGCAGGCTCTCAGAGGTTGGTGTTGCCGGCATCGACCTTCAGCTCCGTTCCGGTGACGTGGCGGGACTCGTCCGAGGCGAGGAAGAGGACGGCGTCGGTGATCTCGCTTGGTTGCAGTCGTTCGACGGGGAGGGCGTTGGTGAACGCGGCGGCGCCGAGCGCGGGGTTCTCGGAGATCAGCTCCATCATCCGGCCGAGACCCTCGGTCATCGTGGTCTCCACACCGGACGGATGGACGACGTTGACCCTGATCCCGTGCGGGCCCAGCTCGTTGGCCATCGCCTTGGCCACGCCCACGAGGCCGTGCTTCGCCGCGACGTACGGGACCATGAAGGGCACGCCCTTCACCCCGGCGGTCGAACCGGTGCAGACGATCGAGCCGCCGCCGGCGCGGACGAGGTGCGGCGCGGTCACCGCGATCGTGTGCCAGACGCCCGTGAGATTCGTGTCGAGGGTGGCCTGCCAGACGGCCGGGGTGATCTCGTCCCAGGCGCCCGGGATGCAGATCCCGGCGTTGGCGCACACCACGTCCAGCCTGCCGAGCTCGGCGACTGCCTCGTCGACGGCCGCCCGCAGCCCGTCGAGGTCCCGCACATCCACCTGCCTGGCGACGACGCGACGATCGAGCGCCTCGACGGCCTTGACGGTCTGCTCGAGATCTGCCGCGGTCGCCATCGGGTAGGCCGCACCCGGCACGTCGGTCAAGGAGTCCACGACGATGACGTCCGCGCCCTCCTCCGCGAGCCGCACCGCGTGGCTGCGTCCCTGGCCCCGGGCCGCGCCGGTGACCAGCGCGACCTTCCCGGCAATCCTGCCCCACCGACTCTCCACTCCACGACTCCCCAGTGTGTGATTCACCGCCACCATCCTTAGCTTCGCCGCCACGGGACGAGCCACCGCTCGACCTCGTTGACGATCAGGTTGAACACCACGCCGAGCACGGAGATCACGATCAGCGCGATGTACATGGTCTCGACGGAGAAGGTCTGCCACGAGTTCCAGATCAGATAGCCGAGCCCGCTGTCACCGCCCAGCATCTCCGCGGCCACGATCAGCATGAGCGCCATGCCGATGGCGAGCTTGACGCCGGTCATGATCAGCGGCAGGGCGCCGGGCAGCGCCACGGTGCGGAAGGTCTTGACGCTGCTCGCCCGGAAGTTGCGGCCCACGTCGCGGTAGACCTTGTCGATCGCGAGGACGCCCGCGGCCGTGTTGATCACGACCGGGAAGAACACCCCGACGGCCACGACGGCCACCTTGGACGCCTCCCCCAGCCCGAAGATCAGTAGGAACAGCGGGAAGATCGCGCTCTTGGGCACCGGGTAGGTGGCGGCCACGAGCGGCTCGACGATCAGCCGCAGGTAGCGGTAGAGCCCCATCGCCAGCCCGAGCAGCAGGCCCGGGACCGCACCGATGACGAAGCCGATCAGCAGCCGCTGCACGCTGATCCAGGTGTTGGACAGCAGCTCGCCGGACTCGAGCAGCGGCCCGACCTGGGCGACGATCGCCGTGGGCGCCGGGAAGAACCGGTCGTCCAGGATCCCCACCCGTGAGGCGATCTCCCAGAGCACCAGCAGTCCGATCGGCGAGAGTACCGGAAGCATCCGGACGAACCGGTTGTCGCTCCCGGACACCGTGCGCCGCACGAGGCCCCGCGTGGATCTGCCCGCCTTCGGAGTCGTCCCGGGCTCGATCGTGCCCGCGCTCATCGTGCTTCCTTCTGCTGCAGCTCGGCGGTGTGCAGGACCTCGTCCTGCAGGGCGCTCCAGATCCGGTAGACCAGCTCGCCGTACTCCGGCATCGCGCGGAGCTCGAGCCGCTGCCGCGGGCGCGGCAATGGGATGTCGATGTCGACCTTCACCCGGCCCGGCCGTGCGGTCATGACCACCACTCGGTCGCTCAACGTCACGGCCTCGTCGACGCTGTGGGTAATGAACAGGACGGTCTTGCGGGTCTCGTCCCAGATCCGGAGGAGCTCGTCCTGCAGGATGGCCTTGTTCTGCTCGTCGAGTGCCGAGAAGGGCTCGTCCATCAGCAGGACGTCCGGGTCGTTGGCGAAGGCCCGCGCCACCGAGACGCGCTGCCGCATGCCGCCCGAGAGCTCGTGGGGGTAGGCCTTCGCGAACTTCGACAGGCTTGTCTTGCCGAGGTAGTGCCCCACCACCTCGCGGACCTCCGCCTCGGGTGCGCCGCGCATCCGCAGGCCGTAGGCGGCGTTGTCCCACACCGTCATCCATGGGAAGACGGAGTCGCCCTGGAAGACGAGGGACTGGGCGGGCTTGCCCGGCCGCGCAGCCCCCAGCTCGGCTGATCCGGTGGATGGGGTCTCGAGATCGGCCAGCATCCGGAGCAGGGTGGTCTTGCCGCACCCGCTCGGGCCCACGATCGAGCAGAATTGGCCCTCGCCGATCTCCAGGCTCACGTCGTCGAGCGCGAGCGTGTCGCCGGAGCGGGTCGCGAACGTCTTGCCGACGCCCTGGACCCGGATCTTCGCCTCGGTCACGGTCTCGGTCATCGGGTCGTCGGCTCGGTGGTCTCGGCCGACGGCGGTGCTGCTCATCGAAGCGTTCCCTTCGTCGGTGTCGTCAGCTGGCGGGGGTGTACGGACCCATGGCCTGGACGGCCGCTTCGGCGAAGGTCGGGTCCACCGCGCCCGCGATGTCCACGTCGCCCTGGATGAGGCCGGCCGACTTCCAGAAGTCGAAGTCGGCCTGCAGCGACTTCTCGTTGACCTTGCCGTCCGGGTCGACACCGTGGGAGATGATCTTTCCGAGGGTGGCGGCCGGGACCTTGCTGTACTTGCTGACGATGTCGATGATCTCGGTCGAGCCGGGGCCGGCTAGCTTGCCGTCCTGCAGCGCCGAGTTGTAGTCGCGGACCCCGCGCAGGTAGGCCCGCATGAACCGCTGCGCGGCGTCCGGATCGCGGGAGATGAAGTCGCTGCCGTAGAGCAGCACCCCGATCTGCTGACCGGGATCGACGGCGTCCGTCCCCGCGAACCGCACGGCCGCTCCGCTGTCGACGGCCTGGGTGACGATCGGTTCGACGCTGATGCTGGCGTCGATCGACCCGTTCTCCAGCGCCGAGACGTGGTCTGGCCCGGCGAGCGTGGTCCGCTTCAGGTCACCCAGGGTGAGCCCGCCCTCCTCGGCCATCCGAGCCAGCGCGGCATGCGGAGTTCCGCCGTCCCCGTAGTCGGCAACAGTGAGCCCCTTCAGGTCGGCGAAGCTGGTGAAGCGGCCACTGTCGACCAGGTCCTTACGCACGAGCAGCGCCATGTAGCTCGCGCCCTCGGCGGCGTGCGAGGAATCGGCGACGATCTTGACTTTCACGTCCCGCGCGATCGCGTTGTAGAGGCCCGCGGACGGCGACCCCGCTGCGACCTGCAGCTGCCCGGCGCCGAGCGGGGCGATCGTCTGGCTCGCGGAGCCGAAGGTCTGGAGCTGCAGGTCGATCCGCTCGTCCCGGAAGTAGCCGCGCTCGAGTCCGATGTAGAAGGGCGCGTTGCTGATGCTGGCCGGCGACCCGACGGCCACCGTGGTGGCCTCGCCGGAGTCCCCGGACCCCGCGGACTGCCCGCAGCCCGCAAGGACGAGGGCGGGGGCCAGGACGGCACCGAGCACGCCCGCGAGACGTCGTGGTCGGGACGTGCGGTGGTGGTGGGCAACGACCGTCATTGGTCAGGCTCCTGTCGACGGGGGTATGAGGACGGCCTTGAGCGTCTTCCCGGACTCCATGTCCTCGGCCGCCTCGTTGATCGATTCCAGTGGGTAGGTGGTGATGAGCCGCTCCGCCGGGAACCTGCCCTGGCGCTGGAGGTGGAGCAGAGTCGGGATGATCTCGTCGGCCGACCATCGCCCATCGTCAGGCCCGTGGCGAGCGGCACCGCATCCGTGGGAGCCGTGCCGTCGACAGCCTGGAGAAGGCCGGGACCTGCGCGATCCTCGGAACGGCCGTCGCGGACGAGCTGGAAGGCGTAGCACTCGTTCGCCCCGCCATGTGATGGGTAGCCTGATCGACCTCCGGACGCTGCCGGAGTCCGTTCGGTGGTGGGTCGCCGTCGCGAGCGGCAAGCGATCGATGCGCGCCTTGAGCGCCGCCGCCCCCTGACTCGAAACAGAAGTCGTCATTGAATCCTCACAGTCAGACGGAAGAACGTCACTATCGCACTCGGGTCCGGCATCTCCCGCATTCACTGCGAGCCATGGGGTCGACCGTCGTTGATCGAGCCGCCGGTATGACGATTTCGGGAGATTCTGACACAAGCGGGTGACCGGGTCAACGAATCGATCCGACTGTTCCCGGTCGTTCTCCGGCATGACGAATTGGTCGAGAGTCGGCAGGCCCGCATTCGCCTCCCCGATCACTGTCCGGAGTAGTGCCCCTCCCGCTTCGCGAACGCCTTCTTGGTTCCGCTCCGGCTGCGCTCGCGGAGGAAGTTGAACTCGTCCGCCTCGAAACGGAGGTTGGTGCCCAGGGTGTGGCCCACGTAGCCGCGGGCGAACTGGTCGCTCCCGCCCAGGCTGTCCAGCGCGAGCTGCCACATCGCCCGTCCGGTCACCAGTGCGTCGCGGGGGTGTTGGGCGATCCTGGCTGCCCACTCCTCCACCGCGGCCTCGAGCCGGTCCTCGGGAACCGACCGGTTGACCAGTCCGAACTCCGCCGCGGCGGGGCCGTCGAACTCGTCGCCGAGGAGCAGGAGCTCTCGGGCGCGTTTCTGCCCGTACTGCAGGATCTGGGAGTTCAGGTGCCAGGTGTTGCCGGCGAGCCCGAGGCGCTGCTCGGCGTGACTGAACCGGGCGGTGTCCGCCGCGAGGGCCAGGTCCACCAGCTCGACGAGGTACAGCCCGGCCCCCATACACACGCCCTGGACCTGCGCGATGACCGGCTTGAGCGCGTACTGGAAGGCCTTGTAGTTCTCCCCCAGCTTCCGGTCGCGGGCGAGGCGGGAACGCTGGCTCGGCCGCCGGGGTTTCGCGCCGTCGACACCCGGCTCCAAACCGTAGGACTTGGCGGCGTCGTTGTAGTCGTGCCCGGAACAGAACGACTTTCCGTTGCCTTTCAGGACGATGACCTTGATGTCGTCGTCGTCCTCCAGGTCGTGGAGCGCCTCGACCAATACATCGAGATCGGAGAAGCGCAGGGCGTTGTGTTTCTCGGGCCGGTTCATGACGAGTCGCCCCACCGGCCCGTCGCGTTCGACGAGAATGGCGTCGGTCATGCTCGGGCACTCCTGTTCGGGGTGTCGTCGGGGTCGGGCCATTCCTCGCGGACGGTCCGGCGGAGGATCTTGCCCGAGGCGTTGGTGGGCAGGGGGCCGGGATGGAGCCACCACCGGCTCGGGACCTCGTGCCGGGCGAGCACGCGGCCCGCGTGCGCGGCCAGCTCGTCGGGGGCGGCTGTGGCGCCGGGTCGGAGCACGACGGCCGCGGCGACCTCCTCCCCCAGGTCCGGGTGCGGCAGCGGCACCACGGCGACCTCGGCGACCTCCGGATGGGTGGCGAGGGACGACTCGACGTGGGCCGCAGCGATGTTCTCGCCGCCGCGGATCACGATGTCCTTGCTGCGCCCGGTGACGTAGAGCCATCCCTCGTCGTCGATCCGGCCGAGGTCGCCGGAGAAGATCCAGCCGTCGGCGTCGGTGATCGGTTCCGGGTCGCCGAGGTAGCCACCGGTCATCGTGGGCGTGCGGGCCCCGATCTCGCCGACGCCGTCCGGCCCGGGGTTGCGGATGGTCAGCTCGACGACGGGCAGCGCCTTGCCGACCGCGCCCGGCCGGGACGTGATGTCCTTGCCCGAACCGGCGGCCAGCACCCCGCCGGCCTCGGTCAGCCCGTAGAGGCTACCGACGCGGGACCGAACGCCGGCGAACCGTTCGCTCACCCTGGCCCGCAGCTCGGGGGAGATCGCCGCGCCGCCCATCGGCACCGACGAGACGCTGCTGGTGTCGTAGTCGTCGAAGTCCGGGTGATCGAGGACGCGGGAGACCATCGTGGGGATCGAGCCCCACACCCGCACCTTCTCGGCCTGGATCAGGCGCAGGACCTCGGCGGGGTCGAACTTGCCGGGCAGGAAGACCGCCCGGCCGCCGGAGAGCAGCGTGGTCAATGAGACCTGGACACCGGCCAGGTGGAACAGTGGCACTGACAGCATCGCGACGGTCCCGGGGTGGTCCGCGGCCAGCTCGCCGGGCAGCCGGCCGGTCAGGCCGAGGACGTTCTGGATGTTCGCCACCACGGAGCGGTGAGACATCAGCACGCCCTTGGGCGCACCCGTCGTCCCCGAGCTGAACATGATCAGCGCAAGATCGTCTTCCTCGACCGGGACCAGGTCGAGCCCGACCTCGACGGGTTCCTCCGCGACAGCCTGCAGAGCGTCGAACCCGACGGTCGACACCCCGTCGACCGTCCGATCGGTGACGGCGAGGGTCGGGGCGAGGACGCTGACGGCGCCGGCGACCTCGTCGTCGCTCCACCAGGCGTTCCCCAGCGCGACGACCGCGCCGACCGCCTGAACGGCCCAGAATGCGACGACCCACTCGATCCGGTTGAAACCGAGCAGCAGGACGGTGTCCCCGCGACCGACCCCGCGGGCGCGCAAGTGAGCAGCTACCCGTGCCACCGCGTGCTCGTGCTCGGCGCGCGTCATCCGGCGCTCGCCCTGAACCAGGAACTCCCGCTCCGGCCAGCGGCGGCCTTCGAGCAGCAGCTCGGCCAGCGACCGCGGCCGGTGGACGTAGACCAGACAGGGGTGCCCGGCGACGACGCCGCGTTCGACCTCGCGCCCCCAGCGGACCTGGGTCGGCGCGGATCCCGTGGCGGCGGTCATCCCGCGTCCCCGTCCCGAACGAACCTCGGTGGGCGTTTCTCGACGAAGGCGGCGACGCCTTCGGCGTAGTCGGGTTCGTTCATCAGCTTCCCGATCAGTTCCTTGCTCTGCTCGACCGCCCGGCGCGGGTCGGAGTGCAGCACGTCGCCCCACAGCTGCCGCTTCGCGGTCGACACCGCGGTCGGGGACATCGCCGCCAGCCGCCGTGCGTAGCCCCACACCTGCTCGGCGAAGTCCTCGGCCGCGACGACGGCGTTGAAAAACCCCATCCGCTCAAGCTCCTCGGCCAGCACCACCCGCCCGGAGAGCAGCACGTCCGCGGAGTGGGTCATCCCGATCAGCCGCGGCAGGATCCACGACAGCCCGTACTCCGCGGGCAGCCCCAGCTTCGGTGCCGCGGTGGTCAGCTTCGCCCCGGTCACGGCGAAACGCAGGTCGCAGAACGCCGCGATCGCCACCGCGATCCCCGCACACGCCCCGTTCACCGCCGCGATCATCGGCGTGCGCATACCCAGCTGCCACGCCATGTCGGAGTCGAACTCCGGGCGCACCCCGTAGCCGGGGGTGGCCGCCTCCTTCGACAGGGCCGGATCGTAGTGATCGGCCTCCACGTACCCGGCCAGCGCCTTCGGGTCCGCCCCGATGCAGAACGTGTTCCCCGAGCCGGTCAGCACGATCACCCGCACCCGCGGGTCGTCGTCGAGGGTCTTACAGATCCACCGGTACTCATCGTGCATCCGGCCCGTCCACGAGTTCCGCCGCTGCGGCCGGTGCAGCCACACCGTGGCCACCCCCGCCTCGTCGACCTCGTAGCGGGTCACCTTCAGCTCCATCGCCCGTCACACCTCCACAGCTGCGGGCAGCGGCTGCCGCGCGCGCAGCACAGCGGCCGCCTCGTCGATCATCGCGGGCAGGAACTCCGCGACGGACACGACATCGGTGATGCCGCTCGCGACCTGGCCCATCAGGACCAGGCCGTGCTCGGCGTCGCCCTCGATCTGGGCGCGCCGCATGGACTCGATCTTCGTCGCAGACCGCACGGTCCCGCCCGCGGCGACCGTGGCGCGCATGGCGTCGGACTCGACGTTGCGCAGGGTGCGGCAGGGGCCGAAGACCCCGTCGACCACGACGTCGTCTCCCTCTCCGGCGGCGACCAGCGCAGCCCGGTAGCCGGGGTGCCAGTCGGGGTTGTCCGAGGTCGCGGCGAAGCGGGTGCCCAGCGCGACGGCGTCGGCGCCGAGGCAGAGGGCGGCGGCCAGGCCGCGGCCGTCGCGCACTCCGCCGGTCAGCACCACTGGGACGTCGACCGCCTCGGCGATGTTCGGGGTGAGGACGAAGGTGTGCATCCCGCTCGTGGGGGCGTGCCCGCCCATCTCGAAGCCGGCGGCGAGCACGACGTCGACGCCGGCCCGCGCCGCCTTGAGTGCGTGTCGGGTGGATCCGACCTTGTGCTGATGGATCATGCCCTCGTCGTGGACCCGTTCGGTCAAACCCGCCGGAAAGCCCGCGGAGGTGGTCAAGACGCGCAGCTGGGCGGCGAGCCCAGCGTCAGCCCGGCGCGCCTCCAGGACTGCGTCGAGGTAGATCCGGGCGAAGGCGGCGATGCCGCCTTCCCGGTCATGACCGACTGGGATGTTGACCGCGAAGGGCGCGCCGGTCAAGGTCGCGCACTCCTCCACGCTGCGGCGCAGGACCGCGGCCGCCTCGTGCAGGTCGCCCGTGGTGCCGGGGACGCTGACCGTTCCGAGGCCACCTGCGTTGGACACCGCGGCGGCCAGGTGCGTGGTGCTGAACGGGCCCATCCCCTCCTGCACGACGGGATGGCGAATTCCGACCAGGTCCGTGTAGCGGTTCGCGAGCGGGCCGCGGGCCCCGGCGGTCACCGGCCCACCGCCTCGGCGAGGGCGGGCCGCTCGACGTCCGGTGCGGGGGAACGACCGGATGAGCGCCGACGCCGGCGCGGCACGTCGGCCGTGCGCATCATCCGCGGCCACTGACGCCAGTCGATACGGGCCAGCGACCACAGCGCAGGCAGCGCCCGAGCGAGCGCGACCCGGTCCTCGGCGGAGAGGTCCGCGATCCGGGCCGCCAGCGACTCGTTGCGCGCTTTGAGGTTCCCTGCCAGCGCGGCGCGTCCCGCCTCGGTCAGCGAGACGCGCACCTGCCTGCGATCCACAGCACCCACCTCCTTCGTCACGTAACCGGCCTCGACCAGACGCCGCACGATCTCGGTCATCGTCGAGACCGCCCGGCCGTCCGCCGCGGCGAGGTGCGAGATCGGGAGGGACTCGTCCGCCAGCAGCTGGCTCAGCACGAGGCTCTGCGCCGGGGACAGCGCGGCCTCATCGTGCGTCCGGCGCAGGAAGGTGCCGAGCATCGTCAGCGGCGACCGGGCCACCGCCGCGATCTCCCAGGCCGAGAGGCCGTCCGGATCACGGCTCATCAGCGCGGCGGTCAGCGTGCCGGAGTTCGGTTGCTTCGTCGCACGAACCATACGGCGAACTGTTGCGGGTCACGAACCATTCTGTCAAGAGGTCGGAGCGATCCCCTTCCTGTGCGCCACCGTCGTTAGGCTGCGGAGATGGACGGGGACACGGACAGTCAGCCCGGTGACGGCGATCCGGGGTCGCCGATGAGGCGGATCCTCGAGCGCAACCCGGCCGCCCTGAGCCCGGAGGACATCGCAACCGCCGGGCGCGTCCCCCTCACCATGATCGGAAGCAGGCTGCGCGAGACCAATGCGACCGCGCCCTTGACCGCACCCCAGAGCCTCGTCCTGAGCCAGCTCACGGCCGCCGACGCGCTGCCGGTCACCGAGCTCGCCGCTGCGGACGGCCGGGCGGTCTCGACGATGACCGAGATCGTGCGCCGCCTGGCCGCGGCCGGCCTGGTCACGAAGCACGACGGGATCGACGACCGCAGGCAGGTGCTGGTCAGCATCACGCCGGCGGGTCGCGACGCCCTCGCCGGCAATCTCCGGCTGCGCCACGAGCGCCTCACCGCGCGGATCGCGGCGCTCCCCGACCACGAGCGGGTCGCCCTCGCCGCCGCGCTCCCGGCGCTGTGGAAGCTCGCCGAGGTCGATCCGGACACGTGGCCGCGCGTCAAGCCACGGCCCGAGCAGCGGGGAAGGCGGAGCCGCCGCCGGGGCATCGGGCGACCAACTGCTTCGTGACCCTTGACAGTTGCGGAGATCGAGCCGCAGCATCAGCAATATGGTTCGTGCAACGAAGCAAAGTTCGGGGGCCGGAGCCGCCCATCGGCCGATCAACTGGCTGTCGGGCATCCGGGTCGTCGAGGTCACCACGGGCGTCGCGGCGCCGCTCTCCGGTCGGATCCTCGCCGAGCTGGGCGCGGACGTCGTCAAGGTGGAGTCGCGGGCCAAACTCGACGTCAACCGGGTCCGAGTGCCGCGGGCCGCCATGTCCGGGCTCGCCGACCCCGAGACGCTGCGGCTGGAGGGGTTCGGCCTGTTGCACGAGGCCAGCGCCAGCAAGCGCAGCATCACGCTGAATCTCAAGAACGAGACCGGTCGCGAGCTCTTCCTCCGGCTCATCGGCGAGTCCGACGTGTTCGTGCAGAACTTCGCCCCCGGCTGGCTGGAGCGCCTCGGCCTGTCCGTCGACGAGCTGCTCGAACGGTTCCCGCGGCTCGTCGTGCTGTCGGCGACCGGCTACGGCCAGGACGGGCCGCTGCGGGGCCAGCGCGCCTACGCACCGATCATGAGCTCGCTCGCGGGCGTCGAGGGACTCATCGGCTACGAGGACGGCGCGGTCGTGGGCGCGTCGGCCACTGCGATGGCCGACCTGAACTGCTCGTTCTACGGCGCCTACCTGGTGCTCGCCGCGCTGAACGGGCGCACGCGGACCGGCGGGGGGCGCCATCTCGACCTGTCGCAGACCGAGGCCTGCGTGGCGCTGATCGGTGAAGCGATGGTCGAGTACGCCGAGACCGGGAAGGCCCCGGGCCCGGTGGGCAACACCGCACCGACCGGGCGCCGCGAGGTCGTGCCGTGCCGAGACGGCGGCTGGGTCGTGATCGAGGACGTGCCCGACGGCGTCGACCCGACCGAGTGGGCCGCCATGAGCGACCGCGACGACCTGGTCGCCCGGCTGCAGGCCGGCGGGGTCGCCGCCACCCCGGTCCTCACCCCGGACGAGGTCCTCACCGATCCCGGATTCCGGGGTCGCGGGCTGTTCCAGCAGGTCGAGCATCCCGTGCTCGGGCAATTGACCGCGACGAGCGTGCCCTGGCACCTCGACGGCGCCGTGCCGAGCGTCCGATCCTCGTCCCCGCTGCTGGGCGGCCACACCGAGGAGATCGCCCGCGACCTGCTCGGTCTCGAGGCCGCCGAGATCACCCGCTTGGCCACCGAAGGGGTCTTCCACTGATGTACGACTCGATGGCGGGCGTGACCGTCGTGGAGATCGCGGCAACGCGTTCCGCGGCCTACGCGGGGAAGCTCCTCGCCGACGTCGGCGCGACGGTGGTGCGAGCCGCCGCGTCCGATCCCGATCCCTACCTGGACCTGCGCAAGGTCGAAACCCGCGCCGAGGCCACAGCGCTCCTCCCCGGGGCGCAGGTCCTGCTGACCGACCTCGATCCCGAGGAGCTCGACGCCCGCGGGCTGTCCCCCGAGCGGCTCCGCGAGGAGTTCCCCGGCCTGGTCGTCACACTGCTCTCCCCGCTCGGCCGCACCGGCGAGCGCGCCGGGTGGAAGGGGGGTGAGGTTGCGATGCAAGCGGTGTCCGGACTGATGCACCTCACCGGCCACCCCGACCGCGAGCCGCTCGCCGCGCCGTACGCCCTCGGCGCGCTCCAGCTCGGCATCAGCGGCGCCGGTGCCACCGCCGCCGCGGTGCTGCGGGCCCGGCGCGAGGGCCAGGGCGCGCTCGTGGAGATCAGCGGCGCCGAGGTTCTGGCCTCCTACGTGCGAATCTACGGCGCCGTCGGGCAGTACTACGACATCGAGCTGCGCCGCGACGGGCATCGGGCCCCCGGATCCGGCGGGCGCTGGCCCTTCGGCATCTTCCCGTGCAAGGACGGGCACGTCGCCCTGATCGCGCGCACCGCACCCGAGTGGGACCGGTTCGTCGAGATGCTGGGCTCGCCGGCCTGGACCCGGGAACCGCGCTACACCGACGCCCGCGCGATGGCCATGGACTACCCGGACGAGGTCGACGCCCTCGTGATCCCATGGCTGATGGAGCGCACCCGCGACGAGCTGCTGGCCCTCGCCCAGGCCCACAAAGTGCCGATGGCGCCCGTGCGCCGGGTCGACGAGCTCACCGACGACGTGCAGATGCAGTACCGGGACTTCTTCGAGGAAGCCACCACCGCGGACGGCCGGACCCTCACCGTTCCCGGACGGCCGTGGGTCGAGACAGTGGCCTGACCCCGGGGACCGCTCCGCCACGCAGACCCGGCCGAGCAGCATGCCGAGACGTGCCATCCCCGCCGCGGGCCACAGTCACGAGCGCATCCGGGGCGAGGCGCCCTCGTCCTGGGCCTCCCGGCGCTGATGTCGCTGCGGGTGATCCCGCATCGGGCTCGGCGTTCTTTCGGACGAGCTGCCGTTGCTGGCCCGGCAGCGCCGGTGGTCGCGGGCAACGCGCACCGGCTCCGGGACGTCCCCGGAACGCGGTACACGAACCCGGCGACGGTGTTTCGGGGCTGAGCCGATCGGCTCAGACCGCGACCGGCGCGGCGTGGCGCAGCATCGAGGCGAGGTCGTGGACCTTCACCCGGCCTCGGCCGTCGGCGCCGCCGAGCGTGGCCTCGTGCTCCTCGAGCCGGAGCCAGCCCGCCCAGTCGACCGGGACGGCGCCCCGGTTTGCCAGCATGTCGAGCAGGTCGGGAGGTTCCGCGACCGGGTGTCCGGCCAGGTCCGCCAGCACCGCGGCGGCGGTCTCGGCCCCGTCGGGTTTGTTCGTGCCGATGATGCCGCTTGGTCCCCGCTTGAGCCATCCCGCGACGTAAACGCCCGGGGCCACGCGGCCGGCTTCGTTCGGCACGGTTCCCGAGCCCTCGTCGAACGGGAGTCCGGGCAGGGGGGTGCCGCGGAACCCGACGGCGGACACGACGAGTCCGACCGGCAGGGTCTGCCGGTGCCCGGAGCGGTTGTGCGCTACCACGATTCCCTCCACCGCGTCGTCGCCGAGGACCTCGACAGGAGAGGTGAGGAAGCGCAGGTGGATGCGTCGCGTGCGGCCCTGCGGCGGGGTGTTGGCGAAGGTCTGGAAGGTCTCCAGGTTGAGCCGGACGCGGCGATCGTCGGCGGTGTCTGGGTCGGCGATCGCGGCGCCGCCGTCGTGGATGATCACGTCCGCGTCGGCGAGCTCGGAGAGCTGGAAGAGCTCGGCCGGGGTGAACTTCGCGTCCGTGGGCGTGCGGCGGATCAGCACGTGGATCTCCCGCACGGCGCTGCGTCCCAGTTCCTCGAGGACCCGGGCGGGAACGTCGGTGTCGCGCATCTCGTCGGCAGTGCGGCCGAGGACGCGCGCCACGTCCAGCGCGACGTTGCCCGCTCCGACGACGGCGACCTGCTCCGTACCGAGGGTGAACTCCCTGGCGTCGGGATGGCCGTTGTACCAGCGGACGAACTCGGCCGACCCGACGCAACCCGGGAGCTCCTCCCCGGGAATGCCGAGCCGCCGGTCGTGCTCGGTGCCCGACGCGTACACGACGGCGTCGTAGTGCTCCGCGAGATCGGCGTGGCTCACGTCCCGGCCGACCTCGACATTGCCGAGGAACCGGACCCGGTCCTTCGCGAACGGCTTGGCCAGCACACGGGTGACCGCCTTCATCTTCGCGTGGTCCGGGGCGACCCCGTAGCGAACCAAGCCGTAAGGCGTCGGAAGCCGGTCGATGACGTCGACGTGGAGCGGTCCGCCGGAGGCCAGGAGAGCGGCGACGGTGTAGAGCCCCGACGGCCCCGACCCGACGACCGCGACCCGGTGCGCGCTCATGCCAGCTCTCCGGTCCTCGTCGCGGCGAGCACCGCCGGTCCACCCTGGACGGCACTGCGCTGTAGGTGGTGGTGCATGGAATCGAGACCACCGAGCTCGGCGCCGCCACCGGCGCGGCCCGGGCCCCCGTGCAACAGACCGGGCAACGGAGAGCCGTGGCCCGTCGACTCTGCCGCGCAGTCGCGGTCGAGGACCAGGACCCGACCGTGCCAGGGCGCAAGCCCGTGGACGACCTGACGCGCAACGGTTCCGTCCGCGGTCACCACGGAGGCTGCGAGGCTCCCGCGCCCGCGCGCGGCCAGCGCGAGCGCGTCGGCGACGGTGTCGTAGGCGAGGACGGTGCTGACCGGCCCGAACGCCTCGACGTCGTGTGGCTCCGCGCGATCCGGATCCCCGTGCAGCAGGACCGGGGTCATGAAGGCGCCGCGCTCGGGATCGGCGTCGACCGGGTCGACCTTGTCCGGGTCGGCGGACACGATCCGCCCGGCCCGGGCCAGGGCGTCGACCGCGGCGCGCACGTCGTCCCGCTGGTCAAGTCCGGCGAGCGCCCCCATCGTGACGCCCTCGGAGCTCGGGTTGCCGACGACGACCTCCTCCAGTCTGCCGCGGACGGCGTCGAGCACGGCGTCGACCCGGTCCGCGGGCACGAGCGCGCGGCGGATCGCCGTGCACTTCTGGCCGGCCTTGACGGTCATCTCGGTGACCAGCTGGTCGACGTAGAGATCGAACTCGGGCGTGCCGGGGATCGCGTCGGGACCGAGGATCGAGCAGTTCAGCGAGTCCGCCTCCGCGGTGAACCGGATCGCCTCCGCGACGACGGAGGGATGGCTGCGCAGCCTTCGCCCGGTCTCGGCGGAACCGGTGAAGGCTACCGAGTCCTGCGGGCCGAGGCGGTCGAGCAGGTCCCCGGTCGAACCGCAGACGAGCTGGAGCGCCCCCTCGGGCAGGATCCCCGACCCGACGATCTCCCGCACCACCAGCGCGGTCAGGTAGGACGTGACCGTGGCGGGCTTGACGATCGACGGGGCCCCCGCGAGCAGGGCGGGCGCGAGCTTCTCCAACATCCCCCAGACCGGGAAGTTGTAGGCGTTGATCTGCACTGCCGCCCCGAGCCGGGACACGGCGAGGTGCTGCCCGGCAAAGGTGCTGCCCCGTCCCAGCGGCTGCGGCTCGTCGAGAGCGAGGACGGTGTCGTCGGGTAGTTCGCGGGCCCCGATCGCTGCGTAAGCGGAGAGCACGCCGATGCCGCCGTCAACGTCGAACTTCGAGTCGGACAGGGTTGCGCCCGTGCGATATGAGAGGGCATAGAACTCCCGGCGGTGCTCGCGCAGGTGCCCGGCCAGGGCCTTCAGCAGAGCGGCGCGCTGGTGGAAGGTCAGCGCGCGCAACGCCGGCCCGCCGACGGAGTGCGCGTGGTCGAGCACCGCGCCCATGTCCAGGCCAGCACTGGACACCCGGGTCACCTCCTCGCCGGTGACGGCGTCGGCAACGGGCACTCCGGCGGTGCGGACGTCGGGGGCGGTGTGCCACCGCCCTGTGGCGTAGGAAGCCAGGGGTTCGCTCACGGGTCCTCCGGGTCAGTCGCGCACGTAGCGGGCGATGAAGTCGGTGTCGATCCCGACCGGGCCGAGGTCGCCGGAACCGCCGGGCTGGCCGAGGGGCTCGTCGCGACCGGGCAGCGGCTCCTCGAAGAAGCGCAGGTTGTCGGCGACGAACGCCTCCTGCCCCGGGGGCACGGCGCGGTCCTGGGTGATGGCCTCGACCGGGCAGGCCGGTTCGCAGGCACCGCAGTCGATGCACTCGAGGGGGTTGATGTAGAGCTTGCGGCCGCCCTCATAGATGCAGTCCACCGGACATTGGTCCATGCAGGACCGATCCATGACGTCGATGCAGGCTTCGGCGATCACGTAGGGCATGACGGTCCGTCTCCGTACGGGTGTAGGTCGAGTGATCAGGTGAGGTGGACGTACTCGTAGTCGAATGGCTTGCCGTTGATCCCCGTGTTGGGCGGCGCCACCCAGCCGGCGATCTTCCCGGGCTCGTAGACCGGTCGCATCAGCGACTGGACGTGGGTCTTGTCCGCCTCGGTCGGCAACCAGGCGTCCTGGTTCGCCGCCCAGACGTCCGGGCCGACGAGGTCGCCCTTCGGGGTGATGTGATGCTCGGCGAACAGGCCCACCTCGCGGTTGAACCCGACGTGGGGCAGCGTGAGCGTGCGGTCGATCCCGGCGGTCTCCAGGATTCGGTTCCAGCGCCGGAGCCCGTTCTCGCAGTCCTTGACGTACTCGTTACGCAGATCCAGGTTCAGCGCGAGCAGGGCGGACACCTCGTCCGTGCCGACCTGCCCGTCCTTGACCACGGCGATGGACGCCGCCTGCTCGGTCAGTTGGTGGTCGTCGCGGCGGCGCTCCTCCTGCCAGCGGCCCTTCAGCCCCGCGGTGAAGTAGTTCGCCGCGTTCGTGGACTGCTCGGAGCCGAACAGGTCCAGCGACACCGAGTAGTGGAAGTTGATGTACTTCTGGATCACGTCCAGCGCGATGCCGCCGTGCGGGGCGACGTCTTCGGTGTCGTGCTCGCGCATCAGCTCCGCGGTGCGGGTGACCACCCGGTCGATCCCGGTGGTGCCCACGAACATGTGGTGCGCCTCCTCCTTCAACATGAACTCACAGGTGCGCGAGAGCGGGTCGAACGCGGACTCCTTCAGCGTGCCGAGCTGGTACTTGCCGTCCCGGTCGGTGAAGTAGGTGAACATGTAGAAGGACAGCCAGTCCGGCGTCTCCTCGTTGAACGCCCCGAGGATGCGCGGGCTGTCCAGGTCGCCGGAGTTGCGCTGCAGCAGCGCCTCGGCCTCCTCGCGGCCGTTGCGGCCGAAGTAGGCGTGCAGCAGGTACACCATCGCCCAGAGGTGGCGGCCCTCCTCCACGTTGACCTGGAACAGGTTGCGCAGGTCGTAGAGCGACGGGGCGGTCTCGCCGAGGCGGCGCTGCTGCTCCACCGAGGCCGGCTCGGTGTCGCCCTGGATCACGATCAGCCGCTGCAGGTCGGCGCGGTACTCACCGGGCACCTGCTGCCAGACCGGTTCGCCCTTCTGCTCGCCAAATGCGATTCGGCGGTCCGGGTTCTGCTCCGACAGGAACACGCCCCAGCGGTACTCCTCCATGGCGACGTGCCCGAAATGCGCCCACCCCTCGCGGCCGACGTCGACCGCGGTGCGCAGGTAGACGTCCTCGGTCGGCACAGCCGGGCCCATCGTCTTCCACCAGTTGAGGAAGTTGGGCTGCCACGACTCCAACGCGCGCTGCAGCTTCCGGTCGCCCGCGAGGTCGACGTTGTTGGGAATCTTCTCGGTGTAGTCGATGCTCATCTGTTCCTCACACCCGCTTGCGGTCGAAATCGGCCTTGCGTCCCGTGCCGTAGCGGCGCAGCGCCCCCTCCGGACCGGAGGCGTTGGGCCGCACGAAGATCCAGTTCTGCCACGCGGTCAGCCGAGAGAAGATCCGCGACTCCATCGTCTCCGGGCCGACGAACCGGTGGTTGGCCTCCATGCCGGTCAGCGCGTCCGGGGACAGCGACGCCCGCTCCTCCAGCATGATCCGGATCTCGTCGTCCCAGTCGATGTCGTCCGGGGCGTCGGTGACCAGCCCCAGCTCCAGGGCCTCGGCGGCGGAGATCCGACGGCCCGCCTCCCGACGCAGCCAACCGAGGTGGTCCTTGTCGCCGAAGAACCGGCTCTGCAACCGTCCGATCCCGTTCGGCATCGGGTAACCCTCGAAGCTGCTGTCCGTGAGGACGATCTCAGCGGCCTCCGCGCCCTCCTCGAGGGTGCTGTCGAGCATGTACTGGCGGTCGCACGCGAGAGCCAGCTCCAGCAACAGACCGGCGAAGCACGAGCCGGGCTCGATCAACGCGATCAGCGACCGCGAGGTCACGTCGAGCCGCTTGAGGACCCGCTTGAAGTAGTGCCGGATCTCGTTGACCAGCCAGTCGCCCGCGTGGTCGGCCAGCAGCCGCTCGAATGCCAGCGCGTCGTCGATCGCACCGGAGGTCCGGATGATCCACGTGCCCAGCTCGAGCTCGTTGGCCCGCAGCCGCAGGATCAGGTCGTCGAGTTCGCGGGTCACCGCCAGCGGCCAGAACTCGTCGCCGAGCTGATGGATCTCCTCGAGTGACTCCGGGACCGCGCCTTCCGGAACCCGGACGACGATGTCGACCAGGCCACGTTCGCGGTCGAACTCCGCCTTGACGTGCCGGTAGGTGATGCCGGCGTCCGTGACCGATGGCTCCAACGGAAGCAGGACGATTCCCTGCGCGTCCACCGGCCGCGACGACGCTGCCGCGGCCTCGCGGGCCCGCTCGGCCACCGTCTCCGCCCAGACTCGCTTCGGGATCACCTCGTCGACGAGCTTCCACTCCACGGCCTGCTTGCCGCGGATCCCTTCGGACTTCGTGGCGAACACGTCCGCCCGGTCCTTGCGCACGCGCCGCTTGTCGATCACCCGGGTCAGGCCCCCCGTACCGGGCAGCACGCCCAGCAGGGGCACCTCCGGCAGCGACACCGCCGAGGAGTTGTCGTCGATCAACAAGATCTTCTCGCAGGCCAAGGCCAGCTCGTAGCCGCCGCCGGCCGCCGTCCCGTTCACCGCCGCGATCCACGTCTGCCCCGAGTTCGCGGTGGCGTCCTCGATCCCGTTGCGGGTCTCGTTGGTGAACTTGCAGAAGTTCACCTTCCACGGGTGCGAGCTCTGCGCCAGCATCCGGATGTTCGCGCCCGCGCAGAAGTTCTTGTCCTTGCCGCTGGTCACGACCACCGCGCGCACGCCGGGGTGCTCGAACCGTAACCGCTGGGTGGCGTCGTAGAGCTCGATGTCCACGCCCAGGTCGTACGAGTTCATCTTCAGCTCGTACCCCGGCACCAGACCCGCCGTCTCGTCGACGTCGAGGATCAACGTAGCCACCTCACCGTCGACCTCGAGCCGCCAGTGTCGGTACGCGTCGGGCGACGTGGCGAAGGAGACCTCCGGGACCACGCCGGCATCTGGCAACGCAGGTGTGGCCGGGTCCACCCGGTCGATCGTGGGGGCGCTCATCGCTCGCATATCTCCTGTCGTCAGTAGCTGCGCGGGGTGACCAAATACTCCACACAAGCTCAACGTCACGTCAAGTCTCTGTAGAACGTCATCTCCACGCGCGTAGGTACGTCATCTCCACGCGCGTAGGTGTGGGGGGACGCGGCCTGTGATGGCGATGTCCCGGCCTGCTGTGTCGACCGCCAAGCGGCAGCGTGTGGGGAGACGCGCTGCACCGCGACCCCTGCCAGGGGGTGGAGCAGGGCAAAGAGCTGATCGGGAGGTTGACGAACGAGCCGGCCTGCCCGGGAGAGGGCCATCACGTGTGCTCCCAGGCAGGCTGAGCCGGTCTCAGCCGCTCCGGTAGTGCGAGACGCCGTCGACGTCGGAGCGCCGGAGCCGTCCGCCCACGGCCAGCAGGTCGAGATGCGCCATCGTCTCGGTCACCGCGAGGCACTGGCTGAGCAGGTCGAGCTCCTCGAAGCGCCGTCGGCCCCGGGTCCAGAGCAGCCTGCGCGCGACCTCGTCCGACGTGCTTGCGCCAGCCTCGACGAGATCACGCATCTGCTGGAGCCGCACGTTGTGGTGATCGAGCAGCTCGTCGACGCGGGCGTGAACGCTGGGAGAGACCGGTCCGTGCGCCGGCAGCAGGCGGCGATCCGGCAGCGCTCGCACCAGCCGCAAGGAGTCCAGGTAGGAGCCCAGTGGCAGCACGTCCGGGGCCTGCTCGAACCCGATCGACGGAGTGATCCGCGGGAGCACGTGGTCCCCGGCGAACATCACGTTCCGCGCCGGGTCCACGAACACGACGTGCCCCTTGGTGTGCCCAGGAGTGGGGTGCATCTGCCACACCGCATCGTTCAGACGGACCTCGCCCGGCGCGTCGAGCCAGTCGTCGGGGTCCTCCCAGTCCGAGAGGACGTGCTTCGAGGGCACCGCGCTCAGCTCGCGGACCAATGCCCGCGCCCCACCCCGGCCCAGCTGGAAGAGCAACCCGGTCCACGGGTCGGCCTCCGGATCCTGTGCCACCCGCAACGTGTCTGCCTCCTTGCAGCCCAGCGACAACCGGGTGCCGAACTCGCGGCGCAGGGCCACAGCGAGCGTGTAGTGGTCGCGGTGGATGTGGGTGATCAGGAAGCGGCGGACGTCGCAGAATGACAAGTCGAGCGCCTTGAGAGCCTGCTCCAGCAGCTCGCGGGCCTCGTCGAGGGCCCAGCCGGAATCGACCAAGACAAGTCCGTCGCCGTCACGGACGGCGTAGACGTTCACCGCTCGCAGCCCGTCCTCGGGAAGCGGCAGCGGGATCCGGTAGAGGTCGGGACCGACCTCGAAGACCCCCGGGGCGGTCCAGTCAACGGTGGGGTCGTCGGGAAGCACGTGCATCACGCAGCGGAACGGTAGAGAACCCGCAGCAAGCTGAACTCCTCCAGCCCCCGGTGCTCGCTCTCCACCCCACTCCACTGCACTCCGCCGAAGGGCACGTGCGGCTCCAGCGTCAAGTGGTCGTTGACGAAGACGACGCCGGAGTCGAGCCGCGCCGCCACCGCGGCCGCCCTATCCGGGTCGCGCCCCCACACCGAGCCGGACAGGCCGAACACGGTCGCGTTCGCCCGCTCCACCGCCTCGTCCACGGTCCGGTAGGACATCACCGGCGGGACGGGCCCGAACTGCTTCTCGTCGACGATCCGGACACCCTCGGCCACGCCGGCGAGAATCGTCGGCGCGAAGAAGTAGCCCGGCCGATCCAGTGGCGCCCCACCCGCGACGACCGTGGCCCCGGCGGAGTCGCTTCGCCTGTCAGATCAGCATGGTGGCCCCTCCATCGATCGGCTACAGGTGTAGCGTGCCTCTGCGGGGGTAACGGGGCACCCGCGTGAGGATTGAGGAGCTGTCGACGATGCCGGGACGGGTTGCAGGGAAAGTCGCCTTCATCACGGGAGCTGGGCGTGGGCAGGGGCGGGCGCATGCGCTGCGGTTGGCAGAGGAGGGCGCGGACATCATCGCGGTCGATATTGCCGCGCCGGTGGAGAACGTGCCGTATCCGATGTCGACGCCGGAGGATCTAGCGGAGACGGCGCGACAGGTGGAGGCTCTGGATCGGCGGATCGTGGCCGAGGTTGCGGACGTCCGCGATTTGGGCGCGTTGAAAGCAGTGGTGGACAAGGGCGTCGCTCAACTCGGGCGACTGGACGTCATCTCCGCCAACGCCGGCATCGACATCACGGTGCCGTGGCACAAGGTCACGCCGGAGATCATGCGGACGACGATCGACGTGAATCTGATCGGGGTATGGAACACCGTGATGGCTGGCGTGCAGCATCTGGTCGACGGTGGCGGCGGATCGATCATCCTGACCAGCTCTGCCAATGGGCTCAAGGCCGGCCCCTACCAGGTGCCCTACAACTCGTCGAAGTTCGGCGTCACCGCTCTGGCGAAGTCTCTCGCGATGGAGTTGGCGAAGGACCACGTCCGGGTGAACTCGGTCCACCCCGGAGGAGTCGACACGACCATGGCGGAGTTCGCTCTGCCCGCCTTCGAGCCCATGCACGAGGACAACCCGGCCCTGTTCGGGATGCTCGGCGCATGGATTCCTGGCGTCATGCCGCCGCGGGAGATCTCCAACGCTGTGCTCTTCCTGGCCTCGGATGAGTCGACCTGGGTGACTGGTGCTGCCCTGGCGGTCGATGGAGGCATGTCGCAGTACTGACGAGCCGTCGAGCTGAGCTTCCCCCGGTTTCCCGGAATGCGGGTTACCTGTCTGCGTCGGGCTGGGCGCGACGCGACGGCGACGTGGACGTGCTTGTGGGTGTCGACTCCGACGACGATGCGCGGACGGCCCTGCTGCGCGATGCTCATCAGTGACTGCGTGTCCCTTCCCGGAGCGCGTGGTCGACAGCGCGCTGGGCGGGCGGGACAGGACTGTGATGGGACCTGCCGAGATCAGGCTCCTCTGAGGTCACTGCCCGCTCGGTGCGCCACCAGTGGCGGTGTCGCCCGGGCGGCCGACAGATCAAGAGCAATCGTCAAGACCTGTGGATGGGCTGCCTCGGGTTG
>NZ_JBJZON010000046.1:0-22731 GCF_047200735.1 Pseudonocardia oceanicola
CGACTGGTACTAATAGGCCGAGGGCTTGCCATGACATGTTGTTCGCATCCACTGTGTGACCCTGAGCACACAACCAGTGTTGCCCGGTTTCGGGTGGCTGGTTGGTGTTCGACCGTCACCCCCCCGGTGATTGTGTCCGGGGTGGGTGGGGGATAGTTGGATAGTGTTGTCGGTGGTGATGGCGGAGGGGGAACGCCCGGTCCCATCCCGAACCCGGAAGCTAAGCCCTCCAGCGCCAATGGTACTGCACTCGACAGGGTGTGGGAGAGTAGGTCGCCGCCGACATCAAACCTCGAAGAGCGTCCCCACCGGGCAGGTGGGGGCGCTCTTTTTGTCTCGTTTCTGGCGGCCGTGGTCCCGGCCCGCGGTGAAAGGCCCGGCAGCGGTGCTGCGGGGCTTTTCTGTGTTGCTGCGGGCCCTTCCCGCGTATCCGCTCGACCTGCGGCCAGGAGCGACGACCCGGTCCAGCGGGTGGGTGAACGCACTGTGGAACCACAACGCGCCGGGGGAGGGCGAGAAGGCGCGTTGTGGAACCATAACGCGCTCACGCGGCCGTGATAGGCGCGTCATGGAACCATAATGCGCTGCAGTGGCTCGAGGTGGCGCGTCATGGAACCATATTGCGCTGCAGCGGCTGAAGAACCCGCGTTGTGGAACCATAACGCGTTCCCACTCCTCGGGAAGGCGCATTGTGGAACCATATTGCAATGCAACGGCTCGAGAAGGCGCGGTGTGAATCCACAACCCGCACTTGCGGCTCGGTATGGCGCGTCGCTGTGAAACCACGACTCGTGGCGGCGGCGCAATAATAATTCGCGTTGGGGAACCGTCATGCGATGCAGCGGATGGAGAAGACGCATTATCGTCCCACAATGCGGCCAGGGCGTGGAACCACCGCGGCAGACACGGTGATGCGCCCGGGTGGCTCCACGACGCGCCCGCACTCGCGGCGTGACAGCGTCATGGACCCATAACGGGTCGTGCTCGCTCAGTCTTCCGCATCATGGATCCATAACGCGTCGTGCTCGCTCAGATTCCCGCGTTGTGGATCCATAGCGCGGCGGCGGAGCTGTGTCGGACGAGAGCGGGTCGTGAGGGGTGATGACCGCGCGTCCCGAGATGCCGAGTGTCGGCTCCGTGAGCGCGGCACGACGGTACGGACGTGAGCGGCGGTCGTCGGTCTGGGGGGTGCTCACCTGAGGCGGTGGGGGCTGGCCCCAGCGACTGCGCGGTCCAGGAGCGCCAGGCTTCGGGTCCGAGGCGCGTGCCCAGGAGGGTGTGCGGATCGTCGGGGAGGAAGCTGCTGTGTCGACCATCGTCCGGGCCGGCCCGTCGTGGGCCGAGGGTCCTACCGTTCCGCTCGCCGCCGACGGGCCGACCGTGCCCGCTCGTGCTCCATCGGGGTCGCGGGACCGTCGGATCGTCGGGGTCGACGCCGCTCGGGGTGTCGCGCTGCTGGGCATGTTCGCCACGCACGTCTTCCCGGTTTTCGGCGAGGACGGAGCCCCGACCGCGGCGACCGTCGTCGCGGCCGGACGGGCGGTCTCGACGTTCGTACTGGTGGCGGGCGTGAGCGTCGCGTTCCTCGGCGGTAGCCGGGTCGGCGGGCGCGGAGCGGCCGCGGCCGGCCTCGTTGCGCGCGCGGTACTGATCGGGCTGCTCGGCCTGGTCCTCGGCTACCTCGCGCCGCAGAACGAGGTCGACGGGATCCTGCCCTTCTACGGCGTGTTCTTCCTGCTCGCCGTGCCCCTGCTCTGGTTGGGCCAGCGCGCGCTGATCGCGCTGACCGCCGTCGCCTTCCTCCTCGGACCGGTGGCGCTCGTCGCGACATCCGTGCTGCCGCGGGCGGTCGCCGACCCCACGCTCGGAACGCTGATCCAGGACCCGGCCGGGTTGGCGATGCAGCTGTTCCTGACGGGGGAGTATCCCGCTCTCGTCTACCTCGGGTACCTCGCGGCCGGCCTGGCGATCGGCCGGCTCGACCTGTCCTCGCCGCGGGTGGGTTGGGCCCTGGTCGGGGGCGGGCTGGTGCTCGCGGCCGGCTCGCGGATCGTGTCGTGGATCCTGTTGTACCCCCTCGGCGGGCTCGCCCAGGTGACCGCGGCGGCCGGGAGGGGCACCGTCGTGTCCGGGGAGGCCGCGCAGCAGCTGCTGTGGGAGGCCGATCCGCTGCCGACGTGGTGGTACCTCGCCCTGCCCACCCCGCACGGGCACACCCCGGTCGACCTCGGACACACCCTGGGGTGCGCGATGGCCCTGCTGGGCGCGCTCCTGCTGCTGACCCGCGTCGGTGCCCTGCGTCGGCTGCTGTCCCCGCTGGCCGCGGCGGGTGAGCTCTCCCTGACGCTGTACTGCGCGCACCTGGTGGTGCTGGCGGGTGGCATCCTGGCCGACGAGCCGGTGCTGCTGCTCGCCGCGCTGGCCCTCGGGGCGCTCGCGCTGGCGACGGGGTGGCGGCGGGTCTTCGGCCGCGGCCCGCTCGAGACGCTCGTGTCGGTGCCCGCGAGCGCTGCGCGGCGCGTCGTCGCGGGGCGTTCCCGCGGGGACGGGACGAATGCCGACCGGCCCGCCCGACGAACGGACCCCGCGAGGGCGGTGACGATCGGGCTGGTGGTTGCGCTCCTGGGCCTCGGTGGCGCGGTCGCATTGGGCGCGGGTGGCGGCTTCGGATCGCCCGCGGACGCGGACGGGGTCGAGACGTTCGCGGAGTCCGACGACCCGACCGACGACCCCGGCCTCGCACCCCTGCCGCCCGGATCCGAGGACGGTGCGGACGCCCGGGAGGGCACGGACGGCACGGGGTCCACGGACGGCACGGGGTCCACGGAGGGCGAGGAGGCCGGGAGCGACCGCGCCGAGCAGCCGGGCGGTCAGCCGGACGCCGACGAGCCCGACGCCCAGCAGGACGAGGACGAGGCGGACGCCTGACCGCGGGCGGTCAGCGACGGAAGAGGCGGAGGCCGGCGGTCCGGTGGAAGCGCGGGCAGTCGCACGCCGCGCAGTCGGTGCCGCGACGGTAGTTCTCGTGGGCCGTGGCCCCGTGGCCCCGTGGCCACAGCGGCAGGCGACGTCGACGACGCCGGCACCCGGGCCGACGCCGGCGTGGCCGGGCGGGCAGGGAGACGATCGGAGCGGCGGGGCGGTCCGAGAGGATCGCGGTCGTGCTGGCTTCTACCCCCGAGGAGAAGTCCGGTTCGGTGTGTCACCCCGCTCGTCGCGCGTCCGGCCGCATCGCCCGGGCGGCGGGTTTCATCAGTGTTGACGACGCCGGCCGACCTTGCGCCCCGGCGCGGGAAACGGACGTGGGGCGGCTACGACTCGCCCCGGCTCCACCCGGCAGGCCGCCCTGGTTCGCCGTAAGTTCCCTCGCAGACTCGAGCCAAACCAGGTTTGGGCCGATGACTTCACGAGAGTGACGAGAGGAGGTCGGCGGTGAGCCTCGCTCAGTACGTCACGGAGAGATGGGACCGGTTGTCGCTCCAGGCGCTGCTCCACCTGAGCGGTGTCGTGCAGTGCACGGTCCTCGCGGCCCTCATCGGTGTGGGGGTGGGTGTCGCGGTCTACCGCAGCCCCGCCGGCTCGGCGGTCGCGACCGCCCTGTCCAGCACGGTGCTCACGATCCCGTCGTTCGCCCTGCTCGGCCTGCTCATCCCGATCGTCGGCCTGGGTGTGACGCCCAGTGTGATCGCGTTGACCCTGTACGGCCTGCTCCCGATCGTGCGGAACACGATCGTCGGGCTGGCGGGCGTCGATCCCGCGGTCACCGACGCCGCGAAGGGCATCGGGATGGGGCGGGCCGGCGTGCTCACCCGGGTCGAGCTGCGGATGGCCTGGCCCGCGATCCTCACCGGTATGCGGGTCTCCGCCCAGATGCTCATGGGCATCGCGGTGATCGCGGCGTACGCCAAGGGCTTCGGGCTGGGCTCGGAGGTCTTCTCCGGGCTGACCCGCGCGGGCTCGGCCAACTCCCTCAACCAGGCCCTCGCCGGCACGCTCGGCGTGGTGATCCTGGCCCTGCTCCTCGACGGGGTGTTCGTGCTGATCGCCCGTCTCACCATCTCGAAGGGTGTGCGTGACTGAGATGACGACGTCGCCGACCACCGATGTGAGCACCAGCGACGCCCCCGGCGTCTCCGGCGCCGAGATCCAGCTGGACCGCGTGACCAAGCGCTACCCGAACACCGCGGCCCCGGCGGTCGAGGAGTTCACGATGACCATCCCGGCCGGGAAGGTCGTCGTGTTCGTCGGCCCCTCCGGCTGCGGCAAGACCACCACGATGCGGATGATCAACCGAATGGTCGAGCCGACCTCCGGGACGATCACCATCGGCGGCAAGGACGCCCTGCACATCGATCCCGACCAGCTGCGCCGCACCATCGGGTACGCCATCCAGCAGGCGGGCCTGTTCCCGCACTACACGGTGGCGCAGAACATCGCGGTGGTGCCCGGGCTGCTCAAGTGGGACAAGAAGCGGATCGCCGCCCGCGTCGAGGAGATGATGGACCTCGTCGGCCTGGACCCGGGCACGTTCGCGAACCGGCTGCCGCGCCAGCTCTCCGGTGGTCAGCAGCAGCGCGTCGGCGTGGCCCGGGCGCTCGCCGCGGACCCGCCGGTGCTGCTGATGGACGAGCCGTTCGGGGCCGTCGACCCGATCACCCGCGGCAACCTGCAGGACGAGCTCATGCGCCTGCAGTCCGAGCTGGGCAAGACGATCGTGTTCGTCACCCACGACTTCGACGAGGCCGTGAAGCTCGGTGACAAGATCGCGGTGCTGGGCGACCGGTCGTCGATCCAGCAGTACGACACCCCCGACGCGATCCTGGCCAACCCGGCCAACGACACCGTGGCCGGCTTCGTGGGCGCCGGTGCCTCACTGAAGCAGCTCACGCTGATGCGGGTGCGCGACGTGCAGTACAGCACCGACGAGGTGCTCACGGTGTCCGAGGACGAGCACCCGGCCACCGTCGCGGACCGGCTCACCACGGCCGGGCGCACCTATGCCCTGGTCGTCGACGCGCGCCACCGGCCGACGCGCTGGGTGCACGTACGGGAGCTCGCCGGACGCCGGTCGCTGCAGCAGGCGGGCAAGCCGGTCGGCGACTCGGTGAGCACGCAGTCCACGCTGCAGGACGCGTTGGAGGCCATCCTCACCGAGGGCGGCCGGGCGGTCGTGACGGGCTCCCGCGGGGAGGTCGTCGGCACCATCGACATCACCACGGTCACGGACGTGATCGCCGGTGTCCGCGAGGAGCACGGCGCGGGGGAGGCGGGATGACCGCCGTCGCCGAGGGCCTGCCCGGGGTCAGCAAGACCAGCGCCGTCGAGCGCACCCCGAGCGTGACCTCGCGCTCGGACCGGTTCCGGCTGTTCTTCCAGCCGGTCGCGGTCGTGGTGATCGTGGTCGCGGTCGTCGTCTGGGCCCTGACGAGCGAGCTGAACGCCAACGAGCGGGAGACGCTCAACCTGCCGACCATCCTGACCCTGCTGGGCCAGCACGTGCTGATCACGATCGTGGTGAGCCTGCTCGTCGTGGCCATCGCGGTGCCACTGGGCATCGCGCTCACCCGGCCCGCGCTGAAGTGGCTCGCCCCGGTGTTCCTCGCGATCGCCAACGTCGGGCAGGCCGCGCCGGCGCTGGGGGTGATCGTGCTGTTCTTCCTGTGGTCGGGCATCGTGGGCCTCTGGGCCGTCACGATCCCGCTGGTCTTCTACACGCTCCTGCCGGTGCTGCGGAACACGATGGTCGGCATCCAGCAGGTCGACCGCTCGCTGATCGACGCCGGCCGCGGCATCGGGATGAGCGCGCGCGGCGTGCTGATGCGCGTCGAGCTGCCGCTGGCCGTGCCGCTGATCCTGGCCGGGCTGCGCACCGCGCTGGTGCTCGCGGTCGGCACCGCCACGCTGGCGTTCTTCGTCAACGGCGGCGGGCTGGGCGAGCTGATCGACACCGGCTACAAGCTGCAGCTCAACTCCGTGATGTACGTCGGCGCCGTCCTCGCGATCGGGCTCGCCCTGCTCGTCGACTGGCTCGGCGGCATCGCGGAGCGGTGGCTGGCCCCGAAGGGAGCCGAGTGATGCGCGGGATCCGGCGGATCGGGGCGGCGGTGTCCGCGCTCGCGTCGGTGGCCCTGCTGGCGGGCTGCGGGCTGTCGACCAACACCGCCGTGCCGTTCACCGTCACCCCGGGGTCGATCATGCCCGTGCCGGCGCTCGAGGGCGTGACCCTCACGGTCGGCTCGAAGGACTTCACCGAGCAGATCCTGGTCGGCTACATGGCCGAGCTGGCCCTCGCGGCGGCGGGCGCCGACGTCCGGGACCTCACCAACATCCAGGGCTCGTCGAACTCCCGGCTCGCGCTGCGCACCGGCGACATCGACCTGACGTGGGAGTACACCGGTACCGGGTGGATCAACTACCTGGGCCACACCGAGCCGATCCCCGACGAGCAGGAGCAGTACGAGGCCGTCCGGGACGAGGACCTGGCCCAGAACGGGTTGCGCTGGCTGCCCTACTCCGAGCTCAACAACACCTACGCGTTCGGCACCACGAAGGCGTACGCGGAGCAGCACGACCTGAGGACCACGTCCGACATGACGGAGTTCCTGAAGCAGAACCCCGACCAGGCCGTGTTCTGCGTGGAGACCGAGTTCGCCAGCCGGCAGGACGGCCTCCCGGGCGCCCAGCGGACCTACGGCTTCCCGACCACCGAGGTGAAGACCTTCGGCACCGGCGCGATCTACGCCGGCATCGCCAACGGTACCTGCAACTTCGGCGAGATCTTCACGACGGACGGCCGCATCGCGGGCCTGAACCTGGCGGTGCTGGAGGACGACAAGAAGTTCTTCCCGCAGTACAACATCTGCGTCGTGCTCCGCGAGGAGACCTACCGCGAGTATCCGGAGATCGAGCAGGTCATGCAGCCGGTCGCGGAGGCGCTGAACAACGAGGAGATGATCGAGCTCGGCAAGAAGGTCGACGTCGACGGCGAGGACCCGGGGATCGTCGCGCGGGACTGGATGATCGCCAAGGGCTTCATCGGCCCGGACACGGCCTGAGCGGCGCGCCCGGGAACCACGGTGCGCGCCCGTCCTGGGACGGCCAGCGCATTATGGTTCCATAACGCGGTCGAGGGCGGTCGAGAGGCGCGCTATGGTTCCATAATGCGCTCGGGATCGGTCGAGGAGCGCATTGTGGTTCCATAGTGCGGTCGGGAGCGGTCGAGGGGCGCGTTGTGGTTCCCTCAGGCGGGGCAGACCGTGCCGTCCCGGGGGATCGAGCCCGCGACGAGCACCTCCTCGACCAGGGCGGTCACGCAGGCGTTGCGCGGGTAGGCCCCCTGCCCGGCTCCCTGCCAGCCGACGAAGGAGCTGCGGCCGAGCAGCTGTGCCACCCGGCGTGCCCCGTCCTGGGGCGCCCGCGGGTCCGCGGCCGTGCCGAGCACGAGAACCGACGGGGTGTCGGCGGGCAGCGCGGTGATCGTCGGCGCGTCCGTCGAGGCCGGCCACGGGCCGCACGCCAGCAATCCTTGCGCGGCCGCGGCCCCGAACAGCGGGTACTGCCGCGACCAGCGGTCCGCGAGCCGGGCGACCTCGGACGGGGCCAGCCTGCGGGTGGTGTCGTTGCACGCCGTGGCCAGTGCGCCGTCGAACGTGCCGCCGCCGCCGAGGACGGGAGCGAGGAAGGCGATCAGCCTGGTCGGATCGCCCGCGCCGGCCGCGGCCAGCCCGGCCGCGAGCGCCGGCCACCGGGCGGGCTCGCGCAGGCCGGAGCGCAGGGCGGTGACGACGCCGCCGGCGGTGAGCCGGTCGCCGTCCGCCGAGGCCAGCGGGCGCGCGCCCAGTCCGGAGACGACGCCGGCGACGGCGGTCCGCGGGTCGTCGCCGAGGGGACAGCCGCCGCGGGCGACGCAGGCGGCGGCGAAGGCGTCGAACGCGGCCTCGGCGGCCCCCGCCCGGGCCTCACTGCGCTCCGGCTCGTCGGACACCAGGTCGACGGGGGAGTCCAGGACCACCCGGCCGACCGCCTGCGGGTGCGCCGACGCCCAGGCCGCGACGGCGGTGGCCCCGTCCCCGAGGCCGACGACGTCGAGCCGGTCGACCCGCAGGGAGGCCCGGAGCTGCTCGAGGTCGGCCGCGGTGGAGGCCGTGCGATACGAGCTGATCGTGCTGTCGAGCAGCAGGTAGCAGTCCTGCACCACCGACCGCCCCTCCTCCAGCAGCGCCCCGAGATCGGCGTCGCCCCCGGTCGGCGGGGTGTCGGTGATCGCGGCGCGCGCCTCCGGCGGGGAACAGTCGATCAGGTCGCTCCCCGTGCCGCGACGGTCGAGCCCGATCAGCTGGTACCGAGCCAGCACGGCGTCGGAGACCAGGGTCGCGAGCCGCCCGGCGGCACGGGCCGAGCCGCCCCCCGCGCTGTCCCCGACCACGACGAGAGCCGGCCGGGTACGGGGGGCGGCGGCGGCGCCGACGCGCAGCACACCGAGCCGGGTCGAGGCCGCGCCGGGCCGGGCGGGTTCGGTGTCGACGGACAGCTCGCCGCAGCTCGCGGTGAGGCTGCGCCCGGGCGGCACCGGGTGACCGCCCGCAGCGAGGGCCTCGACGGTGTCCGTGGTGCAGTCCGCGTAGTCGATCAGCGGGTCCTGCTCCTGCGGGGCGGGCAGGGCGTCCGGGTCCGCGGGCGGTGTCTCCGTGGTGGGCGGGGGACCGGTGGTCACCTCGCCACGAACGGCCACCGGGGGGCGCTGCGAGGGTCCGACGGAACAGGCGGCCAGCACGAGCACGCCCAGGAGCGCGACGATCACGACACGTGCACGGGCCCCCACGCTCCCAGTGTGCCCGTCGCCTGGTGAACCGGCGGTGAGGGGCGTCCGGCGGAGGACCGGCCGGACCCGCCTACGGCCCGCCTAACGGGCGGTCCAGCCGCCGTCCTGGGTCAGCGAGACGCCGGTGATCGAGGCCGACGCGGGCCCCCAGAGCACGCTCGCGAACTCGGCGACCTCCTCCGGCTCGATCAGCCGCTTCACCGCGACGGGGGTCAGCATGATCTTCTCCACGACCTCGTCCTCCGCGAGGCCGTGGTGGCGGGCCTGGTCGGCGATCTGCTTCTCCACCAGCGGCGTGCGCACGTAGGCGGGATTGACGCAGTTGCTGGTCACGCCGTGCGCCGCGCCCTCGAGCGCGGCGACCTTGGACAGCCCCTCGAGGCCGTGCTTGGCCGCGACGTAGGCGGACTTGTAGGGCGAGGCGCGCAGCCCGTGCGCGCTGGAGACGTTGACGATCCGGCCCCACCCCTGCGCGTACATGTGCGGGAGCACACGCCGGATCAGCCGGAACGGCGCCTCCAGCATGATCGTGAGGATCTCGTGGAACAGCTCGGGGTCGAAGTCCTCGAGCGGCGAGACGTGCTGCCGGCCGGCGTTGTTGACCAGGACGTCGACGTCACCCGGGAGGGCGTCGACGGCCGCGAGATCGGTCAGGTCGCAGGGCACGGCCTCGATCCCGTCGATCTCCGCGGCCAGGGCCTTCACGGCCGCTGCGGAGATGTCGACGGCGTACACCCGGGCGCCGTCGGCGGCCAGCCGGCGGGCCATGGCGGCCCCGATCCCGCTCCCGGCGCCCGTGACGAGGGCCGTGCGACCGGACAGCGGGGCCTGCGTGCTGGACGTCATACGGGTGAGGCTAACCAGCGGTCAGGCCACCCGGGGAGGATGCGTGACGGAGTCGAGCTCGAGCCGCACGGCGACGGCCAGGTGCGCGAGGCCGAGCGAGTCCCGGGCCTCCGCGACCACTTCGGTCTCCACCCTGCGGCACACCTCGGCGACGTCGGCCTCGTCCGTGACCCACACGATCAGCCGAAGCGCGGGGCTGCCCGGCGAGCCGACCATCCGCGCCCGCGCCCGGCCGACGCCGGGCAGGGCCGCCGCCCGGTCGGCGACGGCCTCGGCCAGCGCCCCGGCCGTGATGCGCAGCGTGGCGTCCGGGCCCGTCTCGAGCAGCAGGTCCGGGCGGCGCTCCGGGCGCAGGGACCGCGCGGCCCACCAGAGCCCGAGCACCAGGAGCACCACGCCCGAGGCGATCGCGACCCAACGCCACAGCTGCTGCTGCGTGCGGAGGGCATCGACGATCAGCGGGTCCAGCAGCGGCCGGGCGGCCCGGCCGGCACCGAAGACGCCGTAGCCCAGCAGGGCGGCGAGGGTCCCGGCGGCCAGGAGCACGAGCCCGGTGAGCGCGAGCAGGGTCCGGTCGCCGCGCACCGAGCGGGCGCCGGCCCTCCGCGAGCTCCGGACGACCCGCCGCGGGGGTGCGGTGCCGGCTCCCTCGGGTGCGCCGTCCGGTGCGGCCCTCACGGCTCCGATCGGGGTGCTCATCGGGGGTCCTTCCGGCCGCGGGTGGAGACGGTGACGCGCGGCGGCCGCGTGAGCGGCAGCTCGTCGAGCAGGGTGGAGACCCGGCCGCGGACGGTGTCGGTGAGGTCGCCCGTGCCGCCGCCGACGTCGGACCAACCCTCGGCCCGGACCACGATCTTCCGCGTGGACGCGCTCACGGTGGCCCCCGCGACGTCGTCGGACTCCCGGACGGTCCGTCCGACGAGCCGGGCGAGCACCCGCGGCGAGGTCACCACGGTCATCTCCGGGGTCGGCGCGGTGAGCTCGACGTCGTGCCGGCGGGCGAGCAGGGCGACCAGCAGAAGCAGCAGCCCGCCCACGGCCACGCAGATCGACACGACGATCACCGGGCGGTCCGCCCAGGTCAGTGCCCCGAGCGCGGCCTGCCAGGCGGGCCAGGGCACCAGGAGCCCGCTCGTCGCGGGCCGGACCCAGGCGGCGACGACCTCGACCACGAGGACGACGCCCGCCGCCGCGAGGGCCAGGCCCAGCAGCGGGGAGAGTGTGCGGAGCAGCACGCGCACGGCGGCCTCCTCCTTATCGGATCCGGGGCTGCGCGGGGCCGGTCGCCTCGCGCAGGCCGGAGACGGTGACGGCGAACGAGCGGACCCGGTAGCCGGCGATCCGCTCCAGCTCCTCGGTGACGGTGGCTCGCACCGCCGCGACGGTCTCCCGCACCGGGGCTGGATAGGCGCAGGTCAGCTCCAGGCGGACGTCGACGGCGTCGCCGGTCGCGCTGATCCGGGCCCGCGGGCCGGCGTCGCCGACCTCGACTCCGGCCAACCGGCGCTCACGGTGCAGCGTGCCCGGGACCAGGTCCGTCGCGTGCTCGACGATCGTGCGGAGTACACCGGGCGCGATGTCGAGCGCGCCGCGCTCGTCCGCGTCGGGTGCCCACCCGGGCACCGCGACCTCCGCCGGCGCCCGGCTCGCCGGGGTCGGGACCTCGGCCGGGACCGGCGCGGCCGCCGCCGGGGCGCTCACTTGTCGCGGGCCCGGCCGAGGACGCCGGACAGGTCGAGCTCGCCGTCGAGGAACCGGCCGACCGCGAGCCCGATCGCGCCGAGGACCAGCACGATGACGAAGGCGACGAACCCGCCGAAGGCCGCGGCGAGGCCGAGCAGGAGACCGGTCAGCAGGCCGGTCTGGGTGGCGTTCATTCTCGGTGCACTCCTGGATCTGGGTCTGGCCGGTCCACGCGGGTGCGGGCCCGGCGGCGGGCGGTCCGGATCGCCGCGACGACGACCCTGACCGCCAGCGGCAGGTCGGGGACGAACTGGACGGGGGCGTCGTAGCGGCGGTCGCCGGCGGGACCACCGGCGCCGGAATCACCGGCACCGGGACCACCGGCAGGCGGGCGGGCGGCCCGCTCCGCCCGGAGGCGGGCCAGGCCCTCGACGAAGGCGTCGGGGTCGCCACCGCGGTCCGGGTGGTGGTCGCGGACGAACGCGCGGTAGGCCGCCCGTTGCTCCGGCGTCCCCGTCTCCTGGGGCTCCGTGCCGTCGGTCACGGGCCGATCTCCACGACCGTCAGCGGGCCGGCCGGCCGGCCGGGCCCGGGTTCGACGACGTCGGACACGGTGACGTCGACCGGACGACCGCCCGCCACCTCCGCCACCCGCGCCCGCAGCCGGGCCACGACGTCGGGGATCGGCGCCGTGAGGGACAGCACGACGGCCACCTCGACCGGCCCGCCGTGCTCATCGACCCGCACCCCGAGGAGCCGGCGCCCCGGCAGGTACGTGGCGACGGCGCCGAAGACCCCGCCGTCGAGCCGCACGACCGCCGGGTCGGCGGCCACCAGGTCGGCGACGCGGAGGGCGAGCTCGTCGGAGCCCTCCCGAGGGCTCTGCGGCGCACCGCCGGGTGGCGGGCCCGTCACTCGACGCGTGACGGGGCCGGCGTGGCGGGCGCGGGCGGGGCCTCGTCCTCGTCGGGCAGGTGGATGTCGTTGACCGCGATGTTGACCTCGATCACCTCGAGGCCGGTCATCCGCTCCACCGCGGTGATCACGTTGCGCCGCACGGCACGCGCAAGGTCCACGATGGACGCGCCGTACTCCACGACGATGTCCAGGTCGACCGCGGCCTGCTTCTCGCCGACCTCGACCTGCACGCCCGCGACATTCGACGCGCCGGTGCCGCCGCCCGGGATGCGCTCGCGCAGCGCACCGAACGTCCGGGACAGGCCGCCGCCCATCGAGTGGACACCCGAGATCTCCCGCGCCGCGATGCCCGCGATCTTCTGGACGACCGAGGCCGCGATCGTCGTCTTGCCCTGGGAGGTCTCCTCGGCCAGCCGACCCGGGCTGCCCGAAGAGCCCGTGGCGGCGGAGGTCGACGGGGTGGCGGCGGCCGGGACGCCGCCGGTGGTGCTGCCGGTGGTGCTGCTCATCGCGTACTCCTCGGAGAACCGTGGGGTGCGCCGGTGCCCGGCGCCGTACACAGCATCCGACGGACCGGGTCGGCGCGGCCTCACGGCACATCACCCGATCGGCGGGTCGTCGGTGCTCCGGGCCCGTCGCGGACCGGACGCCCTGTCGTCCGTCCCGCTCCGCGCGCCGACGCGGGGCGCGGGACGGACGCGCCGGTGGGCGCTCGTCCCGGCCGCGGGGCCGCCCTCGCAGTGCCGGTCGCCGCGACCACCCTCGCGGGCGTCGCCGGCGTCCGGCAGCGGTCACGCCGGTCGCACATACCGCAGCAGCAGCGTGCCGTCCTCCTCGAGGACGGACGCCAGCCGCATCCCCTCGGGGGCGTGCCCGCCCGGGCCGTGCGCGATGCGGCCGGCCCCGCCCGCGGCGAGCAGCGGGGAGAGGGTGAGGCAGAGCTCGTCGACCGCCCCGGCGGCGATCAGGTCGCCGTGCAGCCCCGGGCCGCCCTCGCACAGCACCCGCCGCAACCCGCGCCGCTCCAGCTCGCCGAGCAGGGTCGCCGGGGTCAGGTCCGGCAGCTCGACGACGTCGGCCCCGGCCCGCCGCAGGCCTGCCCGCCGCCCGGCCGGGGCCGTCGCTGTGGTGAGCACGATCGTCGGGACCGACGTGTCCGTGAACAGCCCGAGATCGGTGTCCAGCGCGGCCGACCCCGTGACGACGGCGATCGGCGGGGGAGTGTCGCGGCCGAGCGTCGGCTTCCGGGCCCCGCGGTAGCGCTCGGCGCGGGCGGTGCCGGCCCCGACCAGGACGACGTCGGCGAGCCGGCGCAGCGTGCCGAACACCG
Organism: Pseudonocardia oceanicola; assembly: GCF_047200735.1. Lineage (NCBI taxonomy): Bacteria > Bacillati > Actinomycetota > Actinomycetes > Pseudonocardiales > Pseudonocardiaceae > Pseudonocardia > Pseudonocardia oceanicola. The sequence goes on from NZ_JBJZON010000046.1 coordinate 13,599, forward strand.
CCTTGTCCGCGGGCGTGCCCAGGCCCCCCGACCGGCCGTCGACCGAGACCGCGCCGTCGAGGCTCGACACGAAGTTGACCCGGACCCAGGGCCGGGCGGGCTCCGACGGGTAGGCGTAGGCCTGCAGCAGGTCCACGGTGCCCATCCCGGCGGGAACGGTCCCGGTGAAATCAGGCGGGGTGAAATCAGGCGGGGTGAAATCAGGCGGGGTGAAATCAGGCGGGGTGGAATCGGTCCCGGCGGAATCGGTCCCGGCGGAATCGGTCGGGGCGGGCTCGATCGGCAGCAGACGGCGCACCGGCCCATCCCAGCACCCCGCGGCCGCCGGCGCGCCCCCGCGCGGGCCCCTCAACTGCCCGGACACCGACGAGTGTGATCCACGGGAAGGGCGCCGGGACTTTTCGCACGGACGGGCTAAGGATAGCCTCACCACGACTGAGGTGCCCCGCACTGTGGTGACCCTGTGCTCACGGGAAGGCGTGCCTCACCTGTCCGGCAACGATCGGGAGGACGTGACGTGGCAGTCGGATCGGCGCCGGTGGTGCCGGCCGCGGGTGGGCGCGGGCGCGCCCGGCCGAAGCGGACCCCCCGCACGCGCCGACTGGTCGGTCTCGGCCTGCTCCTCGGGCTGCTGGTCCTGGCCGTGCTGGCCAGCATCGCGTTCGGCACGAAGGTCATCCCGTTCTCGCACGTGTGGAGCGCCCTGTGGGCGCCGACGGGGACCGAGGACGACATCGTCATCCGCTCGCTGCGCCTCCCGCGCACCGTGCTCGGGGTGCTGGCGGGTGCCGCGCTCGGCCTCGCGGGCGCGCTCATCCAGGGCCACACGCGCAACCCGCTCGCCGACCCCGGCCTGCTCGGGGTGAACATGGGCGCGGCCTTCTTCGTGGTCGTCGGGATCTACGTGTTCGGCGTGACCACGTTGTTCGGCTACGTCTGGTTCGCCTTCGCCGGCGCCATGGTCGCGAGCGTCGCCGTGTTCCTGCTCGGCTCCGCGGGCGGTCGTGGCGGGCCCACCCCGGTGACTCTCGCGCTGGCCGGTGCGGCGCTGTCGTTCCTGCTCAGCGGCCTGGTCTCGGCGATCATCCTGATCGACACCGACACGCTCGACGCCTACCGGTTCTGGAACGTCGGCTCGCTCGCCGGGCGGGACACCGTCGTCGCCGGCCAGGTCGTGTGGTTCATCGTGCTCGGGGCCCTGATCGCGCTGGCCACGGCTCCCGCGCTCAACGCGCTGTCCCTGGGGGAGGACGTCGCCCGCTCGCTCGGCCAGTCCGTGCAGCGGACCCGGGTGCTCGGGATCGTCGCGATCACGTTGCTCGCCGGCGGGGCCACCGCCGCCTGCGGGCCGATCGGGTTCGTCGGGCTGGTGGTGCCGCACGTGGTCCGGGCCCTCACCGGGCCGGACCACCGGTGGTTGCTCCCGGCCTCCGGGCTGCTGGGTGCGGTGCTGCTGCTCACCGCGGACGTGATCGGCCGGTTGGTCGCCCGGCCGGGCGAGCTGCAGGTGGGCATCGTCCTGGCCCTGGTGGGCACGCCGTTCTTCATCGCGCTCGTCCGCCGCAGGAAACTGGTGACGATCTGATGGCCGCCCCCACCCGGTCGGCGCCCGACCCGGCCGCCGGCGAGCTGCTCGCGCGCGTCCCCGGCCGCCGCCCCTTTCGTCGCGGGCCCGTCTCGGGCGTCCGGCGCCCGCGGAACGTCCTGGTCCTCACGGTGTCACTGGTCGTGCTGGTGCTCGCGGTGGCGCTCAACGTGGGCCGCGGCGAGTACCCGATCGGCATCCCGGACGTGCTCGCCACCCTGTTCGGGGGCGGCGACCCGAGCCAGCGGTTCATCATCCTCGAGCTGCGGCTGCCCCGCTCGTTGACCGGCCTGCTCGTCGGCGGCGCACTCGCGGTGTCGGGCGCGATCATGCAGGCGATCGCGCGGAACCCGCTGGCCAGCCCGGACATCATCGGCATCACGTGGGGCGCGAGCGCCGCCGCCGTCACGCTGATCGTGCTGGGCGGCGCCGGGCTGGCCGGCACCCTCGCCGCCGTCGGGTTGCCCGTCGCGGCCCTGGTCGGCGGGCTCGTCGCCGCCCTGGTGATCTACGGGCTGGCCTGGCGCAGTGGCATCCAGGGCTTCCGGCTCGTGCTGGTCGGCATCGGCATCAACGCGATGCTCGTCGCCGTCGTGAACTGGCTGTTGATCGTGGCGCAGGTCTACGAGGCCGCCCGGGCCACGGTCTGGATCAACGGCAGCCTCAACGCCCGCGGCTGGGAGCACGTGGTACCGGTCGGGCTCGCCCTGCTCCTCCTGGTGCCGGCGGCGCTGGTGCTGTCCTTCGTGATGGGTGCGCTGCAGTACGGCGACGACACCGCCCGCGGGCTCGGGGTGCGGGTCGACCGCACCCGCAGCCTGCTGCTGCTGGTCGCGGTCGCGCTGGCCGCCGTGGCCACCGCGTCCGCCGGGCCGATCGCCTTCGTCGCCCTGGTGTCCCCGCAGATCGCCCAGCGGCTGGTCGGCTCCCCGCGCCCGCCGATCGGTGCCTCCCTGGTCATCGGCGCCGCGCTGACCGTCGTCGCCGACCTGATCGCGCGCACGGCCTTCGGCGGGGTGGAGCTGCCCGTCGGCGTGGTGTCCGCGGTGCTCGGCGCCCCCTACCTGCTCTACCTGCTCGTCGGACAAGGCCGGGAGGCCCGCGCATGACATCGAACGCCGAGACCGCGGTCGCCGAGAGCGCAGGCGGGACCCCGGACGGGACCGTGCGGCTGCGGGCCGAGGGCGTCCGCCTCGGGTACGGCGAGCGTGTGGTCGTCGACGACCTCGACCTCGACGTCCTGCAGGGCACCGTCACCGCGGTGATCGGGCCGAACGGCTGCGGCAAGTCGACGTTGCTGCGCGCCCTCGGCCGGCTGCTCAAGCCCACCCGCGGACACGTGCTGCTCGACGGCCGGCGGATCGACGACATCCCCACCAAGCAGGTGGCGACGGTGCTGGGCCTGCTCCCGCAGGCGCCGGTCGCACCCGAGGGGCTCACGGTCGGCGACCTCGTCGCGCGGGGCCGGCACCCGCACCAGACCTGGTACCGGCAGTGGTCGGGCGACGACGAGGAGGCGGTGGCCGAGGCGCTCGCCTGGACGGGCATCTCGGACCTCGCCGAGCGGCCGATCGACGAGCTCTCCGGCGGCCAGCGGCAGCGCGCCTGGATCTCGATGGCCCTCGCGCAGGGCACCGACCTGCTGTTGCTCGACGAGCCCACCACCTTCCTCGACCTGGCCCACCAGGTGGAGGTGCTCGAGCTGGTCGAGCGGCTGCACGTCGAGCGCGGCCGGACGGTGGTGATGGTCCTGCACGACCTCAACCTCGCCGCGCGCTACGCGGACCGGCTCGTGGCGATGAAGGCCGGCCGGATCGTCGCGCAGGGCACCCCGGCCGAGGTGATCACCGAGCCGCTGCTCGGCGAGGTGTTCGGCCTGGAGGCCAGGGTCATCGCCGATCCGGTCGCCGGCACCCCGCTCGTCGTGCCCACGGGCACCCGCTGAGCGACCGCCGGACCCCGGTCGGCGGACCTTCCGCGCTCGGCGCCGTTTCGCTCCGTGACCGGGGACCGGCTCCGGGGGCTGCGAATCTCCTGGGGGTGATCTTCGCGGGCACCCCGTAAGGTGCCGCCATGGCGACCGCGCGCGAGACCTTCCGGGTTCCGTCCGGGCCCGTCGACCTGTCGGCCATCGACCCCCGGGGTCGCCCGATCGGCCCGCGGGACAAGGCCGACGCCGCGCTCGAGATGGAGAACCTCGGGGCGCGGCTCGACATCCGCCAGGAGGCCCTCTTCGCGGAGGGCACCTCGGGCGGGCGGCGGGCGGTCCTGCTCGTCCTGCAGGGGATGGACACCTCGGGCAAGGGCGGGACGATCCGGAACGTGCTCGGGCTGGTCAACCCGCAGGGCGTGCACATCGCCTCCTTCAAGCGGCCCACCGAGGAGGAGCGGGCGCACGACTTCCTCTGGCGGATCCGCAGGCACGTCCCGGAGCCCGGGCGGATCGGGGTGTTCGACCGCTCGCACTACGAGGACGTGCTCGTCGCGCGGGTGGAGGGGCTGGTGCCCGAGGAGGTCTGGCGGGCGCGCTACGCGGCGATCGCCGACTTCGAGCGGGAGCTGTCCGGGCGGGGCGTCACGGTGCTCAAGTGCATGCTGCACATCTCCCCGGAGGAACAGGCGCAGCGGCTGCTCGCTCGTCTCGACGACCCGCAGAAGCGCTGGAAGTACGACCCGGGGGACATCGACTCGCGGGAGGAGTGGCCGGCGTACCAGGAGGCCTACGCCGCGGCCATGCAGCACTGCGACTCCGACGCCGCGCCGTGGTACGTCGTGCCCGCCGACCGCAAGTGGTACCGGAACTGGGCGGTGGCGGCGCTGCTGGCCGAGACCCTCGACGACGTGGCCCCGCAGTTCCCGCCGCCGGGCTACGACGTCGACGCCGAGCGGGCCCGGCTGAAGCGGTCGTCCGGGATCCGGTGAGCGCGGCGGGTCAGCTCACGAACGTGTGCAGCACCGAGTAGGCCAGGGCGGCGCACAGCGCGGCGGCCGGGAGCGTGACCACCCACGCGACCGCGATGTTGCCCGCCACGCCCCACCGGACCGCCGACAGCCGTTTGGTCGCGCCGACACCCAGGATCGACGAGGTGATCGTCTGCGTGGTGGAGATGGGGGCGGCGAACACGAACGCGGTCGTGTAGAGCACCGAGGAGGCCGTGAGCTCGGCCGCGAACCCGCGCGGCGGGTCGAGGTCGATGATCCGCCGGCCCAGGGTCCGCATGATGCGCCAGCCACCGGCGTAGGTGCCCAGCGACAGCGCGCCCGCCGAGATGAGCACGACCCACCACGGCACGTCGCTGCCCTGGTGGAAGCCGCCGACGACCAGGGCCAGCACGATCACGCCCATCGTCTTCTGGGCGTCCTGCAGGCCGTGGCCCAGGGCCATCGCCGCCGCGGAGACGGTCTGCGCGAACCGGAACCCGCGGGTGGTGCGCGTCGGGCTCCGGTCCCTGAACAGCCACAGCAGCACGATCATGACGATCCCGGCCAGCAGGAACCCGACGACCGGGGACAGGATCATCGGGATCACGACCTTCTCGACGACGCCGTCCCACTTCACCTGGCCCGCGGAGGCCAGCGCCGCGCCGACCAGGCCGCCGATCAGCGCGTGCGAGGACGAGCTCGGCAGGCCGAACCACCAGGTGACGAGATTCCAGGCGATCGCCCCGATCAGGGCGGCGAGCACCACGGCGAGCCCGGGCATGCCCTGGGGCGCCTCGATGATCCCACTGCCGACCGTCGACGCGACCTCGGTGCCGAGGAAGGCGCCGACGAGGTTCATCACCGCCGCCATCAGCAGGGCCACCCTCGGTGAGAGGGCCCGGGTGGCCACCGACGTCGCGATGGCGTTCGCGGCGTCGTGGAAGCCGTTCGTGTAGTCGAACACGACCGCCACGACGATGACGACGAGGACCGCCGCGAGCAGCATCAGGCTTCCTTGACCGCGATGCTCTCGATGGTGTTGGCCACCGTCTCGAAGGCGTCCGCGGCCTCCTCGAGGGTGTCCACGACCTCCTTGAGCTTGATCACCTCGAGCACCGCGGCGGGATCGGTGACGGCCTCGTCCGGGGACAGCAGGCCGGCGAGGATGGCGTGGTACGCCTCGTCGGCCTCGTCCTCCAGCGAGTTGACGTGGATCCAGAAGTCCTGCAGCTGGGCCATCCGCTCCAGCCGCGGCATCGCCTCGGCGGTCGCCGTCGCGGCCCGGCAGAGGACGTCGACCTGCATCGCGATGCCCGCGGGGAGCCGCTCCAGCCGGTAGAGCACGATCCGGTCCGCCGCCTCCTCGATGGAGTCGACGACGTCGTCGAGGGAGGAGGCGAGCCGGTAGATGTCCTCGCGGTCGAACGGGGTCACGAAGACCGAGTTCAGCTTGACCATGATGTCGTGGGTGACCTCGTCGCCCGCGTTCTCGGCGTCCTTGACCCGCTTCGCGATCGCGGCCCGCTCCTCCGCCGGCGCCTGGACCAGCGCCGACAGCTCGTTCGCCGCGACCACGATGTTCTCCGCGGCGCGGGTGAAGAGCGGGTAGAAGCCGCGCTCGTGTGGCGTCAACCGGAAGGCCATGGCGTGTTTTCTACCCGTTCACCGGTGCGCCATCCCGGCCGGGGCCGACCGTGCCGGGCCGGCCCGGCGGCCCCGGTTCGCGCGGTTCAGCCGATCAGGGCCCGTCCGATGATCTCCTTCATGATCTCGTGGGTGCCGCCGTAGCTGGACTGCACGCGCGAGTCGACGAAGGCCTTGGCGATGGGGTACTCCATCATGTAGCCGTAGCCGCCGTGCAGCTGCAGGCAGCGGTCGACCACCCGCTTCTGCAGGTCGGTGCCAGGTCGGCGAGGATGCCGTTGGTGATGAACGTCTTGGCGCCGTTGAGGATCCAGTCGTCCCCGTCCTTCTCGGCGTGCGTCGCGATGCCCTGCAGGTCCGAGCCGGTGCCGGGTTCGGTCATGCCGATCGCGGTGATGATCTCGCCGGAGCAGAAGCCGGGGAGCCAGCGCTGCTTCTGCTCGTCGTTCGCCAGCCGCAGCAGGTAGGGCGCGACGACGTCGTTGTGCAGCGGGAAGCCCAGGCCGCTGGTCCCGGCCGCGGTGATCTCCTCGAGGGCGACCGCGTTGTAGCGGAAGTCGGGCGTGTCGCCGCCGAACTCCTCGGGGACGTCGGTGCCGAGCAGGCCGGCCCTGCCGGCGGAGAGCCAGATGTCGCGGTCGACCTGACCGGCCTTCTCCCACTGCGCGTGGTGCGGCACGACCTCCTTCTCCAGGAAGGTGCGGACGAGGTCGCGGAACGCGTCGTGCTCGGCGTCGAAGATGTCGCGCTGCATGACGGGAGCGTCACATACTCGTCGGTACCTCAAGGCTCCGATGAGGGAACCCGGCACCTGGCCCTGGTCAGCGAGCCGGGGGTCACGAACCCGGACGTACCGCCCCCAAACGGAAGTGTGACCGCTCGGCCCGTCGCTCACCCGGCCGCTCGTCGCCCCCAGTCGACCGCACCACCGGGCACGGAAAAGGGCCGACCGTTAACCGATCGGCTAGAGGGGTGAATGATGCCAACGCCGCTAATACCTGCAACGGCAGTTCAGCTGCGGGTTCCGCTCGTTCGGGGCTCGTGTCCGCGGATGACAACCACGGGGCAGGGCGCGTGGTGGACGCAATACGACGCGACGGAGCCCAGGTGCAGCCCGGGGAGCTCGTCGCCACCGTGGCTGTGGCTGCCCACCACGAGCAGCTGCGCTTCCTGCGCAGCGATGGTGAGCGCGAGTGCGGGCCTTTTCTGGATCAGCTGCGTGGCGATCCGGACGTCCGGCTGCTCGGCCTGGACCTCGGCGACGGCCCGGTCGAGGACCAGGTGGGCGTCGCGGGCGTAGTCCGCCTCGGTGTACGTGGGCACCATCATGATCGTCACCGGGACCTCCCACCCGGTCACGGCGTGCACCTCCGCGCCGGTGAGCCGGGCCTGCTGCGCCGCCCACCGCAGCGCGGCGACGCTGCGCACCGACCCGTCGACGCCGACCACGATCGGCGGCGGTGCCTGCTGTTCGGACATCGTCTCCTCGCCTCCGCGCAAGCGTGGTAGCTCTTGGCGTCCCAGCTTGTCATACGGCGGACCTGACGACGGCGAGCTGGGCCGCTCGACCCGACCCCGCACCGGCGCAGATCGGCGGGCCCGGGAATCGGAGGCCGTTCGGCACTGCGCGACGGGCCACCCGACGGGATAGACAAGCCCGGCGAACCGAAGGAGGTCGTCCATGTCCTGCTGGTGAGGTCACGGCCCGTGGCACCACTACGGCCACGCCTACCCGGCGCCCGGGTATTACCCGCCGGAGTACGGGCGCCCGTACCGTGAGCCCGGCTACGGGCGCCGACGCTCCGACGAGGACCTCGAGCGCCACCTGGCCGCGCTGGAGGAGGAGATCGCGCGGCTACGCGATGAACTCGCCGCGCAGCGCCCCGGAGGGGACCAGCCGTGCTGACGAGCGCCGACCTTCCTCGGCCCGGCTGGTAGAGGGTCACGACGAGGCGAAAGCGTCCTTATGGCCGTCAAGACACCGTGGTGGCCACAGGCCGATGCTCCCCGTTCCACGACGTTCGAACTGCCGTTGCAGTGTTAGTCGTCGGCTTCTGCCGTTGATCTCCGGGGGTACTCCGCGGGCGCTTCGGCTCCCCGCGCCGACCGCGTGCCATTCCGGCCTATCGCCAGGCCGAGCACGACCTGCAAACCACAGTTCGGCGGTGATCTTGCAGGCGCCACGCGGCGGGCCCACACCTCCCCGTCTCCCTCGTCCTGGTCGCCTTGCTCGTCGCGGCGGTGGCGTCCATGGTGGCGGTAGTCCATCACAGAGCGACGCCGCAGGCACCTCTACTCCGCCGTCGCGGCGTCGGCAATGCCGTGCAGAGGGGCCTAATCTAACCGCCGCAAATCGCCCGGCGATCAAGCCGTCGTGCAAATCCCTACGAGGAGTGACGATGCTGTGATCGACGGTTACCTTCGAGCGCAAGCGACCCGCTGGCGTCCCGAGGCGCAGCGGGTCCGCCGCGTCCAGCTCGGCCGGATCGTCGCAGCGCTCCCAGCGGCCCTCACTGAAGTGACCGAAGAGGACATGCTCGCCTGGCGCCAGGGCCTCCGCGGCCGGCCAGAGACCATCGCCTCCTGCACCAGTGCTGCGCACGGGATCTTCCGTGGGATGACCGTGCGGGCCCGACCCCGACTCCGCGACGACGACCCCACCCTCATCCTCGACCGCCCGAAGATCCCCGAAGCCCTGCCCCGGCCGATGGTCGACCGACACTTCGACCTCGCCCTCGCGTGCGCGACGGCCGACCCCGAGCTGTACGCCTGGCTGGCCCTGATGGGCTGCTGCGGGCTGCGCTGCTGCGAGGTGGCCTGGCTCCAGGTCGGCGACGTCGAGATCCGCGACGATGGCTCCGGGCTCCTCCATATCGAGGGGAAGGGCGGGAAACGGCGGATCGTCCCGATGGGCACGACCCTCGTCCCCGTGATCGAGCCGTTCATGCGGGGCCGCGGGCCGCTGTTCACCCGGGCCACCGA
>NZ_JBJZON010000047.1:0-20969 GCF_047200735.1 Pseudonocardia oceanicola
AGTCCGCCGTGATGAGCACCGTGTTCACGAAGATCATCGACGGCGAGCTGCCCGGCCGGTTCGTCTGGTCCGACGAGCGCTGCGTCGGGTTCCTGTCGATCAACCCGCTCGGGCCGGGACACACCCTGGTGGTGCCGCGCGAGGAGGTCGACCACTGGGTCGACGCCGACCCGGACCTGGTCGCGCACCTCACCGGCGTCTCGCACACGATCGCCAAGGCGGTCGAGGCGATCTGGCAGCCGCCGCGGGTGGGCCTCCTGGTCGCCGGGTTCGAGGTCCCGCACCTGCACCTGCACGTCTTCCCGGCGTGGGACATGGCGGCGTTCGACTTCGCCAACGCCGCGAAGTCCGTCGACGACGCCGAGCAGGACGGGATCGCCGAGCGGCTGCGGACCTCCCTGCGCGAGGCCGGCCACGGCGACCACGTGGCCACCGGCGGGAAGCTCTAGACCATGCGGCTGGTCCTGGTCCGGCACGGACTGCCGGACCGGATCGACGGTGCGCCCGAGGCTGCGGTCCGCGCCGATCCGGCGCTCACCGAGCTGGGCCGCCGGCAGGCCGGGCGGGTGGTCGACGCGCTGGCGGGCGACCCGATCGACGCGGTCTACGCCAGCACCATGGCCCGCGCGCGGCAGACCGCCGAGCCGCTCGCCCTGGCCCGTGGCCTGGCCGTGCGCACGGTGCACGACCTGCGCGAGTACGACGCCGACGAGCAGCAGTACCTGCCGGTGCACGAGCTGGCCCGGGAGAACCCGGAGCAGTGGCGCCGGATGGTGGAGGGCCACCTGCCCGAGCACGTCGACGTCCCGGCCTTCCGCGCCCGGGTCGTCGCCGCGCTGGAGGAGATCGTCGCCGCACACCCGGGCCGGCGGACCGCCGTCGTGTTCGCGCACGCCGGCGTGATCAACATCTATCTCGGGCACCTGCTCGGGATCGAGCCGGCGCTGCCCTTCCCGCTCGACTACACGGGCCTGACCAGGGTCGTCGCCCGCCGCGACGGGGTCCGCAAGGCACGGACGGTCAACGAGCTCGCGCACGTCGCCGACCTGCTGGAGCCCGCCACCCGTGCGTGAGCGCGGTGTCACGGTCCGGTGTCCGCCGGGCCCGGAACCGGCCACCGCTCGTAGAGTGGCGGACGTGAGCGTGCAGCCAACCTCCGTTCTGTCGTCGATCCGGGGCCCGGCCGATCTGAAGCGGCTCGGCCCCGACGCGCTGGCCGGGCTGGCGTCGGAGATCAGGGACTTCCTGGTCAGCGCGGTGTCCCGGACCGGCGGCCACCTCGGGCCGAACCTGGGCGTGATCGAGCTGACCATCGCGGTCCACCGGGTGTTCGACTCCCCGCGGGACACCCTGATCTGGGACACCGGGCACCAGGCCTACGTGCACAAGCTGCTCACCGGCCGTCAGGAGGGCTGGGACCGGCTGAAGAAGACCGGCGGGCTCTCCGGCTACCCCAGCCGGGCCGAGAGCGTGCACGACCACGTGGAGTCCAGCCACGCCTCGTCGTCGCTGTCCTGGGCCGACGGGCTCGCCCGGGCCTACTCGCTGACCGGCCAGCAGCGGCACGTCGTGGCCGTGATCGGCGACGGGGCCCTCACCGGCGGCATGGCCTGGGAGGCGCTGAACAACATCGCCGCGGCCACGGACCGCAACGTCGTCGTCGTGGTCAACGACAACGGCCGCTCCTACGCCCCGACCATCGGCGGCCTCGCCGACCGGCTCGCCACGCTCCGCCTGCAGCCGGGGTACGAGAAGCTGCTCGAGGCCGGCAAGCACACCCTGCGCGGCACGCCGGTGGTCGGCCCGGCCGTGTACGCGGGCCTGCACGCGCTCAAGGCCGGCCTCAAGGACGCGATCAGCCCGCAGGAGCTGTTCGCCGATCTCGGCCTGAAGTACTTCGGCCCGGTCGACGGGCACGACGTGGCCGCCATGGAGTCCGCGCTGCGCCGCGCCCGGCACTTCGGCGGCCCGGTCGTGGTGCACGCGGTGACCCGCAAGGGCAACGGCTACGCCCCGGCCGAGAACGACGAGGCCGAGCAGATGCACAGCCCGGCGGCCTTCGACCCGCGGACGGGCCTGCCGACCGGCCCGAAGACCACCGGCTGGACCAGCGTGTTCGCCGCGGAGCTCGTCCGCCTCGGCGCCGAGCGGCCCGATCTCGTCGCGATCACCGCGGCGATGCTGGGACCGACCGGGCTCGCGACGTTCCAGCAGGAGTTCCCGGAGCGTTGCGTCGACGTCGGGATCGCCGAGCAGCACGCGCTCACCTCGGCGGCCGGCCTCGCGCGCGGCGGGATGCACCCGGTGGTCGCGGTCTACTCGACCTTCCTCAACCGCGCCTTCGACCAGCTGATGATGGACGTGGCGCTGCACCGCGAGGCCGTCACGCTGGTGCTCGACCGGGCTGGGGTCACCGGCAACGACGGGCCCTCGCACAACGGCATGTGGGACCTGTCGATCCTCGGGGTCGTCCCGGGCATCCGGGTCGCCGCCCCCCGCGACGCCGACACCCTCCGCGAGGAGCTGGGCGAGGCCGTCGCGGTCGACGACGGGCCCACCGCGCTGCGCTTCCCGAAGGGCCCGGTCATCGAGTCGGTCCCGGCCGTGCGCCGCGCCGGCACCGTCGACGTGCTGCGCGAGGACCGGGTCAACGGGTCCGAGCCGTCCGTGCTGATGGTGTGCGTGGGTGCGTTCGGCGAGCTGGGGGTGGAGGCCGCCGAGCGGCTGACCCGGCAGGGCGTGCCCGTCACGGTCGTCGACCCGCGGTGGGTGCTGCCGGTGCCGCCGGAGCTGGTCGAGATGGCGCGGGCGCACCAGCTCGTCGTCACCGTCGCCGACGCCGGGCGGCACGGCGGGTTCGGCTCGGCCCTGGCCGACGCGTTGCGCACCGCCGAGGTCGACGTCCCGCAGCGGGACGTGGCCCTGCCGCAGGAGTTCCTCGAGCACGGCGCCCGGTCGGACGTGCTGACCGCCGTCGGGCTCACCGCGCAGGACGTGGCCCGCCGGGTGACCGAGTGGGCCGTGAAGGTCCCGGGGTGCCTGCCCGGGGGGCCGGTGGTGGAGGGTGCGGCCGATCCCACCGCCGCCGCGCTGGACTCCGGCGAGCCCTCGGGCGAGCAGGGGGGCTGATGCGCGTCCTGGTCGTCGAGGACGAGGCCCCGCTGGCGGAGGCGGTCGCCCGCGGCCTGCGGCGGGAGGGCATGGCGGTCGACGTCGCGCTCGACGGCGACACCGGGCACGAGAAGTCCTCGATCACCCGCTACGACGTCGTCGTGCTGGACCGGGACCTGCCCGGGATGCCGGGCGACGACCTGTGCGCCGCCATCGTGGGCGGGGGCGGCACCACGCGGGTCCTCATGCTCACCGCCAGCGGCACGCTCGAGGACAAGGTCGACGGGCTCTCCCGCGGGGCGGACGACTACCTCGCCAAACCCTTCGACTTCCCCGAGCTGGTCGCGCGGGTGCGGGCGCTGGGCCGGCGGTCCGCGCCGGCGGTGCCGCCCGTGCTCGTGGCGGGGGACGTGGCGCTCGACCCGGCGCGGCGCACGGTGACCCGCGCGGCGAGCCCGGTCGAGCTGACCCGCAAGGAGTTCGGCGTGCTCGAGGTGCTGATGGGTGCCGGCGGCGCGGTCGTCTCCAGCGAGGAGCTCCTCGAGCGGGTCTGGGACGAGAACGCGGACCCCTTCACGACCACGGTCCGGGTCACCGTGATGACCCTGCGCAAGAAGCTCGGCGAGCCGGGCGTGATCGAGACCGTGGTCGGCGCCGGGTACCGGGTGCCGTCCGCCGGCTGACGGACCGGCCGGGGAGGGCGGGTGCGCACGCGGCTCACGCTGCGCTGGCAGCTGACGCTGCTCGGCACGGCCCTGGTCGCGCTGGTCAGCGCCCTGCTGCTGTGGCTGGCGTGGCTGCTCGTGGGCGGGGTCGCGGCGTCGGTGCCCTCGCTGCCGCCCGGGACCCCGGTTCGTGTCGGCTCCGTGGAGGTCCCGGCCGAGCAGGTCACCGCCGCGGTGCGGGACGCGGCGCGGGCCGAGGTGCTGCACGCCGGGCTGATCGCCTTCCCGCTGGTCGTGGTGGCCGCGGGGCTGACGTCGTGGGTGCTGGTCGGGCGGGTCCTCGCCCCGCTGCACGAGGTCACCGCGACCGCCCGGCGGCTCTCGGCCGAGAACCTCGACGCCCGCTTGGACCTGCGCGAGGCCCGCGGCGAACTGGCCGAGCTCGCCACCACCTTCGACGCCATGCTGGACCGGCTGCAGGGTGCGTTCGAGGTGCAGCGGCGCTTCGTCGCCAACGCCAGCCACGAGCTGCGCACCCCGCTGTCCGTGCTGCGTACCGAGGTCGACGTGACCCTGGCCGACCCGGCGGCCGACCTCGCCGAGCTGCGCCGGATGGGCGAGGTCGTCCGCGACGCCACGCGCCGCGCGGACGATCTCGTGTCCGGGCTGCTGCTGCTCGCCCGGACCGAGGCGCTGGGGGAGATCGCCGAACGCGCCCGGCGGCCCGTCGACCTGCGCGACACCGGGGCGCACGCCGTGCGGGTCACCGCGACGGAGGCGGCCCGCCGGGGCCTGCGGGTGCGGACGACGGGTGGCCCGGCGCCGGTCTTCGGGGATCCCGCGCTGCTGGAGCGGGTGGCCGGGAACCTGGTGGAGAACGCCGTGCGGCACAACGTCGACGGCGGCTGGATCGAGGTGGGCACCCGGCTCGTCGAGGGCGATGCCGAGCTGCGCGTCTCCTCCAGCGGGCCGGAGATCGACCCGACGCGGGTGGGGGAGCTGTTCGAGCCCTTCCGGCGCGGCCCCGTGCCGCGCACGGGCGGAACCGCGGGTTCGGGGCTGGGACTGTCGATCGTGCGGGCCGTGGTCGCGGCGCACGGGGGCGGGGTCCGGGCCGAGCCGGTGCCGGGTGGGGGCCTGACCGTGGTGGTCCGGTTGCCCACGGGGTGGGGCTGAGCGCCCGGCTCCGTCAGCCGACCGACTGGACGACCTTCGAGATCCCGCCGTAGATGCTCGCCCGTGCGGCGTCCCGGGCGGCGCGCATCTTGACCCGGCCGGCGGGCCCGGCACCGTGCCAGCCGAGCAGCGACTGACCCCAGCGGCTGCGGGCGAGGCGGGCGGGGCCGGCGGCCAGGGCCTGCCGGGCCCATCGCTCGGCGATCTCGTCGTGCCCGTCCCGGTAGGCGAAGACCGCGGGCTGCACGTAGGCCAGCCCCGGGTGCAGCCGGGTCATCATCGGCGCGTACTCGGTGAGCATCTTGTCCAGCGCCTCGTACCGCGCGCCGCGGTTCGAGCTGATGCTGCCGGTGCGCATGAGCCGCATGTCGACCAGGTAGCGGCGGATGCCGTAGAAGAGCGGGGTCGACGACCAGGCGCCGATCCGCAGCCACATCTCCAGGTCGACGGCGCTGGCGATGCTGGTGTCGAACACGCCGACCTCGTCGAAGCAGCTCCGGCGGATCACCAGTGAGCTGCCGTTGTGCGTCGGGTTGTTCTCGGCGAGGAACCGGTCCATGTCGCACGGGCCGGCGGGCTGCCAGCGCGGGCCCACGACGCGCCCGCTCTCCAGCATCACGCGGGTGTGGCAGAAGGTCGCGCCGATCGGGCCGGGCGCGGTGTGCAGGGTGTGCAGCTGGCGGCGGAGGAACTCCGGGTGCCAGCGGTCGTCGCCGTCGAGGAAGGCCACGAAGGGCGCGGTGGTCTCGGCGATGCCGAGGTTGCGCGCCGCGCCGGAGCCCGCGTTGGTGGTCGGGACGAGCCGGATCCGGGCGTCGAGGGCCGCCCTGCCGCGGACGATGTCCGCCGTGTCGTCCGTGGAGCCGTCGTCCACGACGACGTATTCGAAGCGGTCCTCGCTCTGCCGCCTCACCGAGTCGACGGCCTCCCCGATCCACCGCCCGACGTTGTACGCCGGCGTGATCACCGAGACCACCGCTGCATTCTTCGGCACGAATCGGACCCTATCAATTGTGCTCACAGTGCCTGTCTTCGGCCCCATTCACTCTTTCGGTTCGCGTGCCGCGGTGTGATTGCGGGTACACGGTCACTCTTGGTGTTTCCAGGACGTGACGGCGCGGCCTCGCGGGTACTCCGCTATCGTCCCGAGGATGACGTTCGATGCGCGGGTTCTCCTCGCCCGCCGGCTGCGTTTCCTCCCGGACCGGCCCTTCGCCATCGCCAAGCACGCCCTCTTCCAGGGCGAACTCAGCACGCTGCGCAACCCGGTGACCTGGTCCCAGCTGCTCGCCGCGAAGAACCTGCGCGAGCAGGAACCGGTCGTGCGGCAGACGTCAGACAAATACGAGGTGCGCGAGTACGTCGCGGAAAAGGTAGGCAAGGATTACCTCATTCCGCTGTACCAGGTCGTGGACAACGCCGCCGATCTCGACTTCGACGCGATCCCCGGTCCGTGCGTGATCAAGGGAACGCACGGCTGCGACATGACCGTGCTGGTCCCGGACCTGGCCGCCGCGGACCGCGCGGCGATCCGCGAGACGGTTCGGCGCTGGCTCGGCACGGATTTCTACCGGGCGGGGTGGCGGGAGACGCCGTACCGCGGCCTCACCCCCCGCGCGGTCGTCGAGAAGTTCATCGGCACGCCCGAGGGGGACGCGCCGATCGACTACAAGTTCTTCATGTTCGGCGGCGTCTGCGGCATGGTCGTGGTCGACCAGGACCGGTTCACCGGGCACACGTCGACCATGCTCACGCCCGAGTGGAAGCAATACGACATCAGCGGCCGGTTCGCCTTTGCCGAGAGGCTCCCCGAGCAGCCGGCGAACTACGCGGAGATGCTCGGGATCGCCGAGGCACTGAGTGCCGAATTCGCTTTCGCCCGGATCGACCTCTACAACGTCGACGGCGCGATCTTCTTCGGCGAGATCACGCACAACCCCGGCGGCGGGCTGGTGCGGCTGCAGCCGCGCGAATTCGACCGCGCGCTCGGCGACATGTGGCGCCACGGCACCCCGGTCCCCGAGCGGTTCGTCAAGGCCTGACCCGGGTCTCAGCGGAGCCCGGGCCGGCCCTCCCCGCCGGTGGTCGCGGCCGCCGGGACGTGCCCGGTCCGGTGCCCGCGCAGCCAGCGCAGCACCACGGGCCCGACGGCGAGGGCGAGCACGATCTCGACCACGAGCGTCACCCAGCCCACCGAGTTCAGCCCGAGCGGCCCGTGCAGGACCGCGACCCCGGCGATCAGCAGCACCGACTGCACCAGCTGGATCCAGGCGAGCGGGGCCGTGCGGTTCTCCAGGCGCGCCATCGTCATGTACAGCGACACGACCACGCGCGGGAACACCGAGATCATCAGCAGCTGCAGCAGGAAGGTGGCGTTCTCCCGGTACTGCGTGCCGTAGAGCTGCAGCAGCCAGGGCGCGACCAGGGCGATCACCACCGAGGCGGGGAGCACGGTGAGCGCGATGCGGCGCAGCACCGCGCGGGCGTACCGGTGCCCGTGGGCGGGGTCGCGGGCCGCCTCGGCGATCAGCGACGAGGTGATGCCCATCGTCAGCAGGTTGATCGCCGTGAAGACCGTCTGTGCCGGGAGGAAGTACGCGCCCTCCTCCGGGCCCATCAGCCCGACGATCAGGACCGGCAGGAAGGTCGACGACATCTGGTTGAAGACCTGGCCGGCGTAGTCGCCCGCCATGTACCGGGCCAGCGTCCGGCGGCTCACCGGCTCCTGGTCGGCCCGGGTGGCCGCGACGTGCCGGGGCAGCAGCCTCCGGAAGAGCAGCAGCGTGACCGGGACGATCAGCGCGATCACCGGCAGCGTCCAGGAGGTGAACACGCCGTCGCTCACCGCGGTCTGCGCCACGACGACCAGCAGGACCAGCTTGACGATCCCGTAGATCCCGTTCTCCAGCGGGATCCACAGGGACTCGCGCAGTCCGGTCAACGCCGCGTCCTGCAGGTTGAACAGCGACCAGATGACGACCGAGGCCACGAACCAGAGGCCGAAGGGCAGGGACATGTGGAGGGGGTCGCCCGGGTCGCGGAACAGGTGGCAGTAGACCGCGACCCCACCCGCGCCGAGGATGCCCAGCCCGGACGACACGGCGTAGGACACCAGGATCAGCCGCGCCGAGGCCGTCCCCGACCGGGGCAGGAAGCGGATGAGCGCCTGGCTGAAGTTCAGCTGGGTCAGCACCGACACCAGCAGCATCAGCGAGGTCAGCGCGTTGCCGCGGCCGACCTCGGCCTCGGGGTAGGTCCGGGCGGCGACGACCCAGTAGAGCAGCCCGAAGGCGGAGTTCACCGCCGTGTTGAGCATCAGGGCGTAGGTGTTGCGGTACAGCGGGACTGCGAGCTCCCGGCGGATCGCGTGGATCCGCCCGTGGAGCCCCGTCCGGGGCGGGGTCGGCGCGGTGCCCGGGTGGGTCACCCGTGGCCCCGGCGGGCGTGCGGGCTCTCCCGCGCCTGCCGGCCGATCCCCGACCAGGCGAAGCCCGCGCGGCGCACCACGGCCGGGTCGAGCAGGTTGCGGGTGTCGACGACCGTCCGCGCGGCGACCGTCTCCGCGAGCCGGGTCCAGTCCAGCGACCGGAACTCGGGCCACTCGGTCAGCACCACGATGGCCTCGGCGCCGGCGGCGGCCTCGTACGGGTCGTCGACCAGGGTGAGCATGCGGGGGTCGAGCGTGCCCGCGGCACTCGAGCCCACCGTGACACCGGGGTCGTGGGCGACGAGCTCGGCGCCGGCCTGGCGCAGCAGCGCGGCCACGCCGAGGGCCGGGGAGTCCCGCAGGTCGTCCGTGCCCGCCTTGAAGGTGAGCCCGAACAGGGCCAGCCGGGTCTTGGTGAGGGGCCCGCCGCGGCGGCCGGTGACCGCCACCCGGACCTTGTCGACCATCCGCTGGAACTGGCGGGTGTTGGTGTCGATGCTGGCCCGCAGCAGCCGGAACTCGAAGTCCGCCGAGTCCGCGACCTGCAGCAGGGCGTGGGTGTCCTTGGGCAGGCAGGAGCCGCCCCAGCCCGGGCCGGGGGACAGGAAGGCCTGGCCGATCCGGCGGTCGTAGCCCATGCCCTCGGTCACGTCGGCGACGTCCGCGTCGACCCGCTCGCACAGCTCCGCCAGCGCGTTGACGTAGGAGAGCTTCATGGCGAGGAAGCAGTTCGCCGCGTACTTGATCATCTCCGCGCTGGCCGCGTCGGTGAGCACGGTGGGCGCACCGAGGCGGGCGTAGAGGGCGGCGACGCGCTCGGCCGCGTCCTGCGAGGAGTTCGAGCCGACCACGATACGGTCCGGGTGCAGGAAGTCGTGCACCGCGGAACCCTCGCGGAGGAACTCCGGGTTGCTGGCGACCTCGACGTCCTCCCGGCCGAGCAGCTCCGCGGTGCGGTCCGCGGTGCCCACCGGCACGGTCGACTTGTTGACGACCACGCAGCCGGCGGGCATGGCCTCGCGGACCTCCTCGACGACGGCCTCGACGGCGGCCAGGTCGGCGACCCCGCCGACGCCCATGGGCGTGGGGACGCAGAGGAACATGACCTCGACCGCGCGGCCCTCGGACTCCAGCTCCTTGAGTGCCTGGGCCGCACCGACGACGAACGAGAGCCGGCCGGCGGCCAGGCCCTCGGCGACGAGCTCCGCCAGACCGGGCTCGCGGATGGCGATCTCCCCGCGGGAGAGGGCGGCGACCTTCGTCTCGTCGATGTCGGCGCAGACCACCCGGTGGCCGAGCGAGGCGAGGCAGGCCCCGGTGGTCAACCCCACGTAGCCCGTGCCGACGACGGCGACCGTTCGTGCGAACAAGCTGGCTCCCCCTGATGTGTGCCCGACGACGACACTGCGTCCAACGACCGGGAGGTCGCGTGCGACACGATCGACCGTAGCCCAGCCACCTCGTTGCGGAACGCACAGGTGCACCGCCCCGGATCGCCGGGAAGGTCCCCGGCAATAGTCCGAACGAGTGTCTTGCTACGTTCGCGGCCCGGACGCCCGGCGTTAACCCGCGACGTGTTGGACTCCGGTGGACGAGGGGGAGGGCACGACATGAAGGTGCTGTGCGTCGGCGGCGGACCCGCCGGCCTGTACTCGGCGATCCTGGCGAAGCTGGCCGACCCGACGGCCGAGGTCGAGGTGCTGGAGCGCAACGCACCCGGTGCCACCCACGGCTGGGGCATCACGTTCGGCGAGGACCTCCTCGACGACCTCTACCGGCACGACGCCGAGAGCGGCCGCGCCATCCGCGAGGCGGCGATCCTCTGGGGCGACCAGGTCGTCCGGATCGGGGGGCGGCCGCCCGTGCACCTCGGCGGCAAGTACGGCTTCTCGATGGGCCGCGCCGCGCTGCTGGAGATCCTCGCCGCCCGGGCCGCGCAGCTCGGCGTCACGATCCGCTGGGAGACCGAGCTGCCCGAGGACCGGGTGTCCGACCTCGGCTCCGAGGCCAACCTCGTGATCGCCGCGGACGGGGCGGGCAGCCGGGTGCGGGCCGCGCACGACTTCGGCACCTCGGTGACGACCGGGCGCAACCGCTACGTCTGGCTCGGCACCTCGCGCTACCTCGAACGGTTCACCTTCGCCTTCGAGCGCACGGACGCGGGCTGGATCTGGTTCTACGCCTACCCGTCGACCGGCGGCACGAGCACCTGCATCGTGGAGTGCTCCCCACAGACCTGGGCGGGACTCGGCCTGGACACCGCGGGCGTCGACGAGGGCATCGCCCGCGTCGCGGAGATCTTCGCCGGGCCGCTCGACGGCGAGCCGCTGATGCGCCCGCCGGGTCGGGTCGGCGGCTCGGGTGCCGCCGAGCCCTGGCTCACCTTCCGGCACCTGCGCAACGCCACCTGGCGCCAGGACAACACCGTGCTGATGGGCGACGCCGCGCACACCACGCACTTCGGGATCGGCTCGGGCACCGTGCTGGCCGTGCAGGACGCCGTCCGGCTCGCCGAGTCCCTGAGGCTCTTCGCCGACGACCTGCCGGGCGCGATCGCGGCCTACGACGCGTTGCGGCGCGCCGAGGTCGGGCGGGTGCAGGAGCAGGCGCTGCGGAACATGCACTGGTTCGAGGAGGTCGACCGGTATCTGGACACCCAGGACCCGGTCCGGTTCGCCTACACGCTGCTCGACCGTCGCGGCGACCACCCCGAGGCCTGGCGCTACCAGCTGCACAAGGCCACCCAGGTCGACGGACTGCGGAAGGTGCGCAAGGGCGTCACGACGGTCCGCCGCACGGTCCGCGCAGTCAGGCGCGGCGAGCGGGTGGGGCCGTAGGGACCGGGCCCGCCTCCGGCCCGCCCGGCCCCTCGCTCGGCCCGGCCCCTCGCTCAGCCCGGCCCGGTCGACGCGGTGGTGAGCCGGGCGGCGATGTCCGCGGCCCAGGCGTCGATCGCCGGCCAGTTGCGGTGATCGCCGTGGTGTCCGCCCAGGACGCGGAGGAAGACGTCGCCGGCGCGGGACCAGTCCCCCCGGGCGATCGCCCCCGCGAAGTTCCGGTGCTCGCGGGGGTGGATCGCGCTCCGCAGCGCGGTGACCTCGGGGGTCTCCGTGCGCAGGGCACGGAGCGCGCGCGCGACCGCCGGCGCGATCATGCTCTCCTGATCGCCCAGCGTGCCGACGCTGAAGAGCCATGTCGGCCGTTCGCGCAGCGTCGCGGCGTTGCGCAGGGCGAACTCACGGGCCTCCGGGAGCCATCTCCCGTTGTGGACGGCGCTGCCGAGGACCACCGCGTCGTAGCCGGCGAGGTCCGTGAGCTCCGCGACCGGGCGCACCTCGGCGGCGATGCCGCTCGAACGGAGCCCGCGGCCGAGCCGGTCGGCCACCCCCTCGGTGGACCCGTGCCGGGTCGCGAACGCGATCAGCGCGATCATCGGACACACCTCCCGCTCGTCCCGCGTCGAGTGTGAGTCCGGGTGAGGCCGGAGATCAGGGGCGGACGACCCCGCTCCGGATGCCGCCGGGCGCCGGCGCGCAGGGACCTACGGCTGCGTCCGCGGGGAGAGGGCCTTCTCGAGCACCGGGGCGGTCAGCGCGATCTGCCAGGTCCGCGCGCCGCCCCGCTCGAGGAAGAGCGGGACGTCCCCGTCCGACGGCGGGGACCAGCACAGCCGGCGCAGCAGGTCCGGCTGCAGCAGGTTCTCGACCGGCACCGACCAGCTCTCGGACAGCTCGGCGAGGCCGGTGCGGGCGGCGGAGAGCCGGGCCGCGGCGGCGGGGTCGCGATCGGACCAGCGGGACACCGGCGGCGGCCCGTCGGCGGCCGCGGCGGACCGGGGGAGCTCGGAGTCGGGCAGGGTCTGCGCCGACCGGAGCGCCTCGAACCAGTACGACTCGAGCCGGCGCTGCGCCCGCCCGCGGAAGACCGGCAGCTGCGAGAGCGCCTTGGGGCTGGTGGGGGAGGCGACGGCCGCCTCCACGATCGCCGAGTCCGGCAGTACCCGGCCGGGCGCGACGTCCCGCTCGGCGGCCAGCCGGTCCCGGGCCTCCCACAGCGCCCGGACGGCGGCGAGCGCCCGCGGCTTGCGCACCTTGTGGATCCCCGACGTGCGTCGCCACGGATCGGCGCGCGGGGGCGGCGGCCCGGCCGTGCGGACCGCCTCGAACTCCTCGAGCGCCCACCCGAGCTTGCCCTGCTCCTGCAGCAGCGCGGCCAGGGCGTCCCGCAGCTCGACGAGCACCTCGACGTCGAGCGCGGCGTAGACGAGCCAGTCCTCGGGCAGCGGGCGGCGGGACCAGTCCGCCGCGCCGTGGCCCTTCTCCAGACTCAGCCCGAGCATCCGCTCGGTGAGCGGGCCGAGGCCGACGCGGGGCAGGCCGGCCAGCCGGCCGGCCAGCTCGGTGTCGAACAGGCGGGCCGGGCGCAGTCCCGCCTCGGCGAGGCAGGGCAGGTCCTGCGAGGCCGCGTGGAGCACCCACTCGGGGCCGTCGAGGGCCGGCGCCAGCCCGGTCAGGTCGCCCCCGAGAGGGATGGGGTCGACGAGCGCGGTACCGGACCCGGCCCGGCGCAGCTGCACCAGGTAGGCGCGCTGGGAGTACCGGAATCCGGAGGCGCGCTCGGCGTCGACGGCGATCGGTCCGGTCCCGGCCGCCAGCGCCGCCGTGGTGTCGGCGAGCGCGGCCGCGTCCCGCACGACCTCGGGGAGCCCGTCGACCGGCCGCAGCAGCGGCGTGGGGGCTTCCCCCTCTGCGTCGCCCGAGGTGCCCCCGTCGACGGTCGGCTTCGCACGCTCCGCCTCCGCAGGCACGGCTGAGGGGCCGGCCGCCGCATCACGCGGCGCCGGCCCGCCCCCCGAGCCGTGCAGAGTCAACGGTCGACTCCGCGAGCATCATCTCCTGTCAGCGGATGACCCCGGCTCTCATGGCGAGCGCGACCATCTGCGCGCGGTCACCGGTGCCGAGCTTGCGCCCGATCCGCGAGAGGTGGCTCTTCACGGTCAGCGCGGACAGGCTCAGCGCCTCGCCGATCTCCTTGTTCGACTGACCGTCCGCCACGAGCTGGAGCACCTCGACCTCACGGGCCGACAGCTCCCGCGGGGTGTTGTCGGTCCCCGGCACGCGGGTGCCCGTCGCCAGCAGGGGCGCGACGGTCGGGTCGGCGTAGACCCCGCCGTCGAGCACCCGCTTGACCCCGTCGGTGACGACGGCGGGTGAGGCGGACTTGAGCAGGTACGCCTGCGCCCCGGCCTGGAAGGCCGAGCGGACGGCGTACGGATCGTCCGAGGAGGCCAGCACGACCAGCCGGTTCCACCCGAGCTGGCGCAGCTCGGTGACGAGGTCGAGGCCGCTGCCGTCCGGCAGGCCGAGGTCGAGGATCGCGAGGTCGCACGGCCCGTTGGCCTGCGCCCGCGCACGTGCCTCGGCGACCGAGGCCGCCTCGTGCACCGTGCCGGCGCCCATGGACCGCAGCCGGGCCGCGATGGCCTCCCGCAGCAGCGGGTGGTCGTCGACCACCAGCACGGTGAACTGCTCTTCCCGCGGATGGGGAACCATCGCGGGCTGGAGCACGGCACCCGGGGTGCCGCGCAAGGGTGTGCCCTGGCCTACTACGGCCACGTCACTACCTCCCTGGAGTCGGTCGTTGCCCCCCGACCAACACCGGGACCCCGGTGGGACGGAGAGTTGCGCCCGACCGCCCGAGGAGGTGTCGTGGAGGAACTGTAGCCCCCCAAGCGGTCTAACGTCGTGTATCCGATCGAACTTCTCCGGGTGAAAGTTACAGCGTTGTCGGCGGTGATGCGCCCAGTCGGGTGATCAACGCTCCGTACCCGGTCCGTGACCAGCACGTTCGCTCCCGAATCACACACTTCGCCGCGCGAGTGTCCGAACTCCCACCGGCGGAAGTCCCGCAGCGGTGGCCACCAGTGTGCAGAACGCCTCCCCGTGTGCCGCAAGGTCCCCCTCCGGTTCCAGTGGCGTCCAGGAGGCGCGCAGCTCCACGTCGTCGTCCCGCTTGGGGCCGGCGATGTCGCCGAAGCGCACCGAGGAGGTCTGGGTCACGGTCCCACCGAGCGCGGTGTGCCGGCCGCCGAGGTCGGTGAGCGCCTCGGAGAGCCAGGACCACGCGACGACCGGGAGCATCTCGTCGCCCAGCTGCTCGCGCTCGAGCCGCGCCTGGACGAAACAGACGAACCGGAACTGCCCCTCCCAGGCCTCCTGTCCGGCCGGGTCGTGCAGCAGGATCAGCCGTCCGGACGTATCGGGTTCGTCCAGGTCGTCCGTGCCGTCCCCGCGGTGCACGATGTCGGCCTCGACGCTCGTCGCCCAGCTGTACGGGGCGAGCCGCGGCGGTGCCTCGAGCGGCCGGACCACCAGCTCGGGTCGGGGCCGGACGGCCGCGAGGGACTCGACCGCGCGGCGGAACAGCGGTGGTGGGGCGGCGGGATCGGGCACGGGGCGGGACTGTAGGTCGGCGGCGGGACCGGCGGAAACAGGCGCGCCGCGCTCCGATCGGGTCGATCTGCGTCGCTCCCGGCCCACGTGGGACGATGAGGTGTGATGAACGCCCTCACCACCGTGCCGAGCCGGAGGTCGCTGCCCGGGTCCGCCTTCCTCGCTGCGGCGCGCGGCGAGCGCCCCGAGCGCCTTCCGGTGTGGTTCATGCGCCAGGCCGGTCGCTCGCTGCCGGAGTACCGGGCCCTGCGTGCGGACACCGGGATGGTGCAGGCCTGCCTGACCCCGGACCTCACCTGCGAGATCACGATGCAGCCGATCCGCCGGCACGGGGTCGACGCGGCGATCCTGTTCTCCGACATCGTCGTCCCGCTGTACGCCGCCGGGATCGGGGTCGACATCGTGCCCGGCACCGGGCCCGTCGTCGCCTCGCCGGTACGCACCGCGGCCGACGTGGCCGCCCTGCCCACGCTGCACACGGGCCAGGTCGAGCCGGTCACGGACGCGGTGGCGCTGCTGCTGCGCGAGCTGGGGGAGACGCCCCTGATCGGCTTCGCGGGCGCCCCCTTCACCCTGGCCTCGTACCTGGTGGAGGGCGGGCCCAGCCGCAACCACGAGCGGACCAAGGCGCTGATGCGGTCCGCCCCGGACGTGTGGCACGCGCTGATGGCGCACCTCGCCGAGATCACGGCCACGTTCCTGGAGGCGCAGATCGCCGCGGGGGTCGACGCCGTCCAGCTGTTCGACTCCTGGGCGGGCGCGCTCTCCGAGCGGGACTACCGGCGCTTCGTGCTGCCGCACTCGGCCGCCGTGCTCGCCCGGGTCGCGGGGGCCGGCATCCCGCGCTTCCACTTCGGCGTCGGCACCGCCGAGCTGCTGGGCGCGATGACCGAGGCCGGTGCGGACGTCATCGGCGTCGACTGGCGCACCCCGCTCGACGTCGCGGCCCGTCGGGCCGGCGGCCGGGTCCCGGTGCAGGGCAATCTCGATCCCGCGGTGCTGTTCGCGGACTTCGCCTCCGTCGCCGACGAGGTCCGGCGGATCGCCGCCGAGGGTGCCCGCGCGCCCGGGCACGTGTTCAACCTGGGGCACGGGGTGCTGCCGGGCACCGACCCCGACATGATCACCCGCACCGTCGAGCTGGTGCACTCGCTGTAGTGGCCCCCACGGCCCCTCCATCGGTCGCCGTCGTCGGGGGCGGGATCTCGGGACTGGCCGCGGCCCACCGGCTGCGGACCCTGCTCGGGCCGGCGGCCCGGATCGTGGTGGTCGAGCGGTCGGGCCGGATCGGCGGCGTGCTGCGGACCGTCGACCTCGCCGGGCGCCCGTTCGACGTCGGCGCGGAGGCCTTCCTCGCCCGCCGCCCCGAGGTCCCCGCCCTGCTGGCCGAGCTCGGTCTCGCGGACGAGGTCGTGCACCCCACGGGTGCGCGGCCGACCATCCGCGCGGGCGGCCGCACGGTCGGCATGCCGGGCGGCACCCTCATGGGCGTCCCGACGGCCGGGGCCCGGCTCGCCGGCGTGCTGTCCGAGGCCGGGCTCGCGGCCGCGGCCGCGGAGCCGGAGAAACCGCTGGGGTGGGAAGCCGGCCAGGATGCGGCGCTGGGGGTCCTGCTGCGCGAGCGGTTCGGCCCCGAGGTCCCGGCCCGGCTGACCGACCCGCTGCTCGGCGGCGTCTACGCCGGCCGGGTGGACGCGCTCGGCCTGCGCGCCACCGTGCCCGCCCTCGCCGCCGCCCTCGACGCCGGCGCCGCGTCGCTCACCGAGGCCGCGACCCGCGCCGCCCCGCCCGTGCCCGCTCCGGACCGGGAGTCCGGCGGGCCCCGTGTGGCCGGTCAGGCGGGCGGGCCCGTGTTCGGCGCCGTCCGCGGGGGCTACGGCCTGCTGCTCGACGCCCTGCGCGCCGCGTCCGGCGCCGAGCTGCGGCTGGGCAGCACGGTGCGGGAGCTGGAGGCCCGGAAGCGCGGCTGGCGGCTCGTGCTCGGTCCGACGACCGCGCCCGAGGCCCTCGACGTCGACGCGGTCGTCCTCGCCGTCCCGGCCCCGGCGGTGCGGAAGCTCCTCGCGGGGCCCGTCCCGGCCGCGGCGACCGCGGTCGCGGGGATCGAGCTCGCGTCGTCGGTCGTGGTCGCCCTCGCCTTCCGCGGGATCGTCGGGCCCGAGACGTCCGGGGTGCTGGTCGCGGCGGACGAGCCGCTGGCGATCAAGGCCGCCACGCACTCGTCGGCCAAGTGGGCGCACGTCTCGCCCGACGGTCTCGTCCGGCTCCGGGTCTCGCTCGGTCGCTTCGGCGAGGCCGCGACCCTGCAGGTCGACGACGCGGAGCTGGTCGCGCGGGCCCGCGCGGACCTCGCGACGCTGCAGGGGATCACCGCCGACCCGGTCGCGGTGCACGTCCAGCGCTGGGGCGGCGGGCTGCCGCAGTACGCACCCGGCCACCTGGACCGGGTGGCCGCGCTGGAGGCCGCGGTGGCGGAGATCCCGGGGCTGGAGGTCGCCGGCGCCGCGCTGCACGGGGTCGGCGTGCCGGCCTGCGTCGGGACCGCCCGCGCCGCCGCGGAACGCCTGGCGGCAGCGGTGGGGACCGCAGATCCCCGCCGCGAGCCGCGTGGCACCATGGACGCATGGCCCGCCTCGACTACGCCGAGCTGAACGCGACGATCCGCTACACCATGTGGTCGGTCTTCCGGGTGGAACCCGGGAAGCTGGGCGACGAGCGCTCCGGCGCGGCCACCCAGGCCGCCGAGTTCGTGGAGGCCCTCGAGGGCAAGGGCGTCGTGGTGCGCGGGGTCTACGACCTGGCGGGCCTGCGGGCCGACGCCGACTACATGATCTGGTGGCACGCGGAGAACGTCGAGGCGCTGCAGGCGGCCTACGCCGACCTCCGCCGCGAGACCGCGCTCGGGCGCGCGTCGGTGCCGGTGTGGAGCCAGACGGCGCTGCACCGCCCGGCGGAGTTCAACAAGAGCCACATCCCGGCCTTCCTCGCGGGCGAGGACCCGAAGAAGTACGTCTGCGTGTACCCGTTCGTCCGCAGCTACGAGTGGTACCTCCTGCCCGACGACGAGCGCCGGACGATGCTCGCCGACCACGGCAGGGAAGCCCGGGACTACCCGGACGTGCGGGCCAACACGGTGCCCGCCTTCGCCCTGGGCGACTACGAGTGGATCCTGGCCTTCGAGGCCGACGAGCTGTACCGGATCGTCGACCTCATGCGCCATCTGCGCGGCACCGAGGCACGTCGCCACGTCCGCGAGGAGATCCCCTTCTACACCGGCCCGCGGGTGCAGATCGGCGACCTGGTCACCACCCTGCCCTGACCCGCGGCCCCGTTCGACCCGCGGCCCCGTTCGACCCGCGGCCCCGCCCGTTCGACCCGCGGCCCCGCCCGATCGACGCGAGAAGGCCCCGCACCGCCGCGGTGCGGGGCCTTCTCGCGTTGCGGGGCCGCTACTCGGCCGGCTCGAGCGTCATCGAGATCGAGTTGGTGCAGTAGGCGTGTTCGTCCGACTGCGCCTGTCGTTCATCCGCTTGCAGCCTGATGGACGCTGCAAGTATTACAGCCTGCAACCAAGCTGTTACTGTGACGTCCGTATCGCCCGTTTCGCGGTGTGTCCGCTTGACTACTGGTGGCAACGTCGTCCGCCTAGTCGGGGGACTGGATAGCACCGCGAATGACGAGGCGATGACCGACCCACCTCAGGGGTCGTACCGCACGGAGCACGTCGGGTATCTGGTCGAGCACTTGAACTGGATGCGCCGGTGCGGCCGTGCTGACCGCACCATCAAAGCGCGTGCCCAGGTGCTGACCTGGCTCGCCGAGTTCCTCGGACACGACCCCTCGACCGCGACGATCGAGGAGCTCGAGATGTGGCAGAACGCGATGCGCAGCCGGGACAAGCTGCGCTGGTGCACGGCAATGATTCGTCCCTACTACCGCTACCTGCACCAGCGGGGCCTGCGCCGGGACGATCCCGCAGCGTTGCTCGCGATTCCCCGTCCGCGAAGGAAGCTGCCCCGGCCGATCCCCGACGACCGGCTCATGGCGGCAATCGCGGCCGCGCCACGGCGCATCCTTCCCTGGCTTCTGCTGGCCGGCTGGTGCGGAATGCGTGCCGGTGAGGTCGCGGGGATGCACCGGCGCAACATCGTCCTCGATGCCCGTGGCACTTACTGGATCCGCATCGTGGGGAAGGGGGAGCACGAGCGGGACATCCCGGTCCCCGGCTGGGTGTGGGAGATCATCGACCCGCTCATGGCGCCCTCCGGTCTCTGCTGGCGGCGACAACGTGGAACCGGCCCGGTCACCGCTCAGCACGTCAGCCAGTACTGCAATGAGTACCTCCACGGCGAAGGTATTCCAGACACGCTCCACTCTCTCCGGCATCGAGTGGCGACACTCGTCGCCGAGGACACCCGCGATCTACGCCTGGTGCAGGACCTCCTTGGTCACTCGGATCTGTCGTCCCTGCACGTCTACACCCGGGTGCAGAACCGCAGGATCGCTGAGGCCGTTGAGGCTCTACCCAGGCCGCCGCTCGAGTTGCTGCTCCGGACCTAATAAGCCGGGGTGACAAGGTCAGCGATGGTGGCTGGCGCGCGTGGGGAAGCGTGCGGTCGGTCGACTGTCGTCTCGGCGCTGCCGCAACCGATTCGGAAGCGCTGGCATCAACCATGAAAGAGCGGCCCGTGGCCGGTGTGGGAGCACCAGCCACGGGCCTGAGGACCACCACCTATCCAGGAGGCGATGGACCGTGCGAGCACGATACGAGGAGCTCAACCTCGACAGCGCAGCGCGATGCCCGCTCGGGCACCGCTGCGAGTCCTGTGGAACCGCTGACGGGCCGCTCGCGGTCCGCACCGCCACCACACCGCTCGGGGTGCTGTGCCTGACGCTGTGCCCGCCCTGCGCGGCGACCGGTGGGCCGCCGCCGATCACCGTCGGGACGGCCGCCCGGCTCGTCGGGCAGCACGCCGAGCACCTCGGCGTAGACCTCGACGAGATGGCCGACGCCATGGAGCCCCGATGAGGTGCGCGGCGCGGCGCTGCACCGAGACGGCGAGCTACCTCCTCGAGCGCGGCGAGTGCGTGCTGCAGCTCGCCTGCGAGTTCCACGCCGCGCAGGCCGCGCTGTTCGAGGACCTGGTCGACGTCGTGGCCATCGAGACCCGCCGCTCCCGGCGGGCCGACCCGGCCGCGCCGCCGCGGGCCCCGGCGCCGCGGCGGCCGCCGAACCGGCGTCGACGTCCCCGCCGGCTGGCGCGACGGCCGGCGGGGACACGACGCCAGGCCTGACGAACGCGCCAGCCGAGGGGCTGGTGTCCCGAAGGATCCGTAACGCCCCGAGCTCGCGCGGCGACAGGCCGTGTGACGTCGGGGGACGAAGTACACGAACAGGAGTCGCTCCCCCATGCCCCAGCAGCCCTACCCGCCGCACGGCCAGCACAACCCGTACGGCGGCCAGCCGGGCCCCTACCGCCCCCAGCCGCAGCCCCAGCAGTACGGCCAGCAGTGGGCGCCCCCGCCGCCGGCCCAGGACGGCCAGCAGTTCGGGTTCTCCGGCGACCGGCCGCTGCCCCCGATGCCGCGGCAGCAGGCGCCGAAGAAGCGGAAGAAGTGGCCGTGGATCGTCGGGGCGCTCGTCCTGGTCCCGATCCTCGCCTTCGCCGGCTGCACCGCGCTCGTCGGCGGTGCGATCAGCGCGGTCGACAGCGCCCGTGAGGGCGGGGCGGTTGGCCTGAACGACACCTACACCTACGCATCCGGGGTCGCGGTGTCGGCGAGCACGCCGGAGCCCTACAGCTCGGACAACCCGTACATCGTCGGCAGCGGCGAGCAGGGCTGGGAGTCGACGGTCACGATCACCAACGGCAGCGATAACCCGGTCGGCGCCACGCTGGTCACGATGAACGCCACCGTGAACAACGCGCCGGCCGAGCGCGTGTTCGAGGGCGTCGACCTCGCCACGCAGGACATCGCCCCGGGCCAGTCGCTCGCTGTGCCGTTCCGGTTCAAGACGAAGAAGGGCACGACCGGGCCGTTGCAGATCGCGGTCACGGCCGACTTCAACGAGCCCGTGTTCTTCACCGGCACGATGGCCTGACACCCAGGCGCACGAGCAGAGGGCCCCGACCGCCG
>NZ_JBJZON010000048.1:0-20375 GCF_047200735.1 Pseudonocardia oceanicola
ACGGCCGTCCGTTCGGTTCGCCTGCCATGTCACGCTCCCGCCGTCGCCGGCTCGGGGACGACCTTGGTCCAGCCCTCGTCAGTCGCGGCCGGTCGGGATGGCGGTCGACGACCATCACCTTCACGGTGCCTCCTCGTTGCGGTCGGCCCTCGGGGCAGCCCTGAGCGTCCGCGCCCTGGCGACGCCGGGCGCTGCTCCATCCGACCCCGGGCGCAGACGCGGCGGTATCGGCAGACATGCCCATTCCGGATCGCGGTGGCGCGGATCGGTCGCTCTGCCGATGTCGGATGCCGGAACGCGTCGGCATTCTTGACGTCCGAGGCCCAATCGTTCACGGCAGACCGGCGACGACGGCGCACCAGCCGATTCACACCCGTGGCGCCCGAGGAGGACCAGGACACGATGACCGTCAGCTTGTCAGTGGAGGCACCGTCCGCACCAGCGCAGCGCTTCGTCGTCTGCGCCGAGCTCGACCAGCTGCAGGCGCGGGCCCGCTCGGCGGAGGAACGAGCGGCCGACTTGGAGCGCGCGCTGGCCACCAACCGGCGGATCGGCATCGCGATCGGTATCTTGATGTGCCTGCACCGGCTCACGGACGACCAGGCCATCGCGACCCTGAAGGCCCAGAGCCAGCACCGCAACGTGAAGGTACGAGAGCTGGCCGAGACGGTGATCTCCACGGGGACGCTCTGAGAAGACCTTGGCGGGGTCGACCCGCACATTCTCTACCGGCCCCCGACGAAGAGGGACGATGAGCGGAAGCGAACCGGAGGCCCCTGACCTGCGGCTGGAGCTCGGGCGGATCGCCGCCTCGTCTGCGACCCTGCAAGAACGGGCTGCAGCGATCCTGCCGCGACTCGGGCGGATTCTGGCGTTCGACGCCGGCTGGCTCGCGGTGCGCGACCCCGAGCAGCACCGTCACGTCCCGCTGGCCACCACAGGCGCGGCCGAGCCTCTCCGTGACTACTTCGGCCGTCCGGAGGCCGACGAGGAGGTGGAGATGCTGGGCCTCAACCGGCCTCGGCCGCCGATGCTCGCCAGCGAGATCTCGAGCTCCCTGTCCGAGGTCCGCGCGTGGGCCGACCACCTGCTCCCGGCGGGTTTCCGCCAGGGCCTCCCAGCCGGGCTGTTCACGGCGGAGGGGCGGCACGTCGGCTTCCTCAGCCTGCTCTCCGCCGATCGGTCGCGGTTGAACCAGGCTGACCAGAGGGTCGTCGCGGCCGTCACCACGGCGATCGCCGACCACCTGGACCGCACCCGGGACATCGCCGAGACCGCCCGCATCGCCCAGAGTGCCAGCGCCGGCGTCGTTCTCACCTGCGCAGGCCGCGTCCTGCCGCTGCCGGGTCTCTCCGACGACCGCCTGCTGGCGCCGGGCTCGCCGATCCTTACGGTCGCCGTGGACGAGTTGGCCGACAGCGGGGCGTACATCTCGTTCCTCGCCCCTACGCCCGGCACCGGCGGCGAACAGCTGATCCGGGTCGTCGCGCTCGACTTCGCCCGCCCTGACCTCGACCACCTCTGCGCCGCGGTGCTCCTGTGCCCACCGGGCGACCTGCACGGCCTCACCGCTCTGGACCTCCAGGTCCTGGGCCTCCTGGTCGAGGGCATCACCGACATCCCGACCCTCGCGCAGTCACTCCACGTGGCCGCGGAGGCGGTGGCGACTCCCTGGGACGAATCCTGGTCGCCCTGCGGACCAGCAATCTCACGGCGGCGACAGTGCGCGCCCTGCGCGGCGGGGCACGCATCCCGCCAGCGGTGGCGCAAGCGACCTGAGCCGGCCCGGCGCAACCGGGGTGGTCGCTCCACAAACAATCGTCGACCGAAGGAGTCGGATGAACGTCCTTCTTGCGACCGTCGGCGTGACAGTGCTGCTCCTGACGATGGCCGACATGGCGCGGACCACCGTGCGTCTGGACCGCCCCTCGGGCCCGGTCACCCGGCTTGTGGCGCGCGCCGTGTGGCGCACCTTCGCCCCGCGTGGGCGAAAGGGCAGGCGTCCAGGCCCGCCGGCCGCCACCGGGTTCGTGATCACATCGGTCATTGTGGTCCTGTGGCTCGGCCTGACCCTCCTTGCCTGGTTCCTGATCTTCTCCGCCGAGCGGGGAGCGGTGATCGACAGCGGCACCGGCAGGCCCGCCGGGGCGTGGGACACGCTGTACTACGCCGCGTTCACACTCTCGACCCTCGGGGTCGGCGACTACGTGCCGAACGGGGCGCTCTGGCAGGTGCTGACCGGGGTGGCCGCCACGGCCGGCTTCGCGATCGTCACCCTCGTCATCACCTATGTCATGTCGCTGACCGCCGCTGTGATGGGCAAGCGCCGGCTCGGACGCCTCATCCTGTCGCTGGGCGACACGCCGGAGCGGATCGTGCTACGGAGCTGGGACGGCGCCGCGTTCACCGGCATCGACCAGCACCTGGTCGCCCTGACCTCGGAGCTCCACGGGCTGGCGGAGCAGCACCTGGCCTACCCGGTGCTGTACTACTTCCGGTCCGAGGACCCGAGGGCCGCGCACTGGCCGGCAGTAGCGGTGCTCAGTGAAGCCCTGCTGGTGCTCGACGAACTCGTGGACGAGCAGGTCCGGCTGCCGCCGCTCGTGCTCGGGCCACCGCGTGAGGCGATCGAGAGCTACCTCAGCATGTTGCCGGGACCGCACCGCCTCCCGGAGGTCGACGCCCCGCCGCCACCGGATGTGGCGACCCTGCGCGAGCGGGGAGTACCGCTGCGGCCGGAAGACGACATCGCGGTTGCGGTCGACCGTGCGGGGGGGACACGCCGTCTGCTTTGGGCCGTGCTGCGACACCAGGGCTGGTCCTGGCCGACCTCGGTGACCGCCGCCCGACGAGAGGATCACCCATGACGACCCCAGGTGGCACCTCGTCGTCGACCCCCGTCGTGATCGGCATCCTGGCCGATCCGGTCGCCGCGCCCGCCTCCGTGGCTCGGCAGCTCGAGCGGGACCTTCCGCACCTGCTGGCCGCCCAGCTCGGGGAGCCCGACTGGAGGATCGACGTGAGGCTGGAGCAACTACCGCCCACCGACGTCCATGAATTCCAGATGATGGACTTCGCGACCGAGCGGTTGCGGCAGCACGGATGGGATCTCGCCGTCTGCATCACCGACCTCCCGATGAGGAGTGCTGGCCGGCCCGTCGTCGCCGACGCCAGCAAAGCCCGCGAAGTCGCGGTCGTCTCGCTGCCCGCATTCGGTGCGATGGCCCTGCGCCGCCGGGTTCAGGAGGTAGTGGTGTGGCTTGTCGCGGTCCTGCGCGACAGCACCGCGGACACGGCGGCCGGTCACGGGCGAGCCGCCCTGGGACAGACGTTCCGCCGCCTGGCACCGGACCAGGAGGAGGTGGACGTCCGCGTCGTCGCCTCCCGGGGCCGGCTTCGCCTGCTCCTCGGTATGGTCCGGGACAACCGTCCCTGGCGACTGGTCGCCGGGCTACGGGGCGCGCTCGTCGGTGCATTCGCCTTCAGCGCGTTCTACCTGATCAACCCCACCCTGTGGCAGCTCGCCACCACCATGACGCCGGTACAGCGGCTGGCCGCGGCTCTCGGATCACTCGCCGTGCTGGTCACGTGGCTCATCGTGTACCACCAGCTATGGATGCGTACGCGGGGCCGACCGGCCCCGGAACGCGAGGAGGCAATGCTGTTCAACGCCTCCACCGTGCTGACCCTCGCGCTGGGCTTGAGTTGCGGATACGCAGCCCTCTACGCACTCAACCTGGTCGCCGCGGTCGTCGTCTACACACCGGAGGTACTGGGGCAGTATGTCGGGCCGACGCCCTCCCTGCCCGACTACGCACTGGTCGTCCTGTTGGTGACCTCGGCCGCGACGGTCGCGGGCGCCATCGGGTCGGGGTTCGAGAGCGAGGAGTCGGTACGCGAGGCCGCCTACAGCCGACGTGAGCGGGAGCGCCGCGAGGCGCTACGCCGCTCGTCCCCGAACCGGCATCGCCAAGAACGGGGGCGGAGGTCGGGGAGCTGACTCGATAACGCGACACGGCGAGCGGGTTGATGGCGAACGCCCGGCCGGCGCGGGCCAGTCGATCCCACAGCTCACCGCTGCCATGTAGGTGACCATCGACAAGCCAACGCATAAGGCGGCGTCGTCGGCCAAGGAGGTCGCGGACCGTTCCGAGGTGGTGCTCACCAGCCTCCCGACCCCCGCGATCGTGCTCGACGTCGTGCTCGGGCCGGACGGCCTTGCGCGGGGAAGCGCGGTCCGGCGGGTGGTCGAGCTGTCCACCACCGGCACCCGCACGGCTCGCCGGATCGCCGAGGAGCTCCGCTCCCGGGGAGTGACCGCCGTCGACGCCCCGGCGAGCGGAGGCACGAGCGGAGCGGAGAAGGGCACGCTCGCCGTGATGGTGTCCGCCCCGGCCGCGGACTTCGCCACGCTGCAGCCGGTGCTCTCCGCCCTCGGGAAGGTCTTCCACGTCGGCACGGAGCCGGGCCTCGGGCAGGCGATGAAGCTGGTGAACAACTACCTGTCCGCGGCCGCCCTGGCGACCACCTCGGAGGCGATGGTGGTCTGCGCCAAGGCCGGTCTGGACCCACGGATGATGCTCGACGTCCTCAACGCCGGATCGGGACGCAACAGCGCGACCCAGGACAAGTTCCCGCGGTCGGTCCTGCCCGGGACCTCCGACTTCGGCTTCGCCACCGGCCTGATGGAGAAGGACCTCGGGCTGTTCGCCGAGGAGGCCGCGAACCTCCAAGTCCCGACCTGGGTCGGTTCGGTGGTGCACCAGATGTGGCGTCAGACCCGGGACCAGCTCGGCGCGGACTCCGACTTCACCAGCATCGCCCGGCTCGCGGAGGGGTGGGCGGGGGTCGAGGTGCGCGCCGGCGGCCCGGACGAGCCGTGAACGGCGAGACCTACGAGGTCTTCGCGCTCCGATACCTCCACATGGACCGCCGACGTCGGAGAACTCCTCGGCGGGTGCGCCTGTGACGGCCCGATGCCGATCGACTACTACGTCTGGGTCGTCCGGTCGGCCGAGCGCACCGTCGTCATCGACACGGGGTTCGGCCCGGCGGAGGGCGTCCGCCGCGGGCGGAGCCTCCTGAACTCGGTCGGAGCCGGCCTGGCCGCGGTGGGCGTCGATCCCGCACACGTCGACGACGTCATCCTGAGCCACCTGCACTACGACCACGCCGGCAATCTCGGGCTCTTCCCGAGGGCCCGGTTCCACGTGCACGAGCGCGAGCTGCAGTTCGTCGTCGGGCAGCACATGGCCGACCCGACAACCGTGAGCGCCTACGCTGTCGAGGAGATCGTGGACGCGGTCCGCCTGGTGCACGTCGGGCGGGTGCGCTTCTCCGCCGAGGACGAGGAGCTCTTCCCCGGGCCTCAGCGTGCACCACGTCGGCGGCCACACCGGAGGCACCCAAGTGGTGCGGGTGGCCACGGCCCGCGGTCCGCTCGTGCTCGCCTCCGACGCCGTGCACTTCTACGCCAACCTGGAAGCGCGGCACGTCTTCGCAGTCACGCACGATCCCGACCACCTCCTCGAGGTGTACGACCGGCGCCTCCCCGGGCTCGTCGACGAACCGGCCGACATCGTCCTGGGTCACGATCCCCTCGTGCTGGCCCGGTACCGCGCCCGCGGCGTGCGAGGGCCTCGAGGGGCACGTCGCGCTGCTGAGGCCGGTCGCCTCGCGCCGACCGTGGACGTCGAGGCGGCGGTGGGACTCATCCCAGGGTGAAGGGGCCCGGGGGCCGCCGGTGAGCTCGATCCACACCAACGTGGGTCGACCCCGACGACGGCGTGGTCGCCGTGCGCTCGAGCGGTTGCGTCGTCAGACGCTGACCGGGTCGTGGTCCTCCCCCATCCAGCGTGCGATCGCGACGGTTGGCGAAGTTGAACCCCGGATCGCCGGTGGGCCCGCGAACCGGCGGCCTTCCCGGCACGTCCCCGGGCCGGACCGGTGCCGGACCGCTCGAGGTCGGGAGCAGGACTGCATCGACACGGGGTTCGAGGATGCGTAGGCGGCCGCCACCGCCGCGCCGGTGCGAAGGGCCTCCTCGTAGCCTCGCGGCGCCGAGTCGGTCGGTGGTGCCGAAGAACTCGACCCGGGCGGTGAAGTCGTCGGGACGATCTGTGGCGAGGTCTCGGAAGGCCCACGAGTGCTCCCACGCGAGGATCTCGCTGCCGAGATCGGTCACGCCGACGAGGGCCTGCTCGAACCGCGCGACGACGGCGTCGTCGCTGCGGCGCAGGATCGTCACTCCTGCGGCCTCGAGCTGGGCGACGACCCGCTCGAACGCGCTCCGGCTCACCGCGTCGGGTCGCTCCCAGGCCTCGGTCTCGACCACCGCGACCGTGCTCGGGACGCGGGCGGGTGGCGGCATGGCCGGGCCGTGCAGGGCGGGCCTGCCCGGGGCACCCCCGGCACGCGAGGCGATCGCGATGGCGACCGGCCGCATGTCCTCCGCCGAACCGGCGTGCACGCCGTTGGTGGCATGCTCGCGGTCTGGCGCTCCCCGCGGTTGATCGCCCCCTGGGAGGGCTTGAGTCCCCAGACGCCGGCCCACCTCGTTCGACGCTCACCTCAAACTGGTGTGGCTGGCCAGCTCCGTCGGCATCGTGGCTGGGGCGCTCGGCTCCAGCCTCGAGAGCGAGGACGCCGTCCGGAACGCGACCTACGGCAGACGGGAGCTCGATCGGCGTCGCGACCGCAACTCGCCTCGGAGTAGCTGCAGCGCTCACATGGTCTTGAGAGCACCGAACCCCACCAGAGCGTCTCTCCGTGACGAGGTTGTCCTCGGCGCTCATCGCAGTGATCGTGGCCGTGTTTGTCGCCGTCCTCGGCCCCGGCACGCTCGCGTCGATCGCCGGTTGACCCGCGGCGACGGCGGTGCTGTCGTCTCTGGTGTGGCGGACCCGCTTCCACAGGCTGTGAACCGCGTCAGCCGAGGGTGCTCAGGTGCCGGAGGGCGTCGGCGAGCGCGACCTTGACCTCGCCGTCGAGCGCGATGTCCACCAGCGGGCCGGAAGCGTCGAGCCGGCGGTCGGGTACGGTCATTCCACGTCCAGGGCCGAGCGTGCACGCCACGTTGACTCGATGGGGCGTGGTGCGCAGCGTCCCGGGACGAACGGCCTCCAGCATGGCCAGCATGTCGTGCAGGGCGATCGCGTCGTGTCCGTACCGTTCACGGGTGGCCTCGCGGTACAGCGCCGCCGTGCGGACGAGCGCTGCGCAGCGCGGCCCGGCCTGGCTGAGCTCGTCGAGCCACTGGTCGTCGACAGCGCAATCATCGTGAGGTCGAGCGGCACGAGCGTCACGGGGACCTCGGGCTGGGTGAGCACACGCTGTGCGGCCTCGGGATCCGCGTAGACGTTGAACTCGCCCGCACCACGGGTATTGCCCATGCCGAGAGCACCCCCCATCGCGACGATGCGCCTGATGCGCGGGGTCAGCTCGGGATGCGCAGCGAGCAGAAGTGCGGTGTTGGTCATCGGGCCCAGGCAGGCGATCGTGACCGGGACCGATGACTCCCTCAGGATGCTGACCATGAGGTCGAGGGCGGGACGGGCGCCGGCAGGACCGGGCTCCGGGAAGCCACTCGAGTGCATGCCAAGGCCATCTGCGCCGTGCCACTCCGGCGCGACCTCAGCCTGCACGTGTACCAGTGGCCGAGCTGCGCCGGCGGCCACCGGTACTTCAGTACGCCCCGCAAGGGCGAGAATCCGACGGGCGTTGACGAAGGTCTGGTCCAGGGCGACATTGCCATAGGAGGCCGTGACGGCACGGACGTCGCAGTCGGTGCTGGACAACGCCAGGAGGATCCCGAATGCATCGTCCACTCCGGGGTCGGTGTCAATGATCAGTGGACTGGGGGTTGGCACGGTTGCCTCCTCGAGTCATGCGTTCAGTGGCAATGCCCGCTCGGCGGAGGCCGCCCGTCTGAACGACATGGGCGGGAGCGAGAGCGCACAACCTTCGCCAGTGCCTCCACGAACTCGCCGACGTGCCGCGGCGACTGCTTGCCCAGCCCTTCTGCGACCGGGTGCGGCATTCGGCGGCTGGACCAACTCCTCCTGAATCGGAACCCCTTAGTAGGCCCGGTCCACCAGGCGCCTGTGGCGAACGCCGGGCTTGACCAGGCGGCGCACGATGGGCGGTTTGTCCCCTCGCGTGGGAGGTGTGCGTATGACCGGCTAGAAACCTTTCATGCCGACTTTACGGGCAAGCTCGCCAGTGGTCAACTCTGTCGGTCGAGCCGCCGTGAGCACGAAGTGCTGCGTCCCCCGCACAGCGGGCGCCCGTGGGACTGTCGGGCGGTGCATGAGCACGTGAGATGAGCCGTCCCAGTAGGCACCCGAGCCGTGTGCTGCGCAACCTCCGGATTGACCGCCGACGTCGTCGAGTCTCTCCGTGCCCACCCTCCGTCACGGGCTTGCCTCGCCGACCACCGTGCTGTCAACATGACGAGAAAGGATTCTACGAGGCGCCTCGACCGAGAGGAGTGCGGCGGGCCAGGCTCACGACGTAGATGCAGCCGTCATCGGCAGCGCGTGATCAGGTCAACACAGGCTCACTCACTGTCGGAGCTTGCCTTGCGTCGTCCTCTTTATGGGTGCGCTAACCAGGTGGACCACGATGGTGCCGGTATCCGTTCCCCTGATCCTGCAGGGCCACCACACCCTCGGCGCCGCTGCCCACCGGCTTGGCGGCGCGCCCTTCGAGCACCTCCCCGACGGTCCGCACCACGTCGGACAGCGCGCTGTTGGTCAACGCCTTGAACACCGCGGTACATCACCGAGACCGTCGAGAGGCGTTGGCTCCGCCCCCGAGCCTGTGCGGGGCGGTTGCGGTCGCGGGCCCCCCAGGCGCGGGTCTCGTCACCGCGCCCAGGGACGCTCGACTTTCGTCACCGTCGTTCCCAGGTCGGCCAGGACCAGTGCTGGCGAACGGCTCCGCGAGCACACCCCGGAGAAGTCGAGGATCTTGAGCCCGTCGGGAGCAATCGGTCCGTGTTGTCGCAGCAACCTCTACACTGGAATGGTTTATACCAGCTGCGCTCCCGTCGACGACGTCGTCATGCGCCCTCTCCGCACGTGTCCCAGGGTTGACCACGCCCCTGCGGGGCGGGCTACTATAGAAACGAATCAAGTACCCGTCGGGCCTCAACCTACTCGTCCGCAGCGAGTGGCTGGCGGCACGCTCTCCCGCGGGTTCTCCGATGGCCCTCGACATGGAAGGGGTGAGGCATCGTGACGGAGTACGACCCCGGTGCCCCCAGCGCACGCCGAATTCCGCGGGTGATCGTGCCCGACGAGATCGACAAGATGTCGCCACTGACGTTCGACACCGGCATCACCGCGGACATCTTCCAGTCCCGTGAGCGAGACGACGCACGGTACCTCCGGCATGGCTACTGCTACGGTGAGCCGGACCACTTGCCCTACCACTGGGACCAGAAGGACCCCGACGAGACGCGCTACGTGCCTTCCGGGAAGATCCACCCCATGGTCGAGGACGCGGCTGGTCGCACGATCGGCCTCGAGACCACGCAGGGCGAGCACATCCACCTGCCCTCGGGCCACAATGACCCGCTGCCGGCCCACATCGGGGATCGGGTCCTGTGAACGCGGAGGCGCAGGGGCCGCTGCGCGTGCTGTTCGCCGGCGAGTCGTGGATCAAGCACACGATCCACATGAAGGGCTTCGACCAGTTCCACAACACCGAGTACGAGGAAGGCGCCGGCGAGTTCCTTTCGGCGCTCGACCGCGAAGGCTTCGAGGTCACCTACGTCCGCGGCCACGAGATCTCGTCGAAGTTCCCCAAGTCGCCGCAGGAGTTGCAGCAGTTCGACGTGGTCGTGCTCTCCGACATCGGTTCGAACTCGTTCCTGCTGCCCGACGAGACCTTCCTGAGATCCGAGCGCAGCGCCAACCGGCTCGCGCTGCTGCGTGACTGGACGCGGGCAGGCGGGGGCCTGGTGATGATCGGCGGCTACATGTCGTTCACCGGGATCGACGGCAAGGCACGGTTCGGGATGACACCACTGGCTGACGTGCTGCCGGTGCGGATGCTCGACCACGACGACCGGGTCGAGGAGTCCGAGGGCGTCAAGGCGGAGTTCGACGCCCCCGCCCACCCGGTCCTGGGCGGCACCCCCGCGGAGTGGCCGCCGCTGCTCGGCTACAACCGGGTCACCGCCAAGCCGGATGCGACGACGATCGCGCGAGCCGGAGATGACCCGCTCCTGGTGGTGGGCTCAGCCGGCGAGGGCCGCTCCGTCGCGTTCACCTCGGACCTCGCGCCTCACTGGGCTCCGCCCGAGTTCGTGGGATGGTCCCACTATCAGAAGCTGTGGGCGTCCATCCTGACCTGGGCGGCTGGCGCCCGGACCTAGGAGGTCACTGCCGTGGTGGCACGCCGTCGGCCGACGATGAAGGACGTCGCCGAGCACGCGAACGTTTCGATCAGCACGGTCAGCTATGTGCTGAACGGCAGCGGGCCGGTCGCCCCCGAGCGCCGCAATCGGGTGCTCGACGCGATCCGCCTGCTCGACTACTCGCCCAACGAGTCGGCGAGGAGCCTCAAGCGACGTTCGGCGTCGACCGTCGCCATGGTGATCCCCGACCTGACCAACCAGTTCTTCGCCATGGTGGCCGAAGGAGTGCAGCGAGCGGCCTCGGCCGTCGACGTCCTGGTCGTGCTGGTCGTCCCGGACGCCACGGAGGTCCCGGAGGAGAACTACGCCAAGCTGCTGCGCAGCCAGCGGGTCGACGGCGTGATCTACCTGTCCGGGACCGGGAGCATGCCGGCGGCCATCTACGACCTCGCTCGTTCCGGGCCGGTGGTCCTGGTCGACGAGCAGATCCCGGGCCGGGACCTGCCCGCGGTCGTGTGCAACTCCCGTCGGGGCGCGCGGGAGGTCGCCGCCCACGTCCTCGCGCAAGGGCACAGCAAGCTCGCGGTGATCGGTGGTCCGCCCGCGCTGTGGACCGCCCAGCAGCGGCTCGCGGGATATCGGGAGGCGTTCGCGGGGGCCGGCATCGACCCCGACGAGGTTCCTGTCTACGCCGGCGACTATCGACAGGAGTCCGGGGCCACCGCGGCCGCGCGGATCCTGGCGGAGCCGGCCGACAAGCGCCCGACCGCCCTGATCTGCGCCAACGACCTCATGGCGATCGGGGCGATCGAGTGCCTGAAGGCGAACGGGCTGAGCGTGCCGCAGGACATGAGCATCGTCGGCTTCGACGACCAACCGATATCCAGCCTGCTGACCCCCAGGCTCACCAGCGTCCGCCAGCCGGCACACGACATGGGCTTCAGGGCAGCGAAGATGCTGTTCGACCTGCTCGAGGGCAAGGACGGCCACGTGGCGGACCACCTGCCTGCCATCGTGCAGATCCGCGACAGCGTCTGCCCACCGAGGGAGGACT
This sequence comes from Pseudonocardia oceanicola, assembly GCF_047200735.1. Classification (NCBI taxonomy): domain Bacteria; kingdom Bacillati; phylum Actinomycetota; class Actinomycetes; order Pseudonocardiales; family Pseudonocardiaceae; genus Pseudonocardia; species Pseudonocardia oceanicola. Next base: position 11,418 of record NZ_JBJZON010000048.1, read on the forward strand.
CGTGAGACTCCTGAGCGGCACCGACGTCGTGGTGATCGGCGCGGTCAACGTCGATCTGGTCGTGGCTGCGCCACGACTTCCGGCGCCCGGCGAGACCGTGGTCGGGCCAGGCGTACACCGCCACGGAGGCGGTAAGGGCGCCAACGCCGCTGTGGCGGCCGCCCGGGTCGGCGGCCGGGTGTACTACGTCGGAGCGGTGGGCGACGACGACCTGGGCCTTGCGGCGCTACGGGAACTGCAGGGCGACCACGTCGACGTCACCCACGTCGAGATCATCGACGACGCTCCGACCGGAGCGGCACTGATCGTGGTCAACGACGCCGGCGAGAACCAGATCGCGGTCGGTGCGGGGGCCAACAACGAGGTCACCGCGGCCCACGTGCACGACGCCCTCGGTCAGCGGTTGGCCACGGCAGGCATCGTGCTGGTCAGCACGGAGATCCCTGCTGAGGCGGTCGCCGCCGCGGTGGGCGCGGCTCACACCGCCGGCGTGCGCTGCATCCTGAATCCAGCACCGGTCGTTCCCGACCTGGCCGGTTCGCTCAAGCTCGGCCCCCTGATCACACCCAACGCCGGCGAGTTACTGGATCTCGCCGACGCCGCGGGCGTCGATTACGCCGCTGATGCCGGGGAGGTCGACCAGGCTCCACGGGCCGCGCGGCCGAACTTCGCCACCATCCTTGGCTGCGGCAAAGCGATGGCCGAGCTGACCGGGTCGGAGGTGGTGGTGACACTCGGCGGGGACGGAGTCCTCGTGGTCGCCCCCTGATGGGAAGACCGAGCACCTGTTACCCCATCACGTGAATGTCCGGGACACCACCGGCGCAGGCGACACCTTCAACGGCGTGCTTGCGGCGGGCCTCGCCCGCGGCGAAGCCCTTCCCGAGGCCGCACGTCGTGCCAACGCCGCCGCAGCGATGTCCGTCCGGAGTGAAGGGGCCCGCGGAGGCATGCCCGCGGCGCGGGAGGTCGACGCGTTCCTGACGTCCGGCTGACCGCTCCTCAAGTACTTGTCACACCTGCGCACCCTACTTCGGTATAGAAACGATGGTATGAGCGGTGGGGGCGAGTCGAAGCGACATCCCGACCCGTCTGCCCGGCTGCACCCCTGAGGCTCCAGCGTGCCCCGGCAACGGGAAGCGGCCAACGGCGTTGAGCAGGACAGAGGGCTCCCGACGGAGGGCAGCCTCAAGCCTGACGGAGACGGCCAGTGCGCGTACTCGTGCGCCGAACGGTGTACGATCCGAGCCCAAGTGAGTTGACGGTCACAGTAGAAACGTTAAAATCTTGTTGCTGGGAAGGCCGACCTCTGGTGGCCAGCCAGGCGGATGCGCAAGGGTGCATATCCGCGTAGAACCTCGGTTTCACGCACCCCATGCCCGCCCGTGCCGGCTCCGGTGAACGCGGCAGGTCGGTAGAAACCACTCTCGTGGAAGGTGAACGATCCGATGGGCTACCTCGACAACCTGATCATCAACACCGACAACTACAAGCACTGCCACTACCCCCTGTACCCTCCGGGCACCGAGTACGTCTCGAGCTACATCGAGTCGCGCGGTGGCGAGTGGCCCATCGTCCAGTTCGTCGGCCTTCAGGCTTTCCTGCGCGAGTACCTGATGCGCCCGATCACGCTCGAGGACATCGACGAGGCCGAGTTCGTGGTCCGCGAGCAGGGCATGCACTTCAACCGCGAGAACTGGCTGGGCATCCTCAACGACCACGGCGGCTACCTGCCCGTCGAGATCGAGGCGGTCCCGGAGGGCACCGTGCTCCCGGCACGGAACGTTCTCGTCCAGGTGATCAACACCGACCCGAAGTACTTCTGGGCCACGAGCTTCTTCGAGACGGCGCTGCTGCGCGCGGTCTGGTACCCGAGCACCATCGGCACGGTCAGCTGGCTGTCCAAGATGGTGATCAAGGAGGCGCTCGCGCGGACCTCGGACAACCCGCAGCTGATCCGCAACATCCTGCACGACTACGGTGCCCGCGGCGTCAGCTCCCAGCAGTCCGCGGCGCTCGGCGGCCTCGCGCACCTGGTGAACTTCGACCAGTCCGACACGGTGCCGGGCATCCTCGCCGCGAAGCGCTTCTACAACGCCGGCAAGGTCTCCAACTCCGGCCCGAACTCCGAGCACGCCGGCTTCTGCGCCTGGGGCCGGGAGCACGAAGCCGACGCCCTGCGCAACATGCTCGACGTGTACGCCTCCAACGGTGTCGCACTGCTGCTCACCGACACCTACGACCACGAGAACTGCGTCAAGAAGATCATCGGGATCGAGCTCAAGGAACAGATCCAGAACTTCCCCGGCCTCGTCGGCATCCGCCCCGACTCCGGCGACATCGTCCAGGTCACCGCGGACACCACCGAGTGGCTCATGGACGCGTTCGGCTACGAGGTCAACTCCAAGGGCTTCAAGGTCCTGCCCCCGTTCATCCGGGTCGTGCAGGGCGACGGCGTGAACTTCCACAGCCTCCCGCAGGTCTACATGGAGCTCGAGCGCCGAGGCCTAGCCGCCGACAACGCGGTCTTCGGCATGGGCGGTGGCCTGCTGCAGCACTGGAACCGCGACACGATGAACTTCGGCCAGAAGGCGTCCGCGGTGTGCGTCGACGGCGAGTGGCGCGACATCGCCAAGTCGCCGACGGGCGCCTCGTTCAAGGTGTCGAAGAAGGGCCGGCTCGCGCTCAAGCACGAGAACGGCGTGTACACCACCGTGCCGAAGGGTTCGATCCCCGAGTCGGAGAACGTGCTGCAGCCGGTGTTCCGTGACGGCAAGCTGCTCAAGAAGTGGGACTTCACCGAGCTGATCGCCCACGCCGAGCGCGAGGTCCCCGAGTCGTACTACATCGACCACGTCGGGCAGATGCGCACCGTGTCCGACGAGACGGCCGTTACCGCCCGGCCCTGACCAAGGTCCTCTGCGGTGCGAAGCACCGCACGCCGAGGTGCCGTCGTGGCCTACCCCCGGGCCACGACGGCACCGCCCCGGAGAGGAGAGCCCACGCCGATGGCCGACACTCACCTGCACGTCTTCGACATGGACGGGACGCTTCTGCGGGGCGCCGCCTCGGTGGATCTGGCCCGGCACCTCGGCACGTTCGAGGCCGCCGACCGGATCGAACGTGCGTGGGTTCGCGGCGAGATCAGCGACTTCGCCTTCTGGGAGCAGATGCTTCCACTGTGGGCCGACGTCAGCGAGGAGGAGATCGACGCTGCGTTCGCCGCGTCAGCGTGGATCGACGGCGTGCGCGAAGTGTTCGCCGACATCGGCGAGCGAGGTGAGTACGTCGCGGTCATCTCGCAGTCGCCGCACTTCTTCGTGCGTCGGTTGGAGAGCTGGGGCGCTCACCGAACCTTCGGCTCGACCATCGTCCCCGGCGGTCCCACGGATCCAGGTCTGCTGCTGACTCTTCAGCACAAGGTCGACATCACCCTGGGTCTGCTCGAGGAGTTCGGGCTCGCCGAGCAGGAGTGCGTGGCCTACGGTGACTCGGCCTCGGACACGCTGCTGTTCGAGCACCTCCCCCACACGGTGGGGGTGAACTGCAGCGCGGCCCTGCGCGAACGCGCGGCCGTGTGCTTCACCGGCGACGACATCCGCGGCGCCTATGCCCTGGGCCGTCAGCTTCTCGACGGCGCGACGACCCTCTGCGAGTACGCGCAATGACGACCGCTGGCGCAGACGTCGATCCCCCTGTGCGCGCGTCGAGCTGGCGGCCCGGCATTCGTCGCAGACACCTCCGGCACCGGGGCGACGTTCTTCGTCGCTTCGGCCCGCCGGGAACTGCTTCTACCACCTTCGGCGGGGATTCCGCGAAACGGCATCTGGAACAGGGAGCGTGGCCCATCCTGTCGCCAGTTCCGACGCTGCGCCGAGATGTCGACGTCGTATCTGATCTCGATGGTGCAGCCGCCGTGGGTCTCGGTAGGCAAAACCGCGCCCTGCACGGTCACTACTAGACGAAAGCGCACCGAAGGAGGGCGGGAAGATGGTAGCGATCAACAGCCTGTGTGTCTTCTGCGGATCGAACACCGGCAGGGCAAGCGGTTATGTCCACGCCGCACGAGAGCTGGGACGCCTCCTCGCGAAAGAGCGCGTCACGCTCGTCTACGGCGGCGCCAGCGTCGGAACCATGGGCGTGCTCGCCGATGCCGTCCTCGACGCCGGCGGATCAGCGATCGGAGTCATTCCCGAGCACCAGGTCGGCGAGGAGATCGCCCACACAGGCCTCACTGAGCTGCACATCGTCGAGTCCATGCATGAACGTAAAGCGAAGATGGTGGAACTCGCTGACGGCTTCGTGGCGCTACCGGGCGGGTTGGGCACGCTCGAGGAGTTCGCCGAGGCTCTGACCTGGTCACAGCTCGGACTGCACACCAAACCGACAGGCCTGCTCAACACAGCCGGTTACTACCAGAAGTTCCTCGAATTTCTCGACCACGCCGTAGGTGAGGGATTCGTCCGTCCAGCCGATCGAAGCCTCGTTCTCGACGGGGTGGAGCCCGACACGCTACTTGACGCTCTTCGTCGTTGGGAGCCACTGGATGGCCAGCGCTGGACGCCGGTGGAATAGCAGGACCAGAGGCTGCCTGCTGCGGGCTACGCCGAGGGCTTCGAGCTCATGGAGGTCTCACCACTGGTCGAAGACGCGCTGTTCGTGGTGGGGCCCTGATCCCGGTTCTGGACACGGTGCGCCTACGCCGCGCTCGCAGAGCCCGGCGTAGACGCGGGGGGTGTAGGGCGGATTCAACCGGTCATCGCAACGCCGACTCAGTGCCGCGAATATAGCACATCACTGAGTGCTTCGTGAGGGGTTCTCCACGATAGATTCTTTCGGGGTCGATCATTCAATGTGTGGGCAACAGCGGCCAGTTCCAGTGGACCGTAGCGGGAGATGTCGGTGCCCTTCGAGAAGTACTGTCGGAGCAGCCCGTTGGTGTCTCGTTCGTCCGCGCTGCCAGGGACTGTGCGGATCGCAGAATTAGACGTCGAGCCCGGTCGCGGCAGTCAGATCGGTATGCAGGGCCATCTCCGTTCCCCGGTCCCAAGTCAGGGTGCGACGCATTTTCTCCGGGAGGTGGGCGACGGCGGCGATGATTGCGTCCTTGACGGCTTGGGCGCCGTGCCCGGCGAGCGGGGCACCGTTCTTGACTCGATCCTGGGTGCCGAATCCTTCCATTCTCGGTAAGGGCAGTAGGAGGGCGTAACGGGTTGTGCGTTCGACCAGCGTGCCGATCGCGGAGCGGTTCAGGCCGATGATCAGGTCGCCTTCCCAGTGTCCGGGGGGGACGCGGTCGGCGACCTCGGCGGGCCGTCGGTCGAGGGTGTGGTCAGGGGTGATGAACCCGCGGTTGCTGCGGCGCTCGCGCCGGGTCCGTGACCGGGGAACCCGCAGGGCGCGTCCGGTGCGCAGGCAGGCGACGTGCTCGCGGGCCAACGCGCCACGGCCTTCGATGTAGAGCGCGTGGTAGATGGCCTCGTGTGAGATCCGCATGGTGGGGTCGTCGGGATGGTCGTGCCGCAGTCGTGCCGCGATCTGCTCCGGGCTCCACGCCCGCCCCCACCGACGATCGGCTCGCCGGGCCCGGTTGCGGCCGGTGAACGCCACCGCCGGACCCGGAACACTCACGCCGTCCTCGGTGGCCAGGCAACCCGAGAGGCGTTCCTCGACGTAGCGACGCAGCCGCGGATTCGCCGCCAGTTTCGCTGTCTTCGGGCGGGCGGCGCGGCGGTCCCGGTGCCATTGCGCCACGGTCGCTCGATAGGACAGAGTTCCTCCTCGCGTAGCGGCGTTTCGGCGCAGTTCGCGAGATATCGTCGACGGATGTCGACCGAGGCGACGCGCGATCTCGCGAATGCTCACCTTCTGGGCGTGCCAGAGCGCGATGAGCTCGCGCTCCTCGAACGACAGATAGCGGCCCGAATCCGCCTTGAAGATCGCCTGAGGGGTCACCCCGCCACGTTCGCGGAACCATCGGCTCCCCACGACTTCCGACACGCCGGCTTCCAAGCCCGCGTCGGTACTCGTCACACCCCGAGCGACCGCCGCCCAGAACACGCGGCGTTGCTCGACACGCCCGACGGGCGGCCGCCCGGGCGACACCATCGCCGGCCGACCTGTCATTTTCGTGGCCCAACCAGGCTCTCGTCCCAATTCAACACCTCCGCTACGACGTGTTGCGACGACCGGTTGAGGCTGGCGACCGATCCGTGGTCGGAGTGGAAGATCGCCCCGGCCAGGCTCTCGCGGGTTGCGGCCGCGGCTCGCAGCGCGTCTTCGACGAGCTCGGAGCGCATGTGGTGGCGATCGCCCACCCCGCCAGCCGCCGGGAGTAGCAGTCGATCACCGTGGCCAGATGCAGGTACTCGCCACCGGCGACGGACAGGTAGGTGATGTCGCCGACGTAGACCCGGTTGGGCGCGGGCGCGGTCAACTCGCGCCCGCGCAGGGTCGCGCACCGCCCCTGGGGCGGGCTGGCTCACCAGTTCGTCTCCCCGGCGAAATACTTGGCCGCCTGGCGCAGGATCTCCCGCTCGGTGACGAGCATGGCGTTCTCCGCGCGCAGCGCGGCGTTCTCGGCCTCCGCGCGGGCCGGGCCTGCTCGCGGGTCTCCGGCGCGCCGACCCCGGACCCACCCCTGACCTCGGGCCCACCGCCGGCACCGGCCTGACGCGGCGGGCGGGGTGTGAGAGGGCTGGAGGCCGGGGTGCCGTCCGCGGCGGTCTGCGGCTGGTGCCGAGCCGGTCGAGCCACCCGCGCAGGGGTGCCGCGCTCGATCCCGAGATCCTCGGCGATGCCGCGCACCGTCGCACCCGGAGTCGACTCGTACAACTCGACGGCCTGCCGACGGAACTCGTCGGAGTAGTTCTTGCCGGCCGTGATCCTGGATCACCTCGCCTTCCCCCGCGGTGCGGGGATCAGCGTGTCCATGGACCATGGGTCAGGCCCCGCTACCGGATGGCGTGCGGGCATACCGAGCGAGCAACCGGGCCGACAACCCCCTCAGCACCCTGGGGGACCCAGACGCGCAGATCCAAGGGGCCTGCCGGGTGCTTCGTCACCGCTGGGGATCGCGCGTACCGATCAATTGCCCGTTGACAAGCCGTGGAGCGATACCCATACTCAGGCGCAAGATTGGACGTTTGTTCAAAATAGTCGAGGAGCTCGACCCTGTGACGGAGGCCGAGGTGGTCGTGTGCAGGTCGATTCATCGCGAAGGGTGGGGTCCTCAGGTGGTCCGTAGGACCGGAGAGCTGGAGCGTGCTGCTCAGGCAGTCCGCCCGGCCGTCGAGGCGCTTGCGTCAGGTGGGCTGGCCATAGTCGCCGAGCGCGAGACAGCTGAAGGTGCTGTTCGTCGCTTCCCCGCGCCAAGCTGGCCCTGGACGAGTACGTGGCCGTCATCACCGGTGACATCGGCTCCGCTAGCCTGCAACGCGGTTCGAGAAGCCGGGGCCGCGGCGGGACTCACGGGATCTTCTTCGGCGACGCCGGGATCACCGTCAAGTCGGCTGATCTGGACAGGATCGTGGTCACCGACGATTGCGCTGCGTGGTGCGGTGAGTGCTCTGGTGCAGCAGTTGTCGTGTGCCGAGCTTCTTGCTCGGTTGCTCGCTCAGATCGAAGTGGGTGGCTCGGTCAGCACGGTGTTCGACGGTCCCGACCACATCTTCCGACCGGTTGGATGGCCGACCGCCTGCGGTTGAAGGAGACGCTCATGTTACTCGACCCCCTCATGGTTCGGGGCCTGGAGCTGCCGAATCGCGTCGTGATGGCGCCGATGTCGCAGCGCTCCGCTGACGAGACCGGGTGCGCAGGTCGTTGGCATCTGGTGCACTACGGCTCGCGTGCGGTCGGTGGTGTCGGGCTCGTGATGATCGAGGACTCGGCGGTCTCTCCCGAGGGCCGCGGCCACGGCGGTGCTCTTGGCCTCTACACCGATGAGCTGGCCGCGGCGCTGGCGCCCATCGTGGGTTTCTGCCACGGGCAGGGGGCCAAGGTCGGTGTGCCGCTCGGGCACACCGGGCGGAAGGCCTTCGCCGACAGCGACGCGCTCGACCGGGTCGTCGGTGCTACCGGAGCGCCCTTCAGCGCCTCGAGCCACCAGCCCCACGCGCTGACCGACGAGGAGATCTGCGACCTGGTCGCCGCCTTCGGGCGGGCCGCAGCCAGGGCGAGTCAGGCCGGCGTTGACGTGATCGAGATCCACGCCTCGCACGGCTACCTCATTCACGAATTCCTTTCGCCGCTGACCAACCACCGCTCGGGCCCGTACGGCGGCAGCCCCGAGGCCAACAGCCGGTTCCTGCTGGAGATCGTGGAACAGGTGCGCGCAGCCTGCGAGCCGGGAATGCCGCTGTTCGCCCGGCTGGCGATCGACGACCTCGCCGACGGCGGCTGGCATGTCGACGACGCCATCCCGGTCATCGACCGGCTCAGCCGGGCCGGCTGCGATGCCATCGACGCCGCGGCCGGCGGCGCAGTCGAGGGCGCGTCGTCGTTCGAGATCCCGGTCGACTTCCGCAACCTCGCCGCACAGGTCCGCGGACGCACGGGTGTGCCGACCATCGTCGCCGGCGGCATCAGCAGCGCAGAAGCAGCCGAAGCCGCGCTTGCCGGCAGGGACTGCAACCTCGTCGCGATCGGACGGCTCCTGCTCACCAACCCCTTCTGGGTCAACTCCCTGAAGGAGGCGACACGGGCCACATGACCATGTTCACGCGAGACCGACCTCGACGTCCGAGCGGACCCTGCTGCCAGGCCGTTCCCGAACGAGCGTACGTCCCAGCAGTCCGTCGCTGAGTGGGCCGTACCTGGCCACCAAGTCGAACTCCGACCTCGAGCGGGGTGGAGAGATCCCGGCCTCGCCCCACGTTGTCGCAGCTGGTCCGCGGAGCGTCGGACTCAGCCTCACCCGTTCCTTCCTCTTCACACACGAATCCCGATGATGGAGTGAGT
>NZ_JBJZON010000049.1:0-20316 GCF_047200735.1 Pseudonocardia oceanicola
GCTGGGCTACACCGACATCCGTCTCGACCACTCGGGGGACGGCATCGCGAAGATCACCATCTGCCGTCCGGAGGTGCGCAACGCCTTCCGGCCGCAGACCCTGATCGAGATCTCCGACGCCCTGACCCGCTCCCGCGAGGACGCCTCGGTCGGCGTGATCGTGTTGACGGGGGAGGGCCCGGACGCCTTCTGCTCGGGCGGTGACCAGCGCGTCCGCGGCGACACCGGTTACCTCACCGAGCCGGGTGCGGCGGGCGCGGTGGGGCGGTTCCACGTGACGGACCTGCACGTGCAGATCCGACGGCTGCCGAAGCCGGTGGTCGCGATGGTCGCCGGGTACGCGATCGGTGGCGGGCACGTCCTGCACCTGGTGTGCGACCTGACGATCGCCGCGGACAACGCACGGTTCGGCCAGGTGGGCCCGAAGGTCGGCTCGTTCGACGGGGGGTTCGGCGCCGCCCTGCTCGCGCAGCAGGTCGGGCAGAAGCGTGCCAAGGAGTTCTGGATGCTGTGCGAGCAGTACGACGCCGTCGAGGCCAAGGAGATGGGCCTGGTCAACGCCGTCGTGCCGCTGGCCGAGCTGGAGTCCGAGACGGTGGCGTGGTGCCGCCGGATGCTGACCCTGTCACCGATGGCGCTGCGGCTGTGCAAGGCGAGCTTCCACGCGGCCGAGGACGGGATCTCGGGCATCCAGCAGCTCGCCCACGACACCAACCTGCTCTTCTACGCCACCGAGGAGGCCCAGGAGGGCCGCGAGGCGTACAAGGCGAAGCGCACCCCGGACTTCGAGCGCTTCCCGCGGCGCGCCTGAACGAGAGGATGAGCCTGTGAACTCCGACAGCAGAGTGGTCACCTGGGAGGACGCCGCCGAGGGCGTGCTCGTCGCCACGATCGACCACCGCCCTGCCAACGCGCTGGGCCCGCCGATCATCGACGGCCTGACCGCGCTGCTCGACGAGGTCGAGCGCCGCGACGTCCGCGTCGTGGTGCTGACCTCGGCCATCCCCGGCTTCTTCGCCGCGGGCGCCGACATCAAGCACATGGGCACCGTCGACGCGGAGTCCTTCACCGCCTACGGCGACCTGCTGCGCGGTGCCGTCGAGCGGCTGGCCGCGGCGGACGCGATCAGCATCGCGGCCGTCGAGGGCGTGGCCCTCGGGGGTGGGCTCGAGCTCGCCATGGCCTGCACCATGCGGGTCTCGGGGGCGGACGCGAAGTACGGCCTGCCCGAGGTCAAGCTCGGCCTGATCCCCGGGGCCGCGGGCACCCAGCGGCTGCCGCGGCTCGTGGGCCGCGGCCGGGCGCTGGACATCATGGCGACCGCCCGGCAGGTGCCGGCGGACGAGGCGAAGGCCATCGGTCTGGTGGACCGGCTCGTGGCGGCGGGCGGCGCGCGGGACGCTGCCGTCGAGCTCGCCGGGCAGCTCGCCCGGATCTCCCGGCCCGCGCTCGCCGCCGTCATCCAGACCGTCGACGCCGCGTTCGACCTGCCCTTCGACGAGGGCAAGCGGTACGAGGTCGAGCAGATCCAGGGCCTGTTCGAGCACGGCGAGGCCCGCGAGGGCATCACCGCCTTCCTCGAGAAGCGCGCCCCGAAGTTCGCGTGAGTGGAGGACCGGCGACGATGCTGGACACCGGGTACGGCCTGACCGTCTTCACCGCCGGTCACGGACCGGACCGCTTCCGTCGCGCGGGCGAGATCGCCTGCGCGGCGGAGGCGGCCGGGTTCTCGGCGGTGTGGGTCAGTGAGCTGTACAACCGCTCCGCCACGGTCCCGATGGCGGCCCTCGCCGCGGCGACCGAACGGATCCGGATCGGCTCCAACATCGCCTACGGCGCCGCCCGCTCGCCCATGATCCTGGCCGCGGAGGCCCGTGACCTCGACGAGCTGAGCGGCGGCCGGGTCGTGCTCGGGCTGGGCAACGGCACGCCGGGGATGATGCGGAACTGGATGGGCGCCGACGGCGCCGCCCCGGCCGCCCGGATGGAGGAGCTCGTCACGGCCCTCCGGACGCTGTGGCGGCTGCACGAGGGCCCGGTCGCGCACGAGGGCCGCTTCTACTCCTTCGACATCACGCCGACCATCCCCACCACCCCACCGCTGCAGGACCCGCTGCCGATCTGGACCGCCGGGGTCAACCCGCTCATGGTGCGGGCGGCGGGTCGGGTCGCGGACGGGCTCGTCGGGCATCCGATGATGACCGGCCGCTACGTCACGGAGATCCTGCGACCCGAGCTCGCCCGCGGTGCCGCCGAGGCGGGCCGCGCGGTGGAGGTCGCTGTGTCCGGCACCCGTATCTGTTCGGTGGACGCGGACGAGCAGGCGGCCCGCGAGCGCGCCGCCTTCGCGATCGCGCAGTACGCGGCCGCCCGCGTCTACGACCGGCTGTTCGCCCTGCACGGTTGGTCCGGGGCACAGGAGCGGATCCGCGCCGCCGCCAAGGCCCGCGATCTGTCGGCCATGACCGCCGCCGTGACGGACGAGATGGTCGACGAGATGGCCATCGCCTGCCGCCCGGAGGACCTGCCCGGGCTCGTCGCCCGCCAGGCGGAGCACTTCGACCACCTGAACCTGACCGCCCCGCCGTGGGGGCTGGAGCCCGAGCAGGCCGAGGACGCCACGCGCCGGATCGTCGCGTTGCTCGCCGCACCCGCGCCGGCCGCGGGCGTGGGCTCCCGCTGAGACCGGCCCCGTCAGAGCCCGATCGAGAGGACTCCCCATGCCAGCCACAGCGCCCACGACCTTCCGGCTGGAGCGACCGCGCGAGGGCGTGGTCGTGCTGACCCTCGACCGGCCCGACACGTACAACGCGATGAACGCGACCATGTTCGCGGAGCTGGAGACGACCGCCCGCGAGCTGGACCGCGAGCCCGGCCTGCGGGTCGTGGTGCTCACCGGGGCGGGCAAGGCGTTCTGATCGGGCTACGACTTGGCGGACGCGGAGCAGCTCGGGGGGCTCGGCGCGCTCGGCATGCTGGACCTGCAGGAGAGCGCCGCCCGTGCGGTGAGCGGGATCCGGAACATCCGGGTCCCGGTGATCGTCGCGGTGAACGGTGCCGCCGCGGGTGGCGGGCTGGCGCTGGCGTTGGCCGCCGACATCCGGCTGGCCTCGCCGCGGGCGAAGTTCACCGCGGCGTTCGTCAAGATCGGCCTGTCGGCGGGCGACCTCGGGACGTCCTGGCTGCTGCCGCGGCTGATCGGTCCGGCCGCGGCGGCGGAGTTCGCCTACACGGCCGGGATGATGAACGCCGAGGACGCGGAGCGCAGCGGCCTGGTCAACCGGGTGGTGCCCGAGGACGAGCTGCTGCCCGCCGCGCTGGAGATGGCCGAGCAGATCTGTGCCAACTCACCCGGCGGGGTGCAGCTGTCGAAGCGCGCGCTCCACGCCAACATGGAGGTGACCTCCTACGCCGCGGCGCTCGAGCTGGAGAACCGCGGGCAGGCGCTTCTGACCCGCACCGCCGACATGACCGAGGCGCTCGACGCGTTCCGTGCCGGGCGTGCGCCCGCCTTCCGGGGGAACTGATGACCGCGACGTCGTCCGAGCCGCTGCTGCGGCTGGAGACCCTCCTCGTCGAGCTCCGCGAGGATGGGGTCGCCCTGCTGATGGTGAACCGGCCCGAGCGGGCCAACTCGCAGACGGTCGCGATGTTCCACGAGTTCAACGACGCCGCACTGGTGCTGCGGGACAGCGGTGCCCGGGCGCTGATCCTGCGCGGTGCCGGGGAGCGCGCGTTCTGCTCGCTCCAAGCAGGCGCCGCTGCGCAACCGGGAGATCTCCTCCTCTGCCGCGGCGCTGGAGCTGGAGAACCGTGGCCAGGCGCTGCTGACCCGCGCCGAGGACATGCCCGAGGCGCTGGCCGCCTTCCAGGAGCGTCGCCCTCCGAACTCCACCGGGAGATGAGCGCATGACCCTCGCCGACGTGCACATCCCCGATCCGGGCTTCGGCCCGCAGGACGACCTGCGCCACTGGCCCGCCGAGCCGGGCGGGCGGATGCGGGACTCCCACCGGCCCGCGGCGGGCTCGCCGCCCGGCGCGCACGACGTGCTGCGCGAGGCCCGGCTGCTCGCGGGACTGGCCCCCACCGGCGTGCCGGTGCCCGCGGTGCTGGCCACCGCCGAGGCGGGCGAGGTGATCGACAGCCCGCTCTCTGTGATGAGCCTCGTCGCGGGCCCGGTCATCACCACCTCGACGCCGCCGGAGCTCACCGGCCGCGGCCGGGAGATCGGGGAGTCCATGGTGGACACCCTCCACCCTGGGCGACCCCCTGTTCGACGTCGGCTACTTCCTCGCGAGCTGGCCGGAGCACGGGGAGCCGCTCACCCCCACCGCAGCGATGGGTGCCGCCGCGCTGGAGCCGGGCTACCCGACCCGGGCCGAGCTGGCGACGCGCTATGCCGCGCGCACCGGTCGGGACCTGTCGGGTCTGCGCTGGTACACCGCGATGGCGCTGTGGAAGCTGGCGGTGCTCTTCGAGTACGGCCATCGTCGCACCGTCGCCGGGTACGGCGACCCGTACTACGCCGACCCCGCCCTGGTCGGCTCCTTCCTCGCTGCAGCGGCCCGCGCGGCGGGCCTCGCCGAGCGGTAGCGGCGTCGGAGATGATCGAGTCATGACGACATGGTTGATCACAGGGTGCTCGAGCGGTCTGGGCCGGGAGCTGGCGCGCACGGTGCTGGCGCGCGGGGACTCGGCGGTGGTGACCGCCCGGGACCCGGGCGCTGTCACGGACGTGTGCGCGCCGTACCCGGACCGGGCGCTGGCCGTGGCGTTGGACGTCACGTCCCCGGAGCAGGTGCGGGAGGCCGTGGCGCGTGGGGCCGAGCGGTTCGGCGGGATCGACGTGCTGGTCAACAATGCCGGGTACGGCTACCGGGCCGCGGTCGAGGAGGGCGTGCCCGCGGACGTCGCGCGGCTGTTCGCCACCCACGTGCACGGGCCGGTCGACCTCGTGAAGGCGGTGCTGCCGGGGATGCGCGCGCGCCGCTCGGGCACGATCGTCACCGTGTCGTCCATCGCGGCGCGCTCCTCGGCCGCCGGGTCGGGCTACTACGCCGCCGCCAAGGCGGCGATGGAGGCGCTCACCAGCTCGTTGCGCGTCGAGGTCGCCCCGCTGGGGATCGCGGCGTTCTCGGTGGAGCCGGGCGCCTTCCGCACGGACTTCGCCGGCCGCTCGCTCACGCAGGTTGCCGACCCCATCGCGGACTACGCCCCGACGGCCGGGCTGCGGCGCAAGGAGAACGACACCACGGACGGCACCCAGGCGGGGGACCCGGCCCGCGCCGCCGAAGCGATCATCGCCGCGGTCGAGGCCCCCGAGCCCCCGAGGCTGCTCGTTCTGGGGACGGATGCCCGCACCAGGTTCGCCGAGGTGCTGGCGGAGCAGCAGGCCGACCTCGACGCGTGGGCCGCGGTCGGCGCGGGCACGGACTTCGCGGCCGGCTGAAGTCCCCGCCGCCCGGGCGGGTCAGGCGGACCGGGCCGTGCTGCCGACCTCGGACAGCGTCACCGCAGGCGCCGGCGGACGGGAGGGAGTGCTCCCGCGGCGCGCGGGTACGGCGGTGCTCACCCCGCCGCTGAGCGGACCCGGTCAGGACGACGGGCTCCGCCGCCGGGCAGGCGGCGCGGTCTCCTCGACGATCTCGCGGAAGCGCTGGTGTGCCGGCCCTGCCCAGGCGGCCCGGCGGGCCCGGAACACCGCGGCGGCCTCGCGACCCACCCACTCCGGCTGCAGGGTAGCCGGGAGCTGCGGGTCCAGGCGCATGAACCGCTGCTGCAGGTTGAGCAGCTCGAGATAGGCCGTCAACACCTCGTCGGGGGTCTGGGGGCCGGGGTCCTCGGCGTCCTGTTCGAGGAACCGCCGGTAGGCGGCGTCGAGGTCGGTGAGGTCCCACGCCCTGGCGACCAGCTCGGCCTCGGAGAGGCCGAGGTCGACGGTCCGTCCGGTGACCGCCACCGAGGTCTGCTCCAGCTCGAGCAGGGAGATGAGCTGCGTCAGGTCCGCCGCCCGCTCGGTGTGCGGGGTGATCCAGACCCCGACGGTGGGGTTGCCGAAACCGAGCCAGCCCAGCCCGCCGTAGAGCCGCTTGCGGATGGTGCGCCGCTCCTCCGGGACGTTCACGTTGAGCACGAGCCAGCGGCCGTCCCAGCGCCGGTCGTCGTTGAGGAACGCCTTCACCCGCCGTACACCCTCGTCCACGAGGGCCTGCCCGCGGGCGTCGAGCGCCCACCGGACGGCACGACCGTCTCGCACCCGGAAGAGCCAGCCGGCCCGCGTGGAGCGCGCGAGGAGCTGACGGCAGGCGTGGTCCTCGATGCCGAGCCGGGCGAACACGGGCAGCAGCGCGTTCGTCCGAACGCCACCGGGCTCGTCGGGCACCAGCTCGCCGACCACGGTGAGCAGCATCGACCGCGCGCTCGGTGGAGGCAGCGGGGGCTGCCGCGGCGGTGGCGCCGCGGCGATCGGAGCTCGGCGGTCGTCCGTCACGCCTCAATCGTCGCCGATCTCGCGGGAGCCGGAAGCGGGGGGTCGCGCCCGCCTCCTTCATCTTGTATGGTTTCGATGCGGTCCTTCCCGAAGTTGTCAAAAATCAAGGCTTCGGTGTGGTGAGCACGGCACGGCGGGCGAGGCCCGCGATCAAGGGAATGCACGTCCTCAACGTTGTCGGCAGCAGCGGGCGCAGTGTGGTGCGCCCACCTTCCCTGGAGGCATGAATGACTGTCGGAGTACGCACTTCGACGCCCGGTAGGGCAGCAGCGGCGAGTTTCGTCGGGAGTCTGACCGAGTACTACGACTTCTTCATCTACGGCACCGCCGCGGCACTGGTGTTCAACGGGCTGTTCTTCAGCAACCTCTCGCCCGCGGTCGGGACCCTGCTCGCCTTCGCGACCTTCTCGATCGGATACCTGGTCCGACCGGTCGGCGGGATCGTCTTCGGGCACATCGGCGACCGCTACGGGAGGCGCCGGTCGCTCCTGATCACCCTGCTGATGATGGGTCTGGGGACCTTCCTCATCGGGTGCCTGCCGACCTTCGCGCAGATCGGGCAGGCCGCTCCGATCCTGCTCATCCTGTTTCGTCTGATCCAGGGTCTCGCGGTCGGTGGCGAGCTCGGGGGTGCGGTCGGGATGGCCGTCGAGCACGCGCCGCGTCACCGGCGGGGCTTCTTCGGGTCGTTCTCCATGGCAGGCGCCTTCGCCGGGCTGGTCCTGTCCTCCGCCGTGGTCGGGCCGCTCACCCTGATGTCGGACGAGGCCTTCCTGGCCTGGGGCTGGCGGGTCCCGTTCCTGGCCAGCGCCGTCGTCGTCGGCATCGGGTTCGTCATCCGGCGCAGCGTGGACGAGCCGGAGGTCTTCGAGGAGTCGGCCCGGCAGGGACGCCTTGAAGCGCTTCCTCTGGTGCCCACCGTGCGGCGGTACTGGCGCGAGGTCCTCACGATCCTGATGATCTGGTCCGGTCCGAACACCATCCTCTACCTGGTCACCGTGTTCGGTCTGTCGGTCGCGACCACGGCCTACGGGGTGCCGCGGACCACGATGCTCTGGCTGGTGGGCATCGCGGCCACGGTGCTGGTGATCGCGGCCCCGCTGTGGGGCGCGCTCTCCGACCGGATCGGGCGGAAGTGGCTCCTGGCGGTGGGGGTCCCGGTGGAGGGCGCGTTGCTGTACCTGTTCTTCCTCTCCCTGCCGACCGGCAACCCGTGGATCATCCTGGTGACGATGACGCTGCTCCTCGGGCTGGGGCACGGGATCATCACGGGGGCGAGCCCGGCCTTCTCGGTGGAGATGTTCCCGACCGAGCTGCGGTGCACCGCGGTGTCGCTGGGCCAACAGCTCGCCTCCGTGGTCGGCGGCCTCGCGCCGGTGATCGCCGTGGGGCTGTCCGCGGGCGGTCGGGGCTTGATGCCCATCGCGGTCTACGTGAGCGTGCTCTGCGTGCTCGGCGCGATCTCCGTCGTGTTCCTGGTGAAGGACATGACGGGCTCCGACCTGCGGGCCACCGACCGGGAGCCCGGCGGCGAGGTCTCGTCCGACGCGGCGGTCGCATGACCGACCGCAAGCTGTTCGCGCTGCTGGTGCGCCGCCCGGACCTGTCCCGGACTGCGTTCTCGGCCCACTGGCGAGACGTCCACGGTCCCTTCGCCCTGCGGATCCCCGGCCTCCGCCGATACGTGCAGAACCACGTGCGGGACTGGCCCGGGCCCGCGGTGGAGCCGCCGCCGGTGGACGGCATCAGCGAGGCCTGGCTGGACATCGACGGGCCCGAGGACGGTACCGGCGGGCTGCACGCCGACCCGGCCTACCTCCGGGGCGCGCGTGCCGACGAGCCGAACTTCCTGGACCAGACCCGGCACGACTACCTGCGGGTGACCGAGGAGCCGGTGCTCGACGGCGCCGCGGAAGGGCTGAAGGTGGTCCTGCTGGCTCGGCGGCGGCCGGAGGCCGAGCCTCGCCGGTTCGCCGCGGCATGGTCCCCGGCGGACGCGGAGCGGCGTGTGCCGGGCCTGACCCGGTGCGTCCGTAACACGGTGGTCGGCGCGCCCGGTGGGTCTCGGCCCGCCTACGACGCCGTCGACGAGCTGTGGTGGGCGGACCGCGAGTCCCTGTGCGCCGCACGGGCCGACCCCGCGGTCTGGGACGCGCTCTGCCGCACCGAGGTCGCCGAGACCGAGGCGGTGCACACGCACCCGGTCGTCCTGCGATGACCGCGGACGACCACGACGAGAGGAGGGGCCCCGTGACCGACGGATCCGGTGAGGACGGCCTGCGCGTCCTCGGGGCGGTCCGACGCTTCATGGACCAGCACGTCTACCCGAACGAGGAGCGCTTCTACGCGGAGCTCGACGAGGTGGGGCCGTACGGCCACCCGCCGGTGCTCGAGGAGCTCAAGGCCAAGGCGGCGGCCGAGGGCCTGTGGAACCTCTTCCTGCCCGACCTCCAGCCGGGGCACGCCGGCGTCCGACTGTCCAACATGGACTACGCGCCGGTGTCCGAGGAGCTCGGCAAGGTGTGGTTCGCCTCCGAGGTCTTCAACTGTCAGCCGCCGGACTCGGGCAACGCCGAGATCCTCCACCACTTCGCCACCTCGGCCGTGCAGGAGCGGTGGTTGGAGCCGCTGCTGTCGGGGAGCATCCGCAGCGCCTACTCCATGTCCGAGCCGGACGTCGCCTCCTCGGACGCGACGAACATCGACCTGCGGGCCACGCGCGACGGCGACCACTACGTGCTCAACGGCCGCAAGTGGTTCAGCTCCGGGGCCAAGTCCGAGCGGTGCGCGCTGCTCATCGTGATGGCCCGCACCGACCCCGACGCGCCGCGGCACCGGCAGCACTCCATGTTCGCGGTGCCGCTCGACACCCCGGGGCTGGAGTTCGGCAGGCTCCCCACGGTCTTCGGCTACTCCGAGCGCGGCGGCCACCCCGAGGTGATCTACCGGGACGTGCGCGTGCCGGTGGAGAACCTGCTCGGCGAGCAGGGCGGCGGCTTCGCCATCGCCCAGGCCCGGCTGGGTCCGGGCCGGATCCACCACTGCATGCGGGCGATCGGGGTCGCCGAGCGGGCGCTCGGGCTCATGGTGACCCGGTCGTTGCAGCGCACGACCTTCGGGTCGACCCTGGCCCACCGCGGGGTGATCCAGCAGTGGGTGGCCGAGTCACGGATCAAGATCGACATGGCGCGCCAGTACGTCCTGCACGCCGCCCGGCTGATGGACACCGTCGGGAACAAGGCCGCCGCCCAGGAGATCGCAGGCATCAAGGTGGCGATCCCCGAGATCTGCTTCGAGGTGGTCGACCGGGCGGTCCAGGTCCACGGCGCCGCCGGGGTCACACAGTACACCCCGCTGGCGTACATGTACGCCAAGATGCGCACCCTTCGCCTGGCCGACGGCCCCGACGAGGTCCACAAGATGTCGATCGCGCGCCGCGAGTACCGCCGCGTCGACCCCGATTTTCGGATCAGTGGTCCCGCGTAGTCCTTGCGACTCCAGGAGTCGCGTTTCCCTACTCGAATGAATCCCCGTGAGAAAGGCAGTGCAGAACGAATGGAATACCAGGACATCACCTATGACGTCGATGGTCCCGCCGC
Source organism: Pseudonocardia oceanicola (assembly GCF_047200735.1). Classification (NCBI taxonomy): domain Bacteria; kingdom Bacillati; phylum Actinomycetota; class Actinomycetes; order Pseudonocardiales; family Pseudonocardiaceae; genus Pseudonocardia; species Pseudonocardia oceanicola. The sequence goes on from NZ_JBJZON010000049.1 coordinate 10,091, forward strand.
GGTCATCACGATCAACCGCGCGGACCGGATGAACGCCTTCCGGGCCACCACCACCGAGGAGATGATCCACGCGTTCAAGCGCGCGTGGGCGGACCGGAACGTGCACGGGGTCATCCTGACCGCCGCGGGCGACCGCGCCTTCTGCGTCGGCGGGGACGTGAAGCAGCGGGCCGAGACCGGTGACTACGGGCCCACGTCGAACGGCCTGTTCGAGGGCACCTACCTGCAGAAGCTGATCCGGGACATCCCGAAGCCGGTGATCGCGGCGGTGAACGGGATCGCGATCGGCGGCGGGCACGTGCTGCACGTCATCTGCGACCTGTCGATCGCGGCCGAGCACGCCACGTTCGCCCAGAGCGGTCCGCGCGTCGGCTCCTTCGACGCCGGTTTCGGCGCACTGTTCCTCGCTCGGGTCGTCGGGGAGAAGCGGGCCCGGGAGATCTGGTTCCTGCTCGACAAGTACACGGCCCAGGAGGCGAAGGAATGGGGGCTGGTGAACAAGGTCGTGCCGAAGGAGGAACTGTTGCCCGCGGCCAAGGAATGGGTCGCGAAGATGGCCGACTACAGCCCCACCGCGCTGCGTTTCCTCAAGAAGGCGTTCAACGCCGACACCGAGCACCAGGCCGGCATCGCCCTGCTCGCCGAGGCCGGTCTGGACACCTTCGCGAAGTCCGAGGAGGCCATGGAGGGGGCGCGTGCCTTCGCCGAGAAGCGCAAGCCCGACTTCGCCAAGTACGCGTGAGCGGCGGCGGTGCGGTGAGCTCGTCGGCGGTGGAGGTGTCCTCGTCGGACGACGGGGTGTTCGTGGTCCGGATGGCGAACCCCCCGGTCAACGCGCTCGCACCCGAGCTCCTCGACGGCCTGGACGAGGCGCTCGACCTCGCGGAGAAGGACGGGGCCCGGGTCGTGGTGATCGCCTCGGCGGTGCCGCGGTTCTTCGCGGCGGGCGCCGACATCAAGACGATGGTCGACGTCGACCGGGACGGGTTCGTCGCCTACGGGCTGCGGCTGCGGTCGACCGTGGAGCGGATCGCCGGGTTGGACCGGCCCACGATCGCGGCCGTCGAGGGCAGTGCGCTCGGCGGCGGGATGGAGCTCGCCCTGGCCTGCTGTCTGCGCGTGGCGTCCCGGACCAGCCGGGTCGGGCTGCCCGAGGCCAAGATCGGGTTGATCCCGAGCGCCGGGGCCACCCAGCGGCTGCCCCGCTACGTGGGCCGGGGGCGGGCCCTCGAGCTGATGCTCACCGCGCGCCCGGTCGGGGCCGAGGAGGCGCTGGCCATCGGCCTGGTCGACCGCGTGTGTGAGCCGGGGGAGGCCGCGGCCACGGCGGTGGAGCTCGCGGGCGCCATGGCCGCCCTGTCGATTCCGGCCCTGATGGACGTGATCGCCCTGGTCGACTCCGCCTCCGAGGTGCCCCTCGCCGAGGGGCTCGCGGGCGAGGTCACCCGGGTCGAGGCCCTCTTCGACGGTCCGGACGCCCGCGAGGGCATGCGGGCCTTCCTCGAGAAGCGGAGCCCGGATTTCCGATGAAGGGAGCAACGATGACCGAGACGACGGCGGGACACGCGACCGTCGGAACCGCCGGCGGACCGCCGGGTGTGGACCTCGCTGCGCTGCGCGCCCACCTCGACGAGCACCGACCGGGGCTGGTGACCGGGCCACTGCGGGCCACGCTGCTGGTCGGGGGACACTCCAACCTGACCTACGAGGTCGCGGACGGGGCGTCGCGCTGGGTGCTGCGGCGCCCGCCGCTGGGGCAGCGGGACGCGCGGTCGCACGACATGGGGCGCGAGGCCCGGGTCATGGGGGCGTTGGCGGACAGCGCGATCCCGGTGCCCGGGGTCGTCCACCACTGCGCCGACGCCGCGGTCCTCGGCGCGCCCTTCTACCTGTCGGAGTTCGTCGAGGGCACGGTCTATCGCACCACGGAGCAGACCGCGAGGCTCGGCGCCGAGCGCGCCCGGGAGGTCTCGTTCGCGCTCGTCGACGTGCTCGCCGACCTGCACGCGGTCGACGCCGAGTCGGCCGGGTTGGGTGACTTCGGCCGGCCCGCCGGGTTCCTGCAGCGCCAGGTCGCCCGCTGGACCGGGCAGGCCGAGACGGTGCTGGCGGACGTCGAGGGCGTGGCAGTGGTCGTCGACCGGCTCCGCGCCGAGATGCCGGACACCGAGCGCTCCGCGGTGGTGCACGGGGACTATCGGCTGGACAACGTCCTCACCTCCGCCGACGGCCGGGTCGCCGCCGTCCTGGACTGGGAGCTGGCCACCCTCGGCGACCCGCTGACCGACCTCGGCCTGCTCCAGTGCTACTGGGACGGCGTCGAGAACCCCGGCGGGGACACCATGCGCAAGGGGATCGACCCCGCGCTGGGCTTCCCGCGGTTCGCCGAGCTCGCCGACCGCTACGCGGAGCGGGCCGGGCGGGCACCCACCGGTCTGTCCTGGTACACCGCTTTCGGCTACCTCAAGTTGGCCGTGCTGCGCGGACACATCCACCGGCGCTTCCTGGCCGGGCACACCCCCGAGGGCTTTGCGGACGTCGGGGCGCTGATCACCCCGCTCGTCGCGCAGTCCCGCCGGACCCTGGAGTCGACGTGACGGGGGCGTTCGAGGGCCGGACGGCGCTGGTCACGGGCGGCAGCCGCGGCATCGGGTTCGAGATCGCCCGCGAGCTGCTGGCGCGCGGGGCGAACGTCGCGATCACGGCCCGCAAGACCGAGTCGCTGGCCGAGGCCGAGGCTGCGCTGGAGGACCCGGTGCTCGGCGGGGACCGGCTGCTCCTGGTCCAGGCGGACGTCCGGGACGCCGAGGCTGCCGCCGAGGTCACGGGCAAGGTCCGGGAGCGCTTCGGCCCGCTCGGGATGCTGGTCAACAACGTCGGCGCGAGCCCCTACTACGGTCCGCTGCGGGACGCGTCGGCGAGCGCCGTGCTGAAGACCTTCGAGATCAACGTCGCGGGCTGCCTCGCGACCATCCAGAGCGCCTGCCGGGACGGGCTCACCGAGACCGGCGGAGCCGTGGTGAACGTGACCTCGATCGCCGCCCGGCACAGCGCCGCGAACCTCGGCGTGTACGCCATGTCGAAGGCCGCGGTCGAGCACCTCACCCGCCAGCTCGCGCTCGAGCTGGCGCCGGACGTCCGGGTCAACGCCGTGGCGCCGGCCATGATCACCACTCAGTTCTCCGAGGCCCGGCTGCGCGGGGACGTGGACGCGCTGCGGAGCCGCTACCCGATGCGGCGGTTCGGCCGGCCGGACGACGTCGCGCCCGCCGCCTGCTTCCTGCTCTCCGACGAGGCCGCCTGGATCACCGGCGAGGTCCTCTCGGTGGACGGCGGCGCGACCAAGGTCGACCTGGGCTGATCCGCCCCCCCATCACACACACGAAGGAGTGTCGACGTGAGTACCGAGAAGCGAGTCGCCCTGGTCACGGGCGGCGGCCGGGGCATCGGCCGCGGGATCGCGGAGGGCCTGGCCGAGGACGGCTTCCACGTCGCGGTGGTCGACCGCGACGAGGCGACCGCGGCCGAGGTGGCCAAGGCGCTGCAGGACCGCGGGCTGGCCGCGTCGCACCACGTGGTGGACGTGACCGACGGCGCGGGCGTCCGGGCGGTCGTCGCCGAGATCGAGACGACGGCGGGTCCCGTCCACGTGCTGGTCAACAACGCCGGGTTCGACGAGCACCTCCCGTTCGTGCAGACCGACGAGGAGTTCTGGGGCCGGATCCTCGACGTCAACTTCACCTCCGCGCTGCGGTTCGTCCGCGCGGTGCTGCCGGGGATGACCGAGCGCGGCCGGGGTCGGATCGTGAACATCGGTTCGGACGCGGGGCGCGTCGGCTCGTCGCTGGAGGCGGTCTACTCCGGAGCGAAGGGCGGCATCATCGCGTTCACCAAGACGATCGCCCGGGAGGCCGCCCGCGCCGGGGTCACCGCCAACACGGTCTGCCCGGGACCGACCCGGACGCCGGCGTTGGAGAGCGCCATGAACCAGCAGGAGAGCGCGGACGCCGTGATGAAGGCGATGGTCAGGGCCGTCCCGATGCGCAGGCTCGGCGAGCCCGCCGACATCGCCGCCGCCGTCCGCTTCTTCGCGAGCGACGGCGCAGCATACGTCACCGGCCAGACGCTGTCCGTCAGCGGCGGCCTCACGATGGCCTAGACACCGGTCGGCGACGGGGAGCGACATGACCACCACCCACACGACGCGCACACCCTCCCGTACGGCGTCCCTCACCGACTCGTACTGGCCCGCCGACCGGTCGCGGGACGTCGACGACACCCTGACCGTGGGGCGGCTGCTGGCCCGGGTCGCCGCGCAGGTGCCGGACCGGGTCGCCCTGGTGGACGGCACACCGGACCCGGCGGGGCGGCGCCGGTGGACCTATGCCGAGCTGCTGGAGGCGGCGACGGCGGCGGCCCACGCGCTGCTCGCGGAGTTCCGGCCGGGCGAGGTCGTCCTGGTGCTCGCGCCGAACTCGGCCGAGTGGGTCGTCCTGCAGCTGGGAGCGGGACTGGCCGGTCTGATCCTCGCCCCCGCCAACCCCGCCTACCGGGAGCGGGAGATCGAGCACGTGCTGCGGCGGTCCGCGGCGGCCGGGGTCGTCGTGGCGCCGGAGTATCGCGGCCACGCCCTCCACGAGACCGTCCGCGAGCTGGCGCCGCGCATCCCCTCGATCCGCGCGGTGTGGCGGTTCGACGAGTGGACGGCGCGCGCGTCGGCCGGGGGCCGGGGCACCCAGGGCACCCTGCCCGAGGTCGACGCCGCCTCCGTGGCGCAGATCCAGTACACCGGCGGCACCACCGGGTTCCCCAAGGGCGTGCTGCTGCACCATCGCGGCATCTGCAACACCCCCGACCTGGTGCTCGAACAGTGCGGGATGCGGCCGGCGGACACCTGGCTCAACGCGATGCCGCTGTTCCACGTGGGCGGGTGCGTCACCACCGGGCTCGGCATCATCGCCCGGCAGGGCACCCACGTCGTCGTCCCGGAGTTCGACCCGGCCCTCGTCCTGGACCTGATGGAGCAGGCGCGGGCGAACATCGGCCTGTTCGTGCCGACCATGCTGATCCGGATGCTCGACCACCCGGACCTCACCCGGCGGGACATGTCCGGTGTGCACACCCTGGTGTCGGGCGCGGCGCCGGTGCCCGCCGAGCTGGTCCGCCGGACCAAGGCGGCCTTCGGCTGCGGCTTCACCAACATCTACGGCCAGACCGAGGTCTCCGGCGTCATCACCACCACCCGGGTGGACGACTCCCCGGAGGACCAGGCCTGCACGATCGGCAGCGCCGTCCCCCAGGTCGAGATCAAGATCGCGGACCCGGTCGACGGCGGTGTCGTGCCGCTGGGAGCCGAGGGCGAGATCTGCGGGCGCGGCCACCAGATGATGGTCGGCTACCTGGACGACCCGGTCGCGACGAGCGCCGCGCTGGACGCCGACGGCTGGCTCCACACCGGCGACCTCGGCTCGATGGACGAGCGCGGCTACCTCCGGATCACCGGTCGGCTCAAGGACATGATCATCCGGGGCGGGGAGAACATCTCCCCGCGCGAGGTGGAGGACGTGCTGTTCGAGCACCCGGACGTCGCCGAGGTGGTCGTGCTCGGCGTCCCGCACGCGGAGCTCGGCGAGACGGTGGCCGCGGTGGTGCGCACGGTCCCCGACTCGGCGCTCACCTCCGCGGACCTGACGGCCTACTGCCGGTCCCGCATCGCGCGGTTCAAGGCGCCGTCGTCCTGGTTCTTCGTCGACCGGTTCCCGACCACTCCCGCGGGCAAGATCCAGAAGTTCGCCCTCCGGGACCAGATCATGGGCGGCGCCCTCGCTCCTGCACCGCCCGAGGAAGGACAGCGCGTATGAGCGACGCGGTGAGCCCGCTCGCGGAGATGGCCGAGGCCGCCGAGGATCCGGCCGGGTACGCGCAGCGGTGGAAGGCCCGGACCGGGCGGCCCGCCGTGGGCGTGCTGCCGATGAACTTCCCGGCCGAGATCGCGCACGCCGCGGGCGTGCTGCCGGTGGTCGTCCAGGAGGACCGGAACCCGATCACGCTGGGGAACAACCTGCTCAGCGAGTTCAACTGCGGGTACTCCCGCAACCTCGCCGACCAGGCTGCCACCGGCAGGCTCGACGTCTTCGACGCGATCTTCATGGCCGACCACTGCATCCAGCTGATCGGTGCCGCCGACGTCATCCGGGAGCTGTCGGACCGCCCCTTCCACTTCGGCCAGCTCATCTCCTCGATGAACGACCCGTGGACGGCGGACCGGGTGCGGATCACGCTCGCGGACTTCGTCGAGCAGATGTCCGCGTTCGCGGGCGTCGAGGTCACCGACGAGCGGCTGGCCGGCAGCATCCGCGCCTACAACCGGGGGCGCGGGCTGCTGCGCAGGCTCTACACCGAGCGCCGGGACGGCGACGCCCGCTTCAGCCCGACCGAGCTGCAGACCATGGTCAAGTCGAGCATGGTCATGCAGCGCGAGGAGCACACCGCGCTGCTGGAGGCGCTCGTGGCGGAGTCGGCCCCGGCCTCCCGCGACGGTGGCCGGATCCGCGTGCACCTGTCCGCGCACCTGTGCCACGCGCCCAAACCGGAGCTGCTGGAGCTGATCGAGGAGAGCGGCGGGACCGTCGTCGACGACGATCTGTTCCACGGAGTCCGGCACGTCTCGACGGACGCGGACGAGGACGGGCCGCCGCTCGACGCCCTGGTCTCCCAGTACCTCCGCCGGAACCGGGCGGTCCCGTGCCCCACCCGGGCGCAGTCGGACGTGGACTGGGACTCCTACCTGGTGGACGCCGTCCGGCGCAGCGGTGCCGAGGCGGTGATCTCGCTGATGGTCAAGTACTGCGAGCCGCACATGCTCTACCTCCCCGAGGTGCGCAAGCGGCTCGATGCGGAGGGGGTGCCGCACCTGCTGCTGGAGACCGAGCACGAGGGCATGCCGCTGGAGACCATGCGGACCCGGATCGAGGCGATGTTCGAGCAGGTCAGGCTCACGCGGGCGCGAATGCGCGCGTCGGTGTGAGCCCGACCGCTCGGGGAGGAGGACACGACATGGTGGACACGCTGGAGAACAAGTCGAACCGGCTCCGGACGACGGGCCGGGGCGGTGAGCTCGTCGGGGCCTACTGGGACGACCTGTTCAGCGCGCGGGAGCGCGGCGCGCAGGTCGTCTGGTACAACGGCCACGCCCTCAACCCGCTGTTCCAGGCGGCCGGGATCTCCTGGTGCCACGGCGAGGCCTTCTCGGCCCGGCTGGCGGCGCAGCACCTGGAGGCGCCCGCGCAGCTCGCCGGCGAGGAGTACGGCTACGTGAACGAGCTGTGCTCGTACTCCCGGACCCACCTGGGGTGCGCGGTGCTCACCAGCGGAACGGGGGCGGAGGAGTCGGGCATCGTCGGCACGGTCGACCGGCGGGAGCTGGCGAGCAGGCTCCCGCAGCCGGACTTCTTCGTCAACGGCTACCAGGGCTGCAGTACCGGGCAGCAATGGGACCAGATGTCCTACCGCGTCCTCGGCAAGAAGGTCCCGATCTTCACGCTGTCGCTGCCGTTCATGTTCGGCAGCAAGCCGGACGCCGGCTACCTCGTGGGCCAGGAGTGGGAGGAGGCCACGACCTTCGTCGTCGACCAGCTCCGGAAGCTGATCGACTTCCTCGAGGCCCAGACCGGGCGCCCCTTCGACCACGACCGGCTCGGCGAGGTGATGACCTACATCAAGGCGGCCTCCGAGCTGCGGCGCGAGGGCATGGAGCTGTGCCGGACCTCGCCCGCCCCGGCCACCTACTGGGACTGGGTCGCGAGCATCGCGCACATCAACTTCATGCCCGCGGAGGAACGGCTGGTCGACTACTTCCGCGACGTGCGGGACGAGGTCGCGGACCGGCTCGCCCGCGGGGAGGCCGGCGTCGCGAACGAGCGGTACCGGCTCTACTTCGACGGCATCATGAACTGGAACAAGCTGGGCTGGCTCGCCCGCAAGTTCGCCGACGTCGACGCCTCGGTCATCTGCGGCCGCTACACCCACCAGAACTTCTGGCAGGAGCCGCAGCTGATCGACCCCGCGGACCCGCTGCGCGGCCTCGCCCAGCACTACCTGCTGTGCTCCAACAGCCAGGGGTTCAAGACCCTGAAGCGGGCGATGCTCTCCGACTGCGAGGACTACGCGATCGACGGCGTGCTCTTCCACGCGTCCCGCACCTGCCGGGCGTACACCAACCACCAGCACCTGCTGGCCAGGGTGGCGGAGGACCAGGCGGGGCTGTCGACCGCGTTCTTCGAGGGCGACATCGCGGACGAGGCCTTCTACAACGACGAGATCCTCGAGACCCGGCTGGCCGCGCTGCTGGAGACCATCGACGCCCGGCGGGCCCGGGTGTGAGGAGGCCGTCGTGAGCTCGCACGTCGTGGGCGTCGACCTCGGGTCGACGTCGGCCGAGTGCGTCGTCGTCGACGAGCGGCGAGAGATCGTCGCGACCGCGGTGGTGACGACCGGCACGGTCAGCCGCAAGGGCCTACAGCGCGCCCTCGACGAGGCGCTCGCGCAGGCGGGGATCGAACGTTCGGCGGTCCGGGCGGTCGCGGCCACCGGGTACGGGCGACGGCTGGTCCCCGGGGGATCGGACTTCGTGTTCACCGAGATCAGCGCGCACGCCCGGGGGGTCGCCGCGCTCTTCCCCGGCATCCGGCTGGTGGTGGACATCGGCGGCCAGGACACCAAGGCCATCCATGTCGACACGGCGGGGCGGGTCGAGCGGTTCGCCATGAACGACCGCTGCGCCAGCGGCACCGGCCGCTTCTACGAAGGCCTGGCCGACGCCCTGGAGATCGAGGTCGAGGAGCTCGAGGAGCTCGCGAGCCGGGGCACCGCGAACCTCGCGATCAGCAACCTGTGCGCGACGTTCGCGGTCACGGAGGTCATCGCCCTGCTGGCGAAGGGCCACGATCCCGCCGACATCGCCGCCTCCGTCCACAAGGCCGCGTCCACCCGCACCCTCGGGCTCATCGGCCAGGTCGGGCGGGCGACGCCGGTGGCGCTCACCGGAGGCGTCGCGCGCAACACCGCGGTGGTCCGGGCCCTTGCCGAGGCGCTCGACGTCGAGCTGCTGGTCCCCGCGGACCCGCAGATCACCGGCGCCTACGGAGCGGCCCTGCTGGCAGTCGAGTCGCTCGACGGGGTCGCGGTGCCGTCCGCGGCGGAGGAGGAGTCCGTGCAGGTCCGGGCCGAGTCCGACGCGACGGACCTGCCGATGACGCTGCCGTCCGGGCGCGTCGTCTGACACCGAGGAGAGGAGCAGCGGTGGAACGCGAGGTCGATGTCGTGGCGTTCGACGTCGAGCGGGGCAAGATCCGGGAGTTCGCGCGCGCCACCCGGGCGGCGGACCCCGTGCACACCGAGCGCGCCGTCGCGCGGGACCGGGGCCACGCCGACGTCGTCGCCACCCCGACGTACGTCGCGGTCAGCCTGCACTACCGCGACCAGCGGGAATGGGTCGCCGCGCTCGGGCTCGACATCGAGCGGACGATGGTGGGCAGCGTCCGCTGGACCTACCGGCGTCCCCTGGTGGTCGGGGACGCGATCGTGGGGCGGCGGCGCGTCGTCGCGGACGAGCGGCGCCACGGGACCGGTGGCGAGTTGCGCCTGGTCACCCTCGAGACGGACTTCGTGGACGCGACCGGCGACACGGTCGTGACCCAGCAGGACGTCGTCGTCGAGCGGCCCGCCCGGTGAGCGCCGACGTGTCCGTGGCGGCGGGCGACACGCTCCCGCCCCGCGAGGTCGACCCGCTCACCCAGACGGACGTCCTGCGGTTCGCCGGGGCGTGTGGTGACTTCAACCCGCTGCACCACGACCCGGCCCTGGCCGCGCGCGCCGGGTTCGCGGCGCCGGTCGTGATGGGCCAGCTGACCGCGGGGATCGTCGCGGCGTGGGTCAGCGACTGGTGCGGCGTCGAACATCTGCTCGACCTCGAGGTGCGCTTCCGGGCCCCGGTCCTGGTCGGCGACACCGTGCTGCTGACCGGCGAGGTCGTCGAGATCGTCGCCGGCGAGGACGGCCGGACGACGGCACGGCTCACGCTCGAGGCCGCGACCGACGACGGGGTCGTCCTCACCGCTCGTGCGGCCGTCGGCCTCGTCACCGCCCGACCCCGACCCGACTGACCTCGCGCTCCTCAGCCGCGCTGGGCCTTCGCCGCGGCGCTGGCGGCCTTGCTCTTCTCCTTC
>NZ_JBJZON010000050.1:0-13312 GCF_047200735.1 Pseudonocardia oceanicola
TCCGATCTCCTCATCGGCCGGTAGTGGATATCCGCCGAGGTGACGCTCCCAGGTCCTTCTTCTCCAGGCCGCCGATGGCTGTGCCTCTCGACCGCCTCGTTCCCAGTCGTCGAATGCCGAACGAAGCGCAGGCGGGACAGGAGGGAAGAACTCTGCTCCGGGAAAGTCGGCCACATAATCACCTCAGTCATTGACGCTAGTGTCATGAGGTGACTAGATGTTGACCCAGGGTGGCATCTCACCCGTTGGAGTGACTTAGACGCGTACCTCTGTCAGGGTTGGCCGGCCATCAATTGCTCGTCGACACTCCCAGAGACGAATGTTGCGGCGAGCTCGGACGGCTCTCGCCAGTTCCGTCGTATATCCAGCCGAAACAACGATATGACCTGTCCATTGCCCGCCCGCGTCGCGGTGACAGAGATCGAGATAGCCGTCGAGTTGACGGAGGACCTCCAATCCGCTGAGGACGTTCTTGCACTCAGCGATTACGCCGTGGTCATAGAGGTCCATCCGGAGTGTGCTGCCGGGTGGACGCTTCTCGGTCAATGGCCTCGCCTTAAAGCCGAGGCTCTTCCAGGCGTTTTGGTCAATGGCGAGTGCGTCGCGCATCGCCGCCTCGGAGCCCCAGTCCGTCTCCGGACGCGCGGGGATCCACTCCCAGTGCTCCTCCGGCCCGGGAAGCAGTTCGTCAGTGGTCGCGAAGTCGGGAAGCCTGGGGAGAAGCTCGAGGAGACGTTCACCGACAAGCGCCGGGAGGCTCTTGCGCCCGCGCATATGGCGGAAGGTCGATCCGAGGTCGCCGTCAGCGAGAAGTACGTCGCGTGGCAAGAAGGGGGTCACTGCCCGTAGGACTCCGTATGCAGCCCATCGCATGTCGGGATGCGGCTGTGCATCGGAGAGGAAATCGAAAATGCCGACGATTCCTTGGTCTCGGGTGGTGCGGTACACGACACCGCGTGTCCCTGCTCGGGTCGTGCTCAGGCAGCTGGCAAGTGACAGCTCGCCTGACTCGCCGAACCCCCCTGGAAGTTCAGACGGGTGCCAGACGAGTGCCGAGGTCGGCTTGGGGCAGGACATCGTCGAGATACTCCTATGCCATTGGATCCAGTCCGGCCGATAGCGCAAAGTCGTAGTAGGTGAGTACCGCGTCGGCTGGTGGAGCGGGTGAGGCAGCCCAACAGGAGATATCGGAGTTGTAGCGCCAGTAGCCGATGCCTTTTCCGCGTTGCCAGCAGATGTCGCCGGCTTTGAAGATCCTTCCCAGGGTCAGGGAGATATAGACCGAGGCGGTGTACGACTTGGGGGCGATCCGCGTGTGCCCAAACTTCTGCACGAGGGTGCCGTAAGCAGCTGGGTTCAGCTCGCTGTAGCGGTGCTCGACCACGCCGTACTCGACCCAAGGCTCACCCGGGACAACACACATCTTGAGGTCTTCGGCGAGGCCAATCTCGGCAGCCAGGCCGCCGATCTCGCCATCGCGTACTTCAGCTTCGGTCGTGGCATCCCACTCGTAGCTGGAGCCAGCGGGGTGCCGTGTCGAGTTCTCGCAGGTGTAACGCCAGGCGCCAGGGCCGAGGGGTACACGGTGCACGTCGTCGGCGTCGGCGCAGAACGGACAGACCTGAATCACCACTGACCTCACTTCCCGACCTGTGCTTTCCCGCGACGATATCTGTCTGCAGGGGACCTCTGAGCTCCTGTCAGGTCGCGCCTTGATAAGCGGGACAACGCGAGGTCAGAGAGGCGGGCCATCTCAGTCTCCCCGGCGCCTCCCGGCGTGAGGCGTGGAGCTCCTAGGGCTGACTCGGCTACTCCGATCGGCCGCCAACCTACGAGATCTGCCAGCCGTCCAACGATGAGGCGGACGATCTCCGCAAATCGGAGGTCTGAGCGAGAGGGGCGTCTTTGCCTGGAACCGCCGTGCCACCGGCAGCAGCGCAGCCGGGCCCGAGTTCGGCGACTGCTCGCCGTGATCTACGTAAGATCATCGTGGCCCTCATCCTGGCTGGCCTGCTGGCTGCCGCATGTCTGCCCGAGGACGTGGACGAGCGGCGGTCCTTCCCGGAGGAGTGCACGACGGAATCGACGCGCTACGCCGCGGAGGCGGCCTGCCAGCAGGGCGGGGAGCGCGTTGTTGTGACACGAGTGATCGACGGTGACACTCTCGCACTCGAAGACGGCCGCCAGGTCCAGCTGGTCGGCATCGACGCTCCGGAGCTCGATGAGTGCGGCGGCGCGGAGGCCATGTCGTTCATCCGCCGCGAGCTGACCGACAAGATCGTCCGCATTTACGAGGACGGCGACACCGGGGAGGATCGCGTCGGGCGCCCGCTGAGGTACGTCCGGTACGGCGAGAACGCCAGCGCGACCAAAGATCTCGCGCACGAGATGCTCCGGGACGGCCTCGTCCGCCGGTTCCCGGCCTACGCAGGCAATCCCGCTTACACGCTCGAGCTTGAGGCGGCCTACCAGGCGGCGTCGGTACGGTCCCTCGGTATCTACGGGCTGGCGTGCACCAGCGTCGTCTCGCCGTGGCGGGTCGCTGACCGCGTCTCTGACGACTCGGTCTCGGACGACGACCGCAGCGACCGCTCGGCGTCCGAGCGAAGCCGGGACACCTACGTCAGCCCGCCAGTAGACGACGATGACGACTCCGACCGGAGATCCACGAGTCGGGACAGCGGTGGGGACGAGAAGGACGAACCCGCCGCCGATCCCTACCCTGGCTACACCGGTCCGCGCTGCTACCTGCCCGGCGGTACGACCTACCGGCCTTGCTAGTCGTTCCGTCCACTCAGGACACGATGGCACTGACGATGGCAATGAACGCTGGTCGGATCAAGCCATCGGAGGCAGCGTGGACAGCGATTGCGACGCTCTGACCTGCACAATGCAACCCATCTCACATCGCCGATTTCCTTTGCAAGGCGGGGGTTAGGGGTTCGATTCCCCTCGTCTCCACCACTCTGAACTGCAGTGACGCCTGCTGTAAGATCACATAATGATCATCTGGCACTGAAGCGACGAGAACGGTGTCCGCCCACCCTGCTTGTGGCCGCTCGGTGTGCTCGTAGAGGTCGGACCTTCCACAGGTGCCCAGCCCCGGAATGGTGCCGTCGGAGTGCAGCCTGGGCGCCAGCCCAGCTGGATCAGCTCGGTACCGGCCCCTTCGCGTCGGTACGCTGTGCTCATGACGCGTCTGGACCGCATCACCTCGGATCCGGCGGTGTGCCACGGCCAGCCGACGGTGCGGGGTCTGCGCTACACCGTCGAGAGCCTGCTCGAACTGTTGTCGGCAGGCATGAGCATCGACGAGGTGCTCGAGGACTACCCCGACCTCGAACGTGACGATCTGCTCGCGGCCTTGGAGTTCGGCGCGTTGGCGGCAGGTCGGCGTCGGGTGGTCCCGCTCGGCGCCGCGTGAGGTTTCTCGTCGACGCGCAGCTGCCTGCGCGACTGGCGCGGGCCTTGACCGACGCCGGCCATGACGCGCTGCACACGACCGATCTGCCGGACGGCAACCGCACGACGGACGCGCAGATCGCCGTCCTGGCCGACCAGGATGGTCGGGTGGTCGTGACCAAGGACCGCGATTTCCGAGACGGACACCTGTTGTCCGGGTCGCCTCGTCGGCTGCTCGTGGTCGCGACCGGCAACATCACCAACGCCGCGTTGTTGGCGCTGTTCGCCGCGAACCTCGACGCGGTCCTCACTGCGCTCGACGAGGTGCCGTTCGTCGAGATCGGGCCGGGAGCGCTCGTCCTGCACCGCCCGCGCGAGGACGGGCCGGACCGCTCCTCGTGATACCGGGCTGCCGGGCGGCCGGCGCGGCACGTCGACCTCGCGACGCTCGCGACTGTCTTCGAGGGTGACGACGTCAGCCTTCTGCGACGAGGCACGACGTCAACCAAAAGCCCTCGCCTGGCTCCGCACTGCCCGCCTGCGGGCCCGGCCCGACGCACCGCGAGGTCTGTCAGAGAGACTGGGGCCAGTGCCCGCCCTCTCGACCTGGAGCCTTTGATGCCGCAGGGGATCGTCCGTTGGTTCGACGCCGACCGGGGTTTCGGCTTCCTCGCGCTCGAGGACGGTTCGCCGGACGTGTTCGTGCACGCCTCCGAGATCGTCGGGGACGGCGGCGCGAAGGTGCTCCGCGAGGGTCAGGCCGTCGTGTTCGAGGTCGGCGAGAACGACCGCGGGCCCCAGGCGCTGCGCGTTCGGGTCACCGCCGATGCGGCCGCCGGCAGCGCCGTGGGCCTGCTCGGCACCATCAACTGGTACGAGCCGGGCAAGGGGTACGGCTTCGCCTCGCCGGACGGCGGCGGTGCCGACGTCTTCGTGCACAGCTCCGCCATCGTGACCGGCGGCGTGGTCACCGAGGGGCAGCGGGTGGCCTTCCTGATCGTCGAAGGCGAGCGCGGCCCGCAGGCCGGGCACGTGATCCCGCTGGGAGCAGGGGCCGGCTCACCCGCTGCGGCCGGCATCGCGGACGGTGCCGACGGCACGGTGGCCTGGTACGACGAGGACAAGGGCTTCGGCTTCATCAACCCCGACTCCGGCGCCGGGGACGTCTTCGTTCACGCCCGGGCCCTGGCCGAGGGGCTGACCTGGCTCGCGGAGGGAGACCGCGTCGCCTACGAGGTGGCCAGTGGAGACAAGGGCCCGCAGGCCCGCGACGTGCACCTGGTCCGGGAGCCCCGGACGGCGCCGCGGCGGTCGGCACCTGCTGCGGCCGCAGGGTCGGCGGCGCGGGACGTGCCCGTACGAGGCGGCGAGGGCGTCGTCGCACGCTACGACAGCGACCGAGGCTTCGGCTTCATCACCCCGGACGCAGGCGGCGACGATCTCTTCGCCCACGTGTCCGTGATCATGGGGTCGGAGCCGCTGCAGAAGGGGGACCGGGTCCGGTACGCGGTGCGTCAGAGCGACCGGGGCCCGCAGGCCGATCGCGTCGAACGCCTCTGAAGAGGCGGCCCAACCGATGGCTGATCACTTCCCGACGAGAGTGCTCGCTCATCCCCGAATGTCCACCATGGACACGATGGCACTGACGATGACAATGAACGCTGGTCAGACCACGCCACGGGAGGCAGCGTGTACAGCGCCTGCGACGCTCTGACCTGCGGAATGTAATCCAGCTCACACCGCCGGTCTTCTTTGCAAGGCGGGGGTTAGGGGTTCGATTCCCCTCGTCTCCACCACATCTGACCAGCGAAAACGCTCGTCGGAGTTGATCTTTACCCGGTGCATGGCACTGTCTGTGGCACTCCCTAGCTTCGAGACGTGGCCAAGAATCCGTCCAGGTCGCGCGCTGAAGGGATGATCCGGCGCCGCGGGAAGTCCTTCCAGGCGGTGCTCTACGCCGGGCTCGTTCCTGTCACCGGGCGCAAGCTCTACCTGCGCGGATCGTCCATGGACGAGGCCGAGGCGAAGAAGATGCTTCGCAAGTTCCGAGCGGAGGTCACCGAGCAGCGCCACGCCAAGACCCGCGCCTCGCTGCGCACGACGATCGAGGCCTGGCTCGACACCCACGAGCTCGAAGAGTCGACCCGCGAGAACTACGTGGGCTACGCGGAGCGCCACATCTACCCCGTCCTCGGCGACGAACCACTCGGCAAGATCACCACGCACGTCCTGGACAAGCTCTACGCCGAGCTCCGCCGCTGCGGCTCACGCTGCAACCGCCGCCAGTTCGTCGAGCACCGCGTGGACGGGCCTCACGAGTGCCGCGAGGTCCGCCACAAGCGCCCTCCGGGCCGCGCGCCCGCCGCCGGCTATCCGCCGCACGACTGCGCGGAGAAGGGCTGCAAGGTCGTCGAGTGCAAGCCGCACGTCTGCAAGCCGCTCGCGGCCGCGTCGATCCGCAAGATTCACTTCGTCATTCGCGGTGCGATGACCGCGGCGCAGCGGTGGGGATGGATCACGACGAACCCGGCCGAGCTGGCCCGTATCCCGCGCATCCCGGCACCGGCCCTCAGCCGCCCACGACGGCCGAGGCCGCTGCCCTGGTGGCTGCCGCATGGGAGGAGGACCCGGACTGGGGCACCCTCGTCTGGGTCGCGATGGTGACGGGCATGCGCCGTGCCGAACTCCTCGCGCTCCGCTGGTCGGACATCGACCTGGAGAACGGCGTCATCTCCGTCCGTCGCAACCACGTGCGCGTCGCGGGCAGGAACGTCGAGAAGGACACCAAGACCCACCGCGCCCGCCGAGTCTCGGTCGACGAGGCGACGGTCGAGGTCCTCACCGAGCACCGGCAGCGGTACGAGAAGCGCTGAGGCGAACTCACGGTCAAGGCCGGTCAGACGACCTACTTGTTCTCCTACTCGCCGACCAACGACAAGCCCTGCAACCCGAGCGGCGTGACCCATCGCTACGGGCGGATGTGCCAGCGCTTGGCTATCGACAGCCATCTCCACGCCCTGCGGCACTACTCAGCTACTGAGCTGCTTGCGGCTAGGACCGATTTACGGACTGTCGCGGGACGTCTCGGGCACGGAGGCGGAGGCGCCACAACACTCCGCGTGTACGCAGCGTGGGTCGATGGAAGCGATCGCGAAGCAGCCGAGCTGCTCGGTAGTCGGCTGCGACGGCCGTAGAAGGTTGGTGTGAGCATCGGCCATGAGGTGACGACGGGTGTCCGCCACCGGTCCCTGCACCTTCGTGAGCCCGTGAACATCACACTGCCGCGGCCACGTCGACCCCAGCTCCGTCGGGGTGATCCCTGATGCCGCCGTCCGCCCTATCTGTCAGGTTCGTCGTGTGAGCGATTCGACGAAGCACCTCTGGGAGATCCACCTGGGCGTGTACTGCGACCCGAACCAGGCACGAGATCTCGTCGACCGCATCCATCTACTCCTGTGTCCCGATCCTGGTCACACGTCGCCGTGCCCGGTCCCGTGGAGCTCAGCTCACTGGCTACTCGGTGACGAGGAGGCCGGCGAGCGCTACGCCGAGCTGGTCGAACAGGTGCGCATCGAGCGTGGTCGGGGCTGACGTGGCCGAGAGGAACATCGGTGGCGAGACCCGGCCCTGTTTATAAACGAGCATTCGGTTATGCTTGCGTCGTGCCCCGCAGGAAGTCGCAGCCCGACGAGCAGGTCCTCGACGTAGCGCTCGCCCTCCTGCGTGACGGTGGGGCCGAGGCTCTGACCTTCGCGGCACTCGCCCAGCGCTGCGGGCTCTCGGCCGCGACGCTTGTGCAGCGGTTCGGCTCGAAGGCCGAGCTCGGCCGGCGGGCGCTGCTTCAGGCGTGGGACCAGCTCGACGAGGTGACGGCCGAGCTCGCGGCGACGGTCCCGAGGACGGCTGCGGGCGCGGTCGAGCTCCTGCTCGGTCTGTCGCGGCAGTACGAGGGTTCCGGCGGCTACGGAGGCGGGCTGCTGCTCCTGCGGGAGGACCTGCGAGATCCGGTGCTGCGGGGGCGTGGGGCGGCCTGGGAGGTCGCCCTCACCGATGCCCTGGATGTCTGCTTCGTGTCGGTGCCCGACGCTCCCGAGCGGATCGGCCACACGCTGGCGGCGCAGTGGCAGGGGTCGCTGATCTGGTGGTCGTTCCGGGCGTCGGGGCGCCTCGAGGAGTACCTGGCCGACCGGCTCGGCGAGATCATCGGCCTGCTCGTGCCGTCGGAGCGCGGTCAGGTGGAGAAGTGAGAAGGGGCGGCGACACGATGCCGGCGGGATCGAACCGAGACCGCGTGGTCGACGACGCGATCGAGATCGTCGGGGCCAGGACCCACAACCTGCGCGACGTCTCGGTCCGCATCCCGAAGGGGAGGGTGGTCGCCGTGACCGGGTTGAGCGGGAGCGGCAAGACGTCATTGGCGATCGACACCCTGCACGCCGAGGCCCAGCTGCGCTATATGGAGGGGCTGTCTCCTTTCGTCCGCCAGTACCTGACCCAGCGCAGCCGGCCGCAGGTGGACCGCATCGTCGGGCTCACGGCGACTCTCGCCGTCGACCAGCGCAGGCTCAGCACCAGTCCGCGGTCCACGGTGGCGACCCTGACCGGCATCGATGGCTACCTCGGCCTGCTGTACTCCCGGCTTTCCGTCCTTGCCCCGAGCCTCGAGCGGCGGCTCTCGACCGCGCACTTCGACCGGCATTCGGCGGAGGGGCAGTGTGCGGACTGTCATGGTGTGGGCGGACGGTGGCGCGCGAGCGAGGAGTCGATCATCACGCGGCCAGACCTTCCGCTGTTCGAGGGGGCGTCGCCGTGGTTCGCGAAGTGGCACTCTGGGGAGCACGCCTTCGTGCCGGCCCTCGCGGCGAAGCGTTCTGTGGATCTCGTTCGGCCTTGGGGTGCGCTGTCCGAGCGGTTCCGGCACGAGGTGTTGCACGGCACTGGTGACGAGGGCATCGAGGCCACGGTCGACATGCCCAACAAGAACGAGAGTGCCTCGTGGACCTACACCACGACCAAGCCGTTGCGCGGTGCCCTCGCCGAGGTGGAGCGGGTGTTCGGCCAGGCCACGACGGCGTCGGCGAAGCAACGCTATCTCCGCTACATGCGCGTCACGCCCTGCTCGGGATGTGGCGGGACCGGCTTCGGCGAGTCCGCCCGGAAGATCGCTCTGGGCGGGCTCACCTATGCCGATCTCGTCGATTGCGAGCTGCGGGAGGTGCGTGCCTGGAGCGAGATCGTGCGCCGGAGTCTGCAGGGTGGCGGCCGCGAGGTCGGTGCTCCGCTGCTCGACGATCTCGACCGCCGTCTGGATCTGACCTGCCGGTTCGGTCTCGCCCATCTCCAGCTCTCCCGCACGGCCACCTCGCTGTCCGGTGGTGAGCTGCAACGCACCCGGCTGGCCGGGCAGCTGAGCACCGAGCTGAGCGGGATGAACTTCGTCCTCGACGAGCCGGGGACCGGGCTGCATCCCGCCGACAAGGACCACCTGTCCGCCATCGCCCGCGGGCTCTGCGCGGCGGGGAACACCGTGGTGCTGGTCGAGCACGATCCCGGACTGATCGCCCGCGCGGACTGGGTGATCGACATGGGCCCAGGCGCCGGCCGTCACGGCGGCCGGGTGGTGTTCTCCGGGCCCCCGACCGGTCTGGCTGCCGAGCCCGGTTCGGTGACCGGACGCCACCTCGCCGACGGCCTGCGGATTCGGCGGGAGCACCGGCGGATCGACGCCGACACCGCCTGGCTGACCGTCCACGGCATTCGCGCGGGTTCCGTCGACGTTCCGCGGGCGCGACTCCCGATAGGGAAACTGACCTGCCTGACCGGGGTGAGCGGCAGCGGCAAGACCAGCCTGCTCGCCGCCGTGGCCGCTGAGACGGCCGCGGTTGTCGACGGGCGCTGCGGTGCGGAGCAGGTGACCGCCGGCCCCCGGGTCGAGGGGACCGGGCCGATCGACTGGGTCGCCGTGGTCGACCAGGAACCGATCGGACGCACCCCCCGGTCGAACCCCGGCACCTACAGCAGGGCGTTCGACATCCTGAGAACCCTCTTCGCGGCCACCCCTGCGGCACGGGAACGGGGCCTCACCGCCTCGTGGTTCTCCTTCAACGCCGCCGACGGCGGACGCTGTGCCGCCTGCGCCGGCAACGGCCGCACCCTCGTGGACATGCACTTCCTCCCCGATGTCTGGGTCACCTGCCCGGAATGCGAGGGACGCCGCTACCGACCCGAGGCCTCGTCCGTCCGGTACGCGGGGCTGACGATCGACGAGGTCCTCGATCTGACCGTTGCCGAGGCCGTCGACCGGTTCATCGGAAACGACCAGCTCGGCCGTGTCCTTACCGCGCTCGAGGGTGTCGGACTGGGCTACCTGCAGCTGGGACAGAGCGCCACCGAACTCTCGGGCGGCGAGGCCCAGCGCCTCAAGCTGGCAGCCGCGATCCAGCGTGGGACTACGGGCCGGGCACGCGGGCTGGTCGTGCTCGACGAGCCCACCGCCGGTCTGCACCCGGCAGACACCCAGCGGCTCGTGGACGTCTTCGATGCTCTGGTCGCGGCCGGGAACACCGTGCTGCTCGCCGAACACGACATCACCGTCGCCGCAGCAGCGGACTGGATCATCGACATGGGCCCCGGAGCCGGGCGTCACGGTGGCCACGTGGTCGCCGAGGGGACCCCGAGCGACATCGCTGCAGTCGACACCCCGACCGCCCACTACCTCCGCCGCCGACTCCCGCGCGGCGAGTGATCGTCACTCACCCGACTACGACAGGAGAGAGATGTTCGAGACTGACGCCGAGATCAGCCGCCTCCAGGAGCTCCTGGACACCTCGGTGCGCAATTCCAACCCGCACCTGCAGAGCATCATCACCCCCGGCGAGCGGACCGTGGACGCGGCACAGCTCGTCCGCTTCCTGCACGGGATGTGCACGCTCGCCCTGGCCACCGTGACCCGGGCGGGCGAGCCCAGGGTCAGCGGCGTGGACGGCCACCTTCTCCACGGCGAGTGGGTTCTGGGCACCGATCCTTCCTCCGCCAAGGCCCGCCACCTTGCCGCCCGCCCCGCCGCCAGCGTCGCTCACATGCGGGGGGAAGCACTCGGCGTCTTCGTCCACGGCCACGCGCGCCCGCTGAACCCGTCCGACGGCCCCGAGGACCCGCGCTGGCCCGAGACGCTCGACTACCTAAAGGGCCACTATGGACCGGACGCCTTCGTCTGGACCGAGGTGATCTTCTACCGGATCGAACCGACCTGGATGGTCGCCTACAGTCCCGACATTGCTGCGATCCCGGAGACGGCCTCGATGTAGCAGTCGTTGGAACCTCGACCCAACTACCTACGGCTGGCGAGGGCCCAACCAGCGGTGGCCGAGCTGATTGCCCTCCTCGGTAAGTCCGATATGGACTGGGCCGACCTGTACAAAGCCTTCGAGATCGTGCGGGAAGCGTCGAAGGCCAGCACGGCGCCCAAGCACTCGCTTGAGCAGCTCGGCTATTCGAAGACCGAGGTCAACAACTTCACGCGGAGCGTGAATCTCCACCGCCACGCGCGCCCGTCTGGCGATCCCCCAAGCGGGAGTGCCACACGGGCCGGTCAACCACGGTCAGGTGCGGCACTTCCGGTCTCGGCGCGACCTCGGCCGGAGCCCCCGTCGCGGCGCCTGATCCACATTTGCAGGGCGGGGGTTAGGGGTTCGATTCCCCTCGTCTCCACCACCGCTCACCAGCGCGAACGCTGAGGAGCCTGCTCGCGAATCGGCCGAGTGTTGCCAACCGTGTAGCCACAGCACCGCTCAGTCCTCTCCGAAGGCCCTGTCCATCGCGTCCGCGGCGGTGTGGAGTTGGCCGTCGAGAACGTGGGCGTAGGTGTCCATCGTGAGCCGGAACGTCGAGTGCCGACCAACTCCATCACGGTCCGCAGGTCGACGCCCTCGGCGATGAGGTACGTCCCGCAGGCGTGGCGGAGATCGTGCCGGCGCAGCCAGTCGAGCCCGGCCTCGTGCCGGATCTGGACGAAGCGCCGGCTGAGGTTCCGCGGCTGCGTGGGTGTGCCGATCTGCGAGGCGAACACCCAGCCCTGGTCCTGCCACGCCGAGCCGGCCGCGAGCCGCTCCTTGGCCTGCCGGATGCGCTGCCGCTCGAACGCACGAACGGCGCTCTGCGGGAGGCGGATCCGACGAGCCGACCGACGGGTCTTCGGCTCCGCGACACGCAGCCGACCTCCCGATCGTTGGATCGTCGTCCGGACGACGAGAAAGCGCTCCTCCAGGTCGCCGTCGGTCCAACGGAGCCCGAGTAGCTCACCGCGCCGGAGTCCCGGCAGGACCGCCAGGCGGAAGATCTCGCCGAGCCGGTCGCCCTCCGCGGCCGCGAACAGCTGCCGGATCTCCGCGGGTGTCGGGACCCGTCGCTCCGCCGCCGCGCTGCTCGGGAGCTTGACCGACTTCGCCACGTTCCGGCTGACCAGCTCGAACCGCACAGCGTCGGAGAGCGCAGCCCGTAGCACCGCGTGGATCTTCGCGACGCCACCGGGGGAGGAGGACTCGCCCTTCGCGGTCAGGAAGCGTTGGACGTCTCGCACCGTCAGCTTGTCCACGCGGATCTTGCCGAGCGCCGGCACGAGGTCCAGGCGGACGACGAGCCGATAACGGTCGAGCGTCGAGGGCCGCGTTCCGTCCTTCGCCTTGATGTCGTTCAGCCACTCGTTGAGCCACTCCGCGAGGGTCCGAGGCTTGGCCGTGAGGTCGACGCCGTCCTCCTGGGCGCGGTGCAGCTCCTTGAGCTTCGCGGCGACCTCGGCCCGGGTCTTGCCGTAGACCGCATGCCGGCGCTTGCCGTTCTCCCAACCGAGATCCAGCATCGCGACCCATCTGCCGTCCGCACGGCGGTAGATCGAGCCCTCCCCGGTTCCGCGGCGCCGCCCGGTCACGCTGCCCTACGGCACTACTCCGCAACCGAGTTGCTGTCGGCCGGCGTCGATCTGCGGACTGTCGTGGGCCGACTCGCGCGGTCGTTCGTCCGGCCGGGTGGTCGCTGTCAAGGTCGCGTTAAGGGTCCTTGTCGAGGGGACGGCCGAGGTGTCGGCTGGCAGCTATGGCTGCTCGACGGCGTCCGGTTGCGCTCGTGTGGGCGGTGGTGATCCCGGTCGCCGTCGCTGCGGGTCTGAGCCTTCTGCACGGCGTGCTGGAGAATACGAGTGCGGCACTGGTCCTGGTGCTCGTCGTGGTTGCGGTGGCGGTGCGGGGTGATCGAGCAGCCGGTGTGCTGGCTGCGCTGGCCTCGGCCGTCTCCTTCGATTTCTTCCTGACGTCGCCGTTCTACCGGTTCGTCATGGTGGATCGGGTCGACATCCAGACCGCCGTGTTGTTGGCGGTGGTGGGCGTCGCCGTGACCGAAGTGGCCTTATGGGGTCGGCGTGAGCAGGACCGGGCCGGACGCCGTGAGGGCTATCTCGCCGGACTGACGAAGGCGGCTCGGATCGCCAGAGAGGGGTCAGCCGCCCCGGAACTCGTCGCGACGGTCGGGCGCATGATCGCGGAGGTCCTCGATCTCGACGAGTGCCGATTCAGCCCGGACCCGCCGCGCCGGGATCGCCCTCAGCTGCATGGCGACGGGGGCGTCACCTGGAACGGTCGACGTGTCGACGTCGACCGGGAGGGCTTGCCGACGATGGACGTCATCGAACTGCCGGTCGGGCGTCCCGACGGTCATGGCGTGTTCCTGTTGACCGCCTCGACTCGGCTCCGCCGTCCCGACCTCGAGCGGCGTCTGGTCGCGGTCACACTCGCCGAGCAGGTGGGTGGCGCTGCGGGCGCGCTGCCGGGGGTCTGACCCACCGTTCCCGATCTGTCGGTGGGGATCAGGGCGCGTCCGACGTGGCCGGCACTTTGGCTTGTCACCTCAGCGGATGGGC
>NZ_JBJZON010000051.1:0-12367 GCF_047200735.1 Pseudonocardia oceanicola
AGCTGTTCAAGAAGGCGTCGGAGGTATGTCCGCCCCGGCGTGTCGTTGCCGGGAGATGGGTGAGGTCTCCGGTAAGTGATCAACGACCAAGAAGATCATCTGCCCTGAGACCTCGTTGACCAGCCTATCGATCGGAGCACGCAAGGACCTGACCGACCGGCAGTGGCGGATCCCTGGAACCACTGCTGCCCGCCCCGACCGGGCGGGGGCGGCCGCACAAGTGGAGCCGCCGGCAGCTGATTGACGGGATCTGCTGGCGCACCCGGGTCGGGGCGCCGTGGCGCGACGTGCCCGAACGCTACGGGCACTGGCAGTCGATCTATGCGCTGTTCCGCCGCTGGCAGCGGGAGAAGGTGTGGGCGCTGGTGTGGTCGACCCTGCTGGCCTGGGCCGACACCGGCGGCCTGATCCGCTGGGACGTCTCGGTCGACTCCACGATCAACCGGGCCCACCAGCACGCCGCCGGGGCGCGCCGCCACCCCGGCGAGCAGGTCGAACCCCCCGGCGACGAGCCACCCGATCACGCCCTGGGCCGTTCCCGCGGCGGCTGGACCACGAAGATCCACCTCGCCTGCGAGCAGGGCCGCCGCCCACTGGCCACGCTGCTGACCGCCGGCCAGCGCGGGGACTCACCCAGTTCATCCCGGTGCTCGAGGCGATCCGCGTGCCCCGCCGCGGGTGTGGGCGGCCGCGCACCCGCCCGGACCGGGTCCTGGCCGACAAGGCCTACTCCTCGCGGGCCAATCGCGCCCACCTGCGCCGCCGCAAGATCGCCGCCACGATCCCGGTCAAGGCCGACCAGCAGGCCCACCGGCAGGCCCGCGGCTCCGCCGGGGGCCGTCCACCGGCCTTCGACCCGAGATCTACCGGCAGCGCCACGCCGTGGAGTGCGGCATCAACCTGCTCAAACAACACCGGGCGATCGCCACCCGCTACGACTGTGAGGATGAACCAGTACCGCCTCGGACCGCGGTCTGACTCGCGCTACGACGGGCCATGGGTGCCTTGTGTTTGGTCTGTCGGCCACGGTTCGGGGCGGTGCTTGCTGTCGTCGGATCGAGCCCGCGTGTCTCCATAGGGGCCTTGCTGCAACAGGGCGCCATCACAGTCCTGACCGCGGGTCCCGACCCGACGACGGCCATCCGCTCCCTCAGCCGTCAGGAGACGAACGCAGTGCCCAGCATGCCTCACACAGCCCCCGAACTGCCCATCGATCCAACTGCCTCCGAGCACAACGAAGTGGTGTTGGGCGTCGATACCCACAAGGACCTGCACGTCGCAGCGGTCCTCACGGCAGTCGGAGTGCTGCTGGCCACCGAGTCGTTCCCCACCACGGCGGCGGGTTACCGTCGTCTTCTGGAGTGGGCCCGCGAGTTCGGCACGGTCGAGCGCGCCGGGGTCGAATGCAGCGGCTCCTACGGGGCCGCGCTGGCTCGTCACCTCACCGCCGAACGCGTCTCGGTCATCGAGGTCAACCGCGCAGACCGCGGCGAGCGACGCCGACGCGGCAAGACCGACACCCTTGACGCCGAGGCGGCCGCACGAGCAGTGCTCTCCGGACGCGCCACCGCGATCGCGAAATCCGGTGACGGCCACGTCGAGATGCTGCGGATGTTCAAGCTGGCCAAGGCATCCGCGGTGAAATCTCGCACTCAGGCCATCAACCAGCTCAAGGCGGTCCTGGTCCAAGCAGACCCCTCGCTGCGCGAGGCGATGAGCGGGCTGAGCAACCTGCGCCTGTTCCGCCGCTGCGCCGATCTCGCCACCCCTGCCACGCCTGACGGCCCGGCCGGCGCCGCCGTGTTCACGCTGCGGCTGCTCGCCCGCCGCATCCTCGAGCTGACCACTGAGATCAACGAGCTCAAGGCACAGATCAAGACCACCATCGCCGCCCACAACCCGCAGCTGCTGCAGCGCTACGGCGTCGGGCCCGACACCGCCGCAGCGCTGCTGCTCGCCGCCGGTGACAACTCACAGCGGCTGGCCAGCGAGGCCTCCTTCGCCGGCTCTGCGGGGTCAGCCCAATCGAGGCCTCCTCAGGTCGCACTCACCGACGTCGGCTCAACCGCGGCGGTGACCGACAGGCCAACTCGGCGCTCTACACGATCACGATCGCCCGCCTGCGGCGGGACCAACGCACCCGCAACTACGTCCAGCGAAGGATCAACGAGGGCAAGACCCGCCGCGAAGCCATCCGATGCCTCAAGCGCTACATCTGCCGAGATCTCTACCGCGTGATCACAGACGCCAGACCGCCGTCACCGTCCCCCGCGCTTCCTCGAGCAGCTTGACGACCATAGGGGCATCAAGCTCGCCCTGCGCTACGAGGCCACCATGCACATCGCCACGATCAACATCTGGCTCCGGGCCCTCGCCAAAAGACATTTTTGAGCACGTCCCAGCTCGGCTGGGACCGACGAGGACTGTGGCACACCAGGTGATCGAGGCCGCGTCGAGGCACGGCTTGATCGAGGCGACCGCCTCGTCCGGGTCGGTGTCATCGAGCTTCCTCTCTCCGTCCCCGCGCGGGCGCAACTCGCGGACGAAGGGTTTCGCCCGTGCCGTGCTTGACCTGTCAGGGCGGGGTGACCTACGATACCAGAATCGTTTCTATAGGCGCCTGACCGATCGAGCTGTGCACCCGCTCCGTGGTCGGCTGAGTGCAGCTTTCGGCGATGGAAGAGAGGTAGAGGTGGAGTCGGATCGTTTCTCCGCTCCTGGCGGGTGGATCGGGCAGTTGAGCTCGGTCCCCCGGACGTGCTCGACCCGTCGACCGCGAAGCCGATCGGGACGGTCGCGCCCGGCGACACCGCGGACGTCGATCGCGCGGTCTCCTTCACCCTCCGAGCTCCTGGACGGGGCGAACTGTGCCCACTGAAGAATCTCTTCCATCTCAACGTCTCGGTCGTCGTGTGACTGGCTCGGCGGTCGGGGCCACCAGCCCGTGCTGGTCGCTGGCAGGTCAGGCAGCCCTGTGTGACGGGCGGTCGCCGGGTCGTCCGAAAGGCCCGTCCGGTGTTGCGGCGTCCGGAATCGCCCGAGGCCAGTCAGGATGGCCGGGGTAGAAACGTTATGATCGTGTTATTTCGGCTGCGGCCCCTAGCTTCGTCGGGCTCGGTGAGCCAGGCTCTGCGGGGTGTGAACGGGGCGTCCGATCTGAGCGACGCTCACCGCCGGCCCGTGCGAAGCCGGCCCACGGCGCGCACGAAATCCACCAGTAGAAACGACTCTCGCGAAGGCGGATCGATGGGGTATCTCGACAACCTGATCATCGACACGGACAACTACAAGCACTGCCACTACCCGCTGTACCCGAAGGGCACGGAGTACGTGTCCAGCTACATCGAGTCCCGCGGCGGGCTGTTCCCGGTGACGATGTTCGTCGGTCTTCAGGTCTACCTGCGCGAGAAGCTGATGAAGCCGATCACGCTCGAGGACATCGACGAGGCCGAGTTCGTGGTCCGCGAGCAGGGCATGCACTTCAACCGCGAGAACTGGCTGGGCATCCTCAACGACCACGGCGGCTACCTGCCCGTCGAGATCGAGGCGGTCCCGGAGGGCACCGTGCTCCCGGCACGGAACGTTCTCGTCCAGGTGATCAACACCGACCCGAAGTACTTCTGGGCCACGAGCTTCTTCGAGACGGCGCTGCTGCGCGCGGTCTGGTACCCGAGCACCATCGGCACGGTCAGCTGGCTGTCCAAGATGGTCATCAAGGAGGCGCTGGACCGCACCGCCGACTCGTCGGCCGGGCTGCGGAACATGCTGCACGACTACGGCGCCCGTGGCGTCAGCTCGCAGCAGTCCGCCGCGTTGGGCGGTGTGGCGCACCTCGTGAACTTCGACCAGTCGGACACGGTGCCGGGCATCCTGGCTGCGAAGCGGTTCTACAACGCGGGAAAGGTCTCGAACTCCGGCCCGAACTCCGAGCACGCCGGGTTCTGTGCCTGGGGCCGCGAGCACGAGGTCGACGCCCTGCGCAATATGCTGGACGTCTTCGCCCCGGAGGGCTGCGCGCTGCTGCTCACCGACACCTACGATCACGAGCACTGCGTCAAGAAGATCATCGGCGGTGAGCTCAAGGAGCAGATCCAGAACTTCCCGGGCCTCGTCGGGATCCGTCCTGACTCGGGCGACATCGTCCAGGTCACCGCCGACACCACGGGCTGGCTGATGGACAGCTTCGGCTACACCGTGAACTCCAAGGGCTTCAAGGTGCTGCCCCCGTTCGTCCGGGTGGTGCAGGGCGACGGGGTGAACTTCCACTCGTTGCCGCAGGTCTACATGGAGCTCGAGCGCCGCGGGTTCTCCGCCGAGAACGCCGTGTTCGGCATGGGCGGCGGGTTGCTGCAGCATTGGAACCGCGACACGATGAACTTCGGCCAGAAGGCGTCCGCGGTGTGCGTCGACGGCGAGTGGCGGGGCATCGCCAAGTCGCCGACGGGCGCCTCGTTCAAGGTGTCGAAGAAGGGCCGGCTCGCGCTCAAGCACGAGAACGGCGTGTACACGACCGTGCCGAAGGGTTCGATCCCCGAGTCGGAGAACGTGCTGCAGCCGGTGTTCCGTGACGGCAAGCTGCTCAAGAAGTGGGACTTCACCGAGCTGATCGCCCACGCCGAGCGCGAGGTCCCCGAGTCGTACTACATCGAGCACGTCGGGCAGATGCGCACCGTCTCCTCGGAGATGGCCGTCTCGGCCTGACGTCGTCCACCCGGCGCCCCTGCCCGCACCCTTCCCGGCGGGGGCGCCGGAGCCCCACGCGAACGAAAGAGGTTGACCCGATGGATGACCCGACCGTGCTGGTCAGTACTGTGCGCGGCCCGGTTCCGGTGGACGCCCTCGGGATGACGCTCACCCACGAGCACCTGCTCAGCGACTGGTCCGGCAGGCCCCGTGCCGAGCCCGAGGACCCGGCCGAGCGCGCGCTGTTCCACGCCGAGGTGAGCCCGTCGATGCAGTGGGTGCTCCGCGAGGACCCCCGCTGCTGTCGGGACAACGCCACCCAGGACGACCCGGACGCCACGGTCGCGGAGCTGGCGAACTTCGTCGAGGCGGGCGGGCGGACCGTCGTCGACTGCACCAACGGCGACGTCGGCCGGGACCCCCTGGCGCTGCGGGACATCGCGGAGCGGACCGGGCTCAACGTGATCATGGGCTCCGGCTGGTACGTGCACATCTTCCACTCCGCCCGCCGGGCACAGACCACTGTCGACGATCTGGTGGCGGAGATCCTCGCCGAGTTCGCCGACGGTGTCGGGGACACCGGGATCCGGCCCGGCATCATCGGCGAGATCGGGGTCTCCCCGCAGTTCACCGACGCCGAGCGCACGCACCTTCGGGCGTCCGCCCGCGCGCAGCGCGAGCTCGGCGTCCCGCTGTTCGTCCACCTGCCGGGCTGGCAGCGGCGCGCCCACGAGGTCCTCGACATCGTCCTCGACGAGGAGGGGGTCCGGCCCGAGGCCGTCGTGCTGTGCCACATGGACCCCTCCGGCGAGGACCCGGACTACCAGCGGGCCGTCGCCGAGCGCGGCGTCTGGCTGGAGTTCGACATGATCGGCATGCCTTTCTTCTACGTGGGCGAGGGGCAGTGCCCGGCGCCGCACCAGACGGCGGCCGCCGTCGCCGCGCTCGTCGCCGCGGGCTACGCCGAGCGCCTGCTACTGAGCCACGACATGGCCACGAAGGCGATGTGGACCCGCAACGGCGGCAACGGCTACGGCTACGTGCCCCGTTTCTTCCTGCCCCGGCTGCAACGCCACGGCGTCCCGGGCGAGGTGACAACGAGCCTGCTCACCGCCAACCCCCGGCGCCTGTTCACGGCGGCCCGCGGCGCGCACGCCGACCACTGACCTCTCGAAACGAGAGCCTGTACACCTGTGAGGAGAACTGTGAGCCAGCTTCTGGGAAACGCCTTCTCGGCCGAGCTCGACTGGAAGCCGAAGACGTCGACGTTCCGCACCGGCGCCCGCTACCTGGACGGCCTCACCGCGGGCACGGCCGTGGACGTCTGGGGAGCCGAGGTCGGGGAGTACCAGGGCATCACGGCCGACGAGATCTTCGTGGTGCTCGAGGGTAAGGCGGAGGTCACCTTCCACCGCACCGGGGAGACGATCGTGATCGGGCCGGGGGACGTTGTCCGCCTGTTCGCCGGTGACACGAACACGTGGCGGACGATCGAGACCATCCGCAAGGTGTCCTTCTACGTCCCCCCGGTCGAGTCCGGATCCTGACCCGTACCCCGCACCTGACGGGCGTCCACGACGGGCACCGACAGAGAAGGAATGAGAGAGCGAGTGGACATCACGACCGCCGGCGCCGTACCCCTCGACCGGCTGGACGAGTTCTACATCGGCGGCCGCTGGGTCGCCCCGACGTCCTCGGACACGATCGACGTCGTCGACTCCGTCACCGAGCAGGTGTACTTCAGCGTCGCGGAGGCGCGGAAGGCCGACATCGCCGCCGCGGTCGGTGCGGCACGGGCGGCGTTCGACGACGGCCCCTGGCCGCGCATGACGCACGGGCAGCGCGCCGAGTACCTCCGGGCGATCAGCTCCGCGGTCGAGGACCGCGTCGAGGACGTCGCGCAGATCTGGCCCCGAGAGTCGGGAATCCTCGCCGGCGCGGCGCGCGCGGCGATGGGGGAGGTCACGGGCGCGTACGCCTACTACGCCGAGCTCGCGGCGTTGTTCCCCTTCGAGGAGCCCGCCACCCCGTCCGGCGGCGGCGGATACGGGACGATCGTGCGGGAGCCGGTCGGCGTCGTGGGCGCGATCATCCCGTGGAACGTGCCGATGACGCTGATCGCCTACAAGCTCGCGCCCGCCCTGCTGGCCGGCTGCACCGTGGTCCTCAAGGCCTCCCCCGAGGCGCCGGGCGCAGCGCTGATCATGGCCGAGATCGCCGAGCAGGTCGGGCTGCCCGCGGGCGTGCTGAATGTGGTCACCGCCGATCGTGAGGTCTCCGAGACCCTCGTCCGAGACCCTCGGGTGGACAAGATCACGTTCACCGGATCGACCGCCGCGGGCAAGGCCATCGCCGGCATCATGACCGAGCGGGTCGGCCGTTTCACACTGGAGCTCGGCGGCAAGTCGGCGGCAGTGGTCCTGGACGATGCGGACGTCGCCGAGGCCGCCCGCGTCCTGGCCGGGGCGGAGTGCTTCCTCACCGGCCAGATCTGCGGCTCCCTGACCCGGATCATCGTGCCCCGCCACCGGCATGACGAGATGGTGGAGGGTCTCGCCGAAGCGTTCTCGCAGGTGACGGTGGGGGACCCCTTCGATCCTGCCGTGCAGATGGGCCCGCTGGCCACGGAACGGCAGCGGGAACGAGTCGAGGGTTATGTCGACATCGGGCTCAGCGAGGGAGCGACGCTCGCTGCCGGAGGCAAACGACCGGCCGGCCTCGACCGCGGATGGTTCGTCCAACCGACCGTCTTCGGGAACGTGGACAACTCGTGGCGGATCGCGCAGGAGGAGATCTTCGGTCCCGTGCTGACGGTGATTCCCGCGAAGGACGAGCAGGATGCCATCCGCCTCGCCAACGACTCCATCTACGGTCTCAACGCCTCCGTGTTCACCCGAGACGTGGACAAGGCGCGAGCGGTCGGCCGGCAGCTCCGGGCGGGCACCGTCGGGCACAACGACAACCGCGCAGACTTCGGCATCGGCTTCGGCGGGTTCAAACAGTCCGGCATCGGCCGTGAAGGCGGCGTCGCAGGGCTCCTGCCCTACCTGGAGAACAAGACGATGATCCTCGAGGAGAAGCCGGGTGGCAGCGCGTAGCGCACCCGCAGAGCCCTCGTCCGGCCCCCTCCCACGCTTGATCGGAAGCCCCGTGAACGACGTCTTCGTCCGCTTCGGCCGACCACAGGACACCACCGCCCTCCCCAGCACCCGCGACGCCGGGTGGGCGGCACCATGACCGGCCGGCGGCCGGGGGTCTGGATCGCCGGGCAGCCGGTGTCCGGTTCCGGGACGTTGGCGGTCCGGGACCCCTGGACGGACGAGCTCGTGGCCGAGGTCGCCCTCGCCGACCCCGAGCACGTGGAGCAGGCGCTGCAGCTGGCCCACGAGGCGGCCGGCAGCCTGCTCGCGGTTCCCGCCCACCACCGCGCGGACGCTCTCCGACAGGCGGCGACGGGCCTGGTCGAGCGCATGGACGAGGTCGCCGCCACGATCACCAGGGAGAGCGGCAAGCCGATCCGATGGTCGCGAGTCGAGGTGCAGCGCGCCGCCCTGACCTTCCGGTGGGCGGCGGAGGAGGCGGTGCGGTGGTCGGGTGAGCTCCAGCGACTGGACGGCGAGCCCGCCGGAGACGGACGCCTGGCCCTGCAGCGCCGGTTCCCCCGGGGGCCGGTCCTGGGCATCACACCCTTCAACTTCCCGGTGAACCTGGCCGCCCACAAGATCGGGCCCGCCCTGGCGGTGGGCGCCCCCATCGTGCTCAAACCCGCGCCGAAGACGCCGCTCAGCGCCCTGTTGCTGGGCGAGATCCTGGCCGACTGCGGGCTACCGGCGGGCGCGTTCTCGGTGCTCACCGTGGACGACGAGGTCGCTGCCGGTCTCGTCGCCGACCCGCGGATGCCCGTGGTGTCGTTCACCGGGTCCGGACCGGTCGGCTGGGCCATCCGAGACGCGGTGCCGCGCAAGCACGTCACTCTGGAGCTCGGCGGCAACGCCGGCGTGCTGATCTGTCCGGACTGGAGTTCGGATGCAGACCTGCGGCAGGCGGCCCGGCGGATCGCGACCGGCGCAAACGCCCAGGGCGGCCAGTCCTGCATCTCGGTGCAGCGCGTCCTCGTCGACAGGACGGTGTACGAACGGTTCCTGCCCGTGCTGGTGGACGAGGTCGAGCAGCTCGTCGTGGGTGACCCCTGGTCGCCGGCGACCACAGTCGGGCCGTTGATCAACCGAGCAGCTGCACAGCGGATCGGGGAGTGGGTCACCGCAGCCGTCGCGGGCGGGGCCCGGGTTCTGACCGGCGGGAAGGTCACCGACGCGCTGGTCTCTCCCACCGTGCTCGTCGACGCCCCGGCCGACGCGCAGGTCTGCCAGGACGAGGCCTTCGGCCCGGTGCTGACCGTCGCGGCGGTGGACGGCGTCGACGAGGGCCTGCGGGCACTGGACGACTCGCGCTTCGGCCTGCAGGCCGGGATCTTCACCCACGACATCCAGACGGCGTTCCGCGCACATCGGGAGCTGGAGGTCGGAGGCGTCATCGTCGGCGACATCCCGACCTTCCGGGCCGAGCAGATGCCGTACGGAGGGGTCAAGGAGTCCGGCATCGGACGCGAAGGACTGCGGGCCGCGATGGAGGACTACACCGAACCGCGGCTGCTCGTGCTCTCGGAAGTGAGCTTGTGAGGCGGCGGCCACCGGCCGACGCGTGACCCGCTCGGCCGGACGTCATCACCCGCAGCAAGAATCGTTTATAGTAGCTCCGAGCCGAGAGGAGGGCA
The DNA here is from genome assembly GCF_047200735.1 of Pseudonocardia oceanicola. Classification (NCBI taxonomy): domain Bacteria; kingdom Bacillati; phylum Actinomycetota; class Actinomycetes; order Pseudonocardiales; family Pseudonocardiaceae; genus Pseudonocardia; species Pseudonocardia oceanicola. The sequence goes on from NZ_JBJZON010000051.1 coordinate 9,458, forward strand.
CGTGCCCGACAATCTGAGTTCCGCCCCGCTCCGCGTCCTGGTCGCGGGTGAGTCCTGGATCAAGCACACGATCCACATGAAGGGTTTCGACCAGTTCCACTCCACGGAGTACGAGGAGGGTGCTGGCGTCTTCCTGGACTGTGTGCGGGCGGCGGGTCATGAGCTCACCTATGTGCGGGGACACGAGATCTCCTCGTCGTTCCCGAAGACGGCGGAGGCGCTCGACGCCTTCGACGTCATCGTCATCTCCGACATCGGATCCAACTCCTTCCTGCTGCCGGACGAGACGTTCCTGCGGTCGGAGAAGTCCCCCAACAAGCTCTCCCTGGTCGCGGACTACGTGGGCCGCGGCGGCGGGCTGGTGATGATCGGCGGGTACCTCTCGTTCACCGGCATCGACGGCAAGGCGCGCTACGGGATGAGCCCGCTGGCGGGCGTGTTGCCGGTGGACCTGATGCCCACCGACGACCGCGTGGAGATGTCCGACGGGCTGAAGGTGGACGTGTGCGACCCGGCCCACCCGGTGCTGGGCGGTACGCCTGCCGAGTGGCCGATGCTGCTCGGCTACAACCGGACCTTCCCGAAGGAGGGTTCCACGGTGGTCGCGCGGACCGGCGACGACCCGCTGCTGGTGGTGGGGGAGTACGGCCGGGGCCGCTCCGTCGCGTTCACCTCGGACCTCGCCCCGCACTGGGCGCCGCCGGAGTTCGTGGAGTGGGAGCACTACGCGGCACTGTGGACGTCGATACTGTCCTGGGCCGCAGGCGGTCTGCGAGGTGAGTGAGAGCGGCGCCATCGGCGAGCTTCCCGCCGCCGTGCAGGTGCCGGAGTCGGCGTGCCCGCCGAGGTCCGACGGATGACGCCCCGGGTCCTGGTGGTCGGCGCGGTGAACGTCGACCTGGTGGTGCACGCGGAGCGGCTGCCGGGGCCGGGGGAGACCGTGGTCGGTCCCGGCGTGGAGCGGCACGGCGGCGGGAAGGGGGCGAACGCGGCGGTCGCCGCGGCCCGGGCCGGCGCCGAGGTCCGCTACTGCGGGGCCGTCGGCGCGGACGACACCGGCGACGGTGCCCTGGCGGAGCTGCGCGCGGAGGGAATCGACGTCACGGACGTAGCGGTGCTCGAGGGTGTCGCCACCGGTGTGGCCCTGATCGTCGTCGACGGGCGAGGGGAGAACCAGATCGCCGTGGGGGCCGGGGCCAACGCGGCCGTGGATCCGGCGGCCGTGCGCGCGGCGGTGGCGCGCTCGGCGGACTGGGCCGGCTGCGTACTGGTCAGCACCGAGATCCCGCCGGACGCGGTGGCCACCGCCGTCGAGACCGCGGCGGAGCACGGGCTGGCGTGCGTGCTCAACCCGGCACCGGTCGCCCCCGGGCTGGTGGACCTGCTCGGGCTGACCCCGGTCGTCACCCCGAACCGGTCCGAGCTACGGGATCTGTATGCGCTGGTCGGGAAGGGGGCGACTGACTCGGAGACGGCGGAGATGGCGGCCGCGGTCGCCGACCGGACCGGCGCCCCGGTCGTGGTGACGCTCGGCGGCGACGGGGTGCTGGTCGTCGACCCCCAGCGGGGGACGACGCCCCTGCCCGCCCCACCCACGGACGTCCGGGACACCACGGGCGCGGGCGACACGTTCAACGGGGTGCTCGCAGCCGCGCTGGCAGCCGGAGCCGCGGTCCCCGAGGCCGCGGCGCGCGGCGTGGCAGCAGCCTCGCTGTCCGTCGGCACGGTCGGGGCACGAGCCGGCATGCCACGGGCTGCGGCGATCGACGGAGCGACGGGGCCGGGCTGAGGTGCCGGCCCCCACGAACCCAACGAAGGGCGGATTCATGACGGCGTCTCTACAGCGGGGCTACGACAAGCGGCTGATGCTGTTCTCGGGCCGTGCGAACCCTGTGCTGGCCGACCGGATCGCCGGGCAGCTCGGTGTCGATCTCGGCCCGATCACGCTCAAGACCTTCTCCAACGACGAGGTCTACTGCCGGTTCGACGAGTCGATCCGCGGCGCGGACGTGTTCCTCGTCCAGCCGATGTGCGGCAACCCCGAGACCGGGGTCAACGCCAACGACGCGCTGCTGGAGCTGCTGGTCATGGTGGACGCGGCGGTCGGTGCCAGCGCCCACCGGGTGATCGCGGTCACGCCCTGGTACGGCTACTCACGGCAGGACAAGAAGTCCGCGCCACGCGAGCCGATCTCGGCGCGGATGGTCGCCCGCACGCTCGAGGCGGTCGGTGTGGACCGGGTGCTGACCATGGACCTGCACGCTGGTCAGCTGCAGGGGTTCTTCGGGATCCCGGTCGACCACATGACAGCGCTGATGATGTTGGCGGACCACTTCGCCGGGTTGGACGACGATCTGGTGGTCGTGGCGCCGGACGCGGGTCGGGTGAAGCTGAACAAGCAGTTCGCGACCCGGATGGGTGCCGGTCTGGCCATCCTGGACAAGGAGCGTCCCGCGCAGCAGGTGGCCGAGATCAACCAGGTGATCGGAGACGTCCGGGGCAAGACGGCGATCATCGTGGACGACATCATCGACACCGCGGGCACGCTGCGCGCGGCGGGCGAGGCAGTCGCGCGGGCGGGTGCGCGGCGGGTGTTCGCCGCGGCCACCCATCCCGTGTTCAGCGGGCGGGCCTTCGAGAACCTCGCGGCCTCGCCGTTCGAGCGGATCGTCGTCACCGACACCATCCCGCTCCGCCCGGGCGCGCCTTCGACGATCGACGTCGTGTCCTGCGCCCCGCTGCTCGCCGACTCCATTCGCCGGATCTTCACCGACGACTCGGTGAGCGAGGTCTTCGGCGGGAAGAACCACCTGTTCTAGGTTCACGTGATGAGACACGGTGGTGCTTCCCGGGTGGAGTCGCTACAGTAATGGAAACGTTTATATTCCTACTGTCGTAGAGGAGAGTCGA
>NZ_JBJZON010000052.1:0-9770 GCF_047200735.1 Pseudonocardia oceanicola
GTCCTCGTCATCCACAGGTGACCAGCCACAACACGCCCTCGCCGGTGACGATCCGGGGCAGGTCGGCCATCCAGACGCGGTTCGGGGCCGCGGCGGGGAAGTCGCGTTCGAGCAGGTCCGGCGCGGGGCGGTGCGCCGGGTCCTGCCGGGTCGAGCCGTGGCGCCACCCGCGGCGCAGGTGCGCGCCCTGCAGGCCGTGCTCGCGCATGACCCGTTCGACCCGCTTGCGACCGACGTGCACGCCCTGGCCGCGCAGCTCCAGCCACACCCGTGGGGAGCCGTAGGCGGCGGCGAACTCGTTCACCGACCGGATCTTCACGATCTGCTCGAGCGTGTCGGCCTCGGCCTGGCGCACCCAGTTGCGCAGGGCCTTGTGATGCACCCCGAGCTGCTCGGCGAGCATGCGGAACGTCGGGCGAGGGTCGGACTCCCGATACAGCCGAACAGCGCGTTCACACAGCTCCTTCCTGGCTCCCCCGAGGGAACCAGTCTTCAGACACTCCGGCAAAGCGGGGGAAGCTCACGCTGCGGCAGGCGTGGCGGCGCTACCTCGCGATTCGAATGCAGCCCCGCGACTGCGGCAGGATGTCGCGATTCCTATGCGGAGGAGTGCTCATCCCATGGCCGATGCGCGAAGCCGTCTCGAAGCCGCCCTGCGCGCCGCGGCGGAGTCGACGCCGCCGCACGAGATCACGGCGTCCCTGGTGGCCAGGTTAGGCGGTGTGCACCGCGTCACGTTCTATCGGCACTGGCCTGACGTCGAGAGTGCCCTGGTGGAGGTGTTCGCTGACGAGATCGACCACGTCGCCGGCATCGGCAGGCTCGGCGAGGGCGACGAGATCGACGTGGCCGAGTTGGCTGCGGCCTATGACGCGGCTCTCCGCAGGTCTTTGGAGGAGATTCAGAGACGACGGGCGATCTACCGGCTCCTCTTCACCTGGCCACCGTTCATGAGCAGAGTGCTTGACGCGATGACGGCTCGGGCGAGGGTCCTCCTTGAGAACCTCGAGCGAGCCGGTGTCGTGGTCGAGGGTGGCCGCGACGGCTCTGCTGCGGCGTTCATCGCAGGTGCGGCGATGGCGAGCCTGGCGTGGTGGGCGTCCTCCGAATCGGAGGACGCCCAGGGGCTCGCCCGCGCATTGATCGCCCGCTATCCGTTGTGGTGGCCACGGGTCCTCCGGTGATGCGGGTTCGCCGCGAAGGTCAAGGTCGACGCGGGTCCAGATGATCATGTGCTGATCGATGATGCCGAGAAGGCAGGCAGGAGAGAGTACGTGAACGACGACGCCCCAGGTCCGGTGGAGGTTCGTCGTTCATGGAGGAGCTGGGCATCTCGCCGTCCGCGAGGCATCCGCCGCTTCGACCTGATTACCTGGGGGGCTGCTTGGCACTGGATCGACCCCGAGCAGGGCGCGCACAGGCCGCGACCGTCCTCAACCTGGCGGGACGCTCCCGCGGTTCCTGAACGACCGCCTCCTGGACGAAGGATCGTTGGCGGCACTCGATGCCGTTTACCGCACGCATGCTCCCGAGACATCGTCCGACGGCCGCCCGCCCTCGGGACTCGACGGGGAAGACGCTGTCGCCGAGAATCGGGCGTTCGCCGAAGTCCGATCGCATACCCTGCGCAGCACGCAGACCTCCTCCGCCGACGAGTGGCTCGGGCTGATATCAACGCTGAGCGACCACATCGCGCTCGGCGCGCAGCGAGTGGACCAACTCGTGGCCGCCCTGCGCACGGTCATCGACGCTGACTACGGCGGCTCGCTGCACGTCACGTCGTGCACGCAAGCCGTGCTGGCCACTCGCCTGTAGGCCACCGCGGTCCCTGGTGCGGCCCACGCCGTCCTCGAGATGCGGCGCTCGCGGTCTCGTGTCCGGCGAGCGGGCTCCCTGATCGCTGTCGACCTCGCACACCGCCGAATGCGCCCGCACGACCCCCGACTCTGCGTCGTGATCATCGACCGCCTGACCTTCGCCGGGAACGACCTGCACGACCTCCTGCCGGCTCGCCCACGCCCGAACTCGGCGAGCTGAGTGAGCACTGTCGCGGTCGGATCAGGGCCAGCGGGCATGCACGAGCCAGGCCGCCGACTCGTAGAACACTCCCCGCCCGAGGAGATGGCGGGTGAGGTCGGCCCGCAGTTCACCAACGGCCTGCTCCCGCTCGACCGGGCTGAGCTTGTCCGGCAACCCTGCGTGCTGGCCGGTGATGAAGCGCAACGCGTCCTCGACGTCCGAGCCGAAGAACATCGGCTCAGCCAACCCCTCCAACGCCACGTCAGCGAAACCCGCGGAGGTCAGAAGGCTTCGGATTCGCTGGGGGTCGCTACCCCGGCCACCGCCGGGCCGGCCAGCATCGCCACCTGAAACGCGACGTGGTCGAGCGCGACCCCGGCCGGGACCTGGGATTGCGGCAGCAGCCGCGGCAGGAACGCCCGTCTCGATGCCGAGCCCACCGCGTTGCAGGAGGTCCGGGCTGCGACCAGCACCAGCACCAGCGCCGCCGAGCCGATCCCGAGCACGGCCTGAGCCGCCAACAACGCCGCCGCAACGACCGCGCCGAGGCTGGTCACCAGCACCACACGGCGCCGGTCGAACGCGTCGGCGATCGTGCCCCGAACAGGCCGAGCACGATCGTCGGGACGGCGGTCGCCACGCCGATCGCGCCGGTCCACCACGGGCTGCGGGTCAGCTCCCACACCTGGAAGAGCACAGCGACGACGACCATCTGCGCGCTGAACCGGATCGCCGCTGTGCCGATCCAGAGCCGGCGGAATGCGGGCGAAGTCTACAGCGGCCGGACGTCGATGGGATGCGCTGGCCGGCTCACGTGCTCCCGCCAGGCCCCGGCCGGCTTGTGCCATCCGTGGAGTTCTGCTCTCCGGTGGTGTCGCCCGCCTCTCCTTGTTCTGCGCCCGGCTGGCCCGGTGGCGGGGGTGGCATGGCGTCGCCGATTTGCTCGGAGATGCGGTCTTTCATGCTGCGCTGGCGCAGCGCCTGCGCGGTCGCGGTCACGGCCTGGCTCAGCGCGTGGGGCATGACCTCGTCGTCGAGCTGGGCAACCGCCTCCTCGGTGGCGCGCCATTCCGCCTCGAGGAACGGCACCAGCGCCCGGCCCCGCTCAGTCAGGGTGATCCGGCGGGTCCGCGCGTCCGTGCCGGGTTCGGAGTCGATCAGCCCTTCGCGGCGCATGCCGGCCAGGGTCTGGCTGATCGCCGAGTGGGTGCGGCCGAGGGACTCGGCGAGCTCCCGGATCGTCAACGGCCCGGTATGGGCCAGCCGGATCAGCGGATAGGCATATCGCGGGCGCACACCGTGCAGGCCCCTGGCGTTGTAGACGTCCTCGATCTCGGCGTCGATCGCGGCGAGCAGTTCGCGTAGCGGCTGCCAGCGATCCCGGGACCGGGTTGGATCCGACGATGTCACAGCGTTAATATAACAGCGCTGCCACACCTTGTGCGCGGGAATGACGGGAGTTGCGGATGATGACGCCCTGGTTCGAGCTGCAGCGCCACGCCCGGCAGCGGCAGCAAGAGCTCGCCGACGCCGGCCAGGCCGGCCGGACCGGGCGGCTCGCACGAGTGCGGCGCCATCGCCCCGTGCCCGCCGGTGGCCGTTGGGGCCTACGGGCGGCCTACTTCGCGCTGTGGTGGCGGTGTCGACCGCGTGACCGCGCCGTCTACCTCCTCGAGGACGGCCAACACCGCCTCGGCGTGCTCCACAGCTGAGAGGTCGCGCGGATTGATCACGTCTCGGTCGCGGCCGGGTGTCGAGGGGAAGGAGCGGGCACGGGCCTGCCGATCATGAAGTTGTCTACGCTTCGTGATCGCCTGGAGGCCACGTGCCCGCCCTGCCATCATGGCTGACCGAACCACTGTGGGACCAGTTCGCCGCGCTGCTACCCGTACGTGACGAGTTCGATCCCACCCATCCGTGGGGCTGCCACCGCGCCGGACCGGCGACCGGATCGTGTTCGACAAGCTCATCCAGGTTCTGCGGTTCGGCTGCTCCTACGAGGCGATCGCCGAGGCCACCTGCTCGGCGAGCACGCTGCGCGCCCGCCGCGACGAGTGGATCCGCCTCGGCGTGTTCGCACAGCTGCGGCGGATCGCCCTCGACGCCTACGACCGCATCGTGGGCCTGCTACTCGACGACATCGCCGTCGACGGCTGCATCACCAAAGCCCCCGGCGGCGGCGAGTGCGCCGGGCCTTCCCCGGTGCGACCGGCGCAAACAGGGTCTGAAACGCTCACCCCTGGTCGAGGCCGCCGGTATCCCACCGGGCCGGGTGCTGGCCGGGGCCAACCGCAACGACTCCCCGCTGCTGGGCCCAACGCTGGACCGACTCCGCCGAGCTCGCCCCGCTCCCCGACCACGTCACCGTCCACCTCGACGCCGGCTACGACTCGCACAAAACCCGGGACCTGCTCGACGAACGTGGCCTGCACGGCGAGATCGCGCACAAAGGCGAGAAGGCACCGATCCAGGCCACCCGACGCCGGCACATCGAACGGACCAACGCCTGGCACAACGCGTTCAACCGGCTGCAGCGCTGCTACGAACGACGCGAGATCGTCCTCGACGCGTTCTTCGACCCCGCCGACGCGATCATCACCGTCCGTAGCCTGATCCGACAAGCCTGGACCACCCACCGCTGGAACACACGACCCGTCCGCCGCCCATGATCAACACATCAATTCGCGCGACCTCTTAGACGGAGCAGTTCCTGCCGGTCGGCGAGAAGTTGATGGCTGGCCGCGACGGCGAGCGCCCTGATGGTGCGTCCGCAGAGGGGTTTGAGAGCTCAGCCGACCCCGGCGAGGACCATGCGCAGGAATCGCTCGTGCAGGGCGGGGAGGTCCTCGTCGGGGTGGGCGATCCAGTACTCGTGGGCGCCGAGGGTCGCGGCGAGCGTGGCGTGCCCGGCGGCGACGGCGACGAGGGCGCTCTGGCCGCGTCCGGCGACGAACTCGGTGGCGATCATCCGCCATTCCGCATGCCGCACGGCGGCCTTCTCCTGGACCGCGGGCACCGTCAGCAGGAGCTTCGCGCGATGCAGCATCCAACGTCGCTCCTCGGCGGGGTGGTGCAGGGCGAGAGGCGCGCTGCGGCACAGGGCCTCCCGCCACGGTTCGGTCGATTCGTCGAGCAGCCTGCGGAAGGTGGCGAGCTCGGCCGGCGACTCGACCCAGAGCACGTCGGCCTTGGTGGAGAAGTAGCGGAAGAAGGTCCGACGGCTGACGCGCGCGGCAGCGGCGATGTCGTCCACCGAGGTCTGCTCGAACCCCCGCTCGACGAAGAGTTCCTGCGCGACGGCGGCCAGCTCGTGCGCGCTGGTGAGGGCGGGGCGGCCGCCGCTGTCCGGAGTGGTGGTGGACATTGCCCTGCATGGTCGCACGTGACGCTCCTCGACTTTTGACACAGCGTGCATAACCTGTCGGCAACAGGGCGACGTCGCAGGTGGGAGGCCGTTTCATGGGTCGGGTCGAAGGTAAGGTCGCGTTCATCACCGGCGCCGCGCGAGGGCAGGGACGGGCCCACGCGGTCCGCCTCGCCGAAGAGGGCGCGGACATCATCGCGATCGACACCACCGCGAAGGTCGACTCGGTGCCCTACCCGCTTGCGACGGCGGAGGACCTCGCCGAGACGGTCCGCTTGGTCGAGGCGTTGGACCGGCGGATCGTGGCGCAGGAAGCGGACGTCCGGGACAGTGCGTCGCTCGCCTCCGCGGTGGAGGCGGGCGTCGCGGAGTTCGGCAGGTTGGACATCGTCCTTGCCAACGCGGGTATCTCCTCGCCCGCGTCCACGTTGGAGATGTCGGAGGACACCTGGCAGGACATGATCGACATCAATCTCACCGGGGTGTGGAAGTCGCTCAAGGTGTCCGTGCCACACATCATCGCGGGCGGGCGGGGCGGGGCCGTCGTCATCACCAGCTCGCTGGCGGCCATCTATGCCAACCCGGGAACCGCGCACTACAGCGCGGCGAAGGCGGGGCTGGTGATGATGGCGAAGGTCATGGCCAAGGAGTGGGCGCCGCACTCGATTCGGGTCAACACCGTGCACCCGACGACGGTGGCGACGGACATGATCCTCAACGACGCCACGTACAAGCTCTTCCGGCCGGATCTGGAGACCCCCACACGAGCCGACTTCGAGGAGGCCGCGCGCACGCTCAACCGGCTCCCGGTCGCTGCGTTGGAACCGAGGGACATCTCCGAGACGGTCCTACACCTGGTCGCGGACAGCGGCCGCTACATCACCGGCACGACCCAGGTCGTCGACGCCGGTGGACAGCTCTAGTGCGGTGACCACAGAGGTTCACCGGGTCATGCGGCGGCGGGTCTGCCCCAGCGGCGGTGGTGTTCGCTGCGGACTCGGGCGCGTTCGCGGCGTTGGGCCGCGAGGACGTCGGGGTGGCGGGCGTTGGCGTTGCGCCAGCGCAGGTAGGCCTGCAGTCGCCGGGCGGGTGTCGGGTGGTGGGGGTGCTTCGACGCGCCCATCACCAACCGGCGCAGCGGCCCGGACTGGGCCTCGATCGGGTTGGCCCAGGACGCATGGGTCGGGGTGAAGCACATCTGGTCACGGCCGATCCGCAGTCCTTCCCGCCGCGCCGCACGCCACATCTTCCGCACCCCGTAGACACACCTGTCGCACCGATAGAGGTCCACGACCCGGTTCACCAGATACGCCTCATCCAACTGACGGTCCGTCACCGGGCGGGCCCGCCAGCGATAATACGTCTGCGGGGCGACCTGTACGCCGTGTTCGGACAACACGGCACAGATCGGCTCGACCCCGAAACGGCATCGATGCTCGTGAACGAACAGAAGTCTTACTTGAGTCGACGGTCCAGCTCCGCCTGAGCGAAAAACGCCGAAGCAGTCTTCAGAATCTCATTCGCCCGCCGCAGCTCGGCATTCTCAGCGCGGAGCCGTCGCAATTCAGCCGCCGCGTCATCGTCAGACCCGGCCGAGCCCGATCCAGAACCGGAATCGCGCTCCTCGGCCTCGACCCAGTTCCGGATCGTCGCCGGGGTTGACGTCCAACAGCTCACCGACGTGCCGGCGCGAAGCTCACCGATGATCTCGACGAGCTGCTCGCGTTCTACGACTACCCCGCGGAGCACTGGATCCACCTGCGCACGACCAACCCGATCGAGTCGACCTTCGCCACGGTCAGGCACCGGACGAAGATCACCCGCGGGCCGGGCTCCCGCGCGGCCGGGCTGGCCATGGCGTTCAAGCTCGTCGAGGCTGCCCAGGCCCGCCGGCGCGCCGTGAACACGCCACACCTCGTCGCGCTCGTCCGCGCCGGCGCCACCTTCGAGGCCGGCAAGCTCGTCGAACGACCCGACGAACACCCCCAACCCGAGGCAGCCCATCCACAGGTCTTGACGATCGCTCCCCGGCCCTCTGTGGAGACCGGTGGGGTTCAGACGGTGGGTGCTCATGAGTGGGTGCCTCCTGTGGTGGCATCGTCACCGGAGCTGGTCAGTGTGTATCCGTCCGGACGGATGATGATCGACCCGACGGCGGGCAGCTCGTCAGCTTCGAGGCGCACTGCGTGGACGTCGGTGAGCGGGGCACGGTCGAGGGAGGCCGGCATCGGGAGCGCCTGGTGGCCTGGCGCGGTCACGCGAACGAACTGTCCTTGGGCGAGTGCGTGATGCACCGACGATCCATCGGCCAGTGGCAGGTCCGGAACGCGTCTGCCGCCCAGAGCTGAGGAATCCACGTCGGAGACAAGTGGGTGCGGGTACGACACCGAGAATCCGGACACTTCTCCGGCCATCGTCCGGTTGGCTTCCGGAACGGCGAGCAGGCCGCTGATGACCTCGCGGAGGTACGCGTTCGCCGGGTCGAACTCGGATACGAGCCGGTACTGGGCGACAGTATTGGCGAACAGCTGCTCACCGACGGGTCGCCGCTCACTCTCGTAGGTGTCGAGAAGTTCTTCGGAGGCTCGGCCGGTCGCGACCAGAGCGAGTTTCCAGCCCAGGTTCATCGCATCCTGCGCTCCCACGTTCAGGCCTTGACCACCCATCGGTGCGTGGACGTGTGCGGCGTCTCCGGCCAGGAGAAGCCTGCCACTGCGGTAGGAGGCGGCGAGCCGTGTCTCGTTGGTGAATCGGGTAAGCCACGAGGCGTCTCGCGCACCGAAGTCACTGCCGGTGGTCCGTCGCAACGACTCGCTCATTTCCGCGAGGGTGAGGGGCTCGTTCTGAGGCACGTGCCGGCGAGTGTTGTCCAGGACGATGACCCGGGAGTGCACGCCGTCACCCGAGGGGATGATGGTGGCCCCGCCGAACTCATTCGTCCCTCCACCGAGCGGAGCATCATCGGGAACATCCAGGACGACATCGCCCATCGCGATGGAATCCGTGGCCGGCAGCCCCGGAAAGTCGATACCTGCGGTGCGACGAACGATGCTCCGAGCGCCGTCTGCGCCGACCACCCAGCGCGAGGAGACGACCGAGCCGTCCTCAAGCGTGAGGTCGACATGATCGCCACGGTCGTCAACGGCGACGACGAGTGCGCCGCGCCGCACATCGACTCCGATCCCGACGGCATGGTCCTCCAGGATCGCTTCGGTTCGCGACTGCGGGATGAACAGCGTGAAGGGGTATGGCGAGTCGAAACCGGAGAAATCCAGGCGAGTGTCGAGGTTCGCGAAATGCCAACTCGGCATCGGGCGGCCGACCTCCAGAAAGCGCGAAGCGAGGCCACGCAGGCCGAAGGTCTCCAACGTCCGCCCATGGATCGTCAGTGCCCTCGATTGCCGGACCGGTTCGATGCGACGCTCCAGCAGCACGACGTCCGCTCCGCCCAGCCGTGCTTCCGCCGCCAACCACAGGCCGACCGGACCACCTCCGACAACGACAACATCCACGACCCGTGACGGTTCCTTAACGCTGTTAGTCATGAGATGACCATGCCTCTAGCACTGTTAGGCTGTCAAGGAGGAGGTGCGGGATGGAACGTCGGGAGATCATCGAGGAAGCTGTCGCGCTGCTCGACGAGGCAGGGCATGACGGGGTGACGATGCGCGTCCTGGCTGCACGGTTGCAGGTCAGCGCCCCCTCGCTGTATTGGCACTATCCGTCCAAGCAGAAGCTCTTGGAGGACGTCGCCGACTCGCTCGTCGAAGGCGTCGCACCGCAGTCCACAAAAGAAGCGAATCCGCACGAGCGGCTCCTGCGGCTCCTCGCCGATTTCAGAGACGCTCTCCTGAGTCATCGGGACGGAGGGCGTGTGTTCGCCGGCACGTTCGCCCTCGGCCCGCACGTGCTGGACCTCAGCGAGGCAGCAACCTCACTCCTCCTCGAAACAGGCATCACCGACCCTGGCGACGCGCTCGACGCGTGGTTCAACCTCGTCCGCTTCACTGTTGGATCGGTCATCGAACAGCAAGCTACAACCGAACAACTCAACGAGCTGGAAAGTCGGCGCAGCGCCTTCGAAAACGCTAGCATCGCAAGACCGACTCTGCGTGCCGCAGCAGAGCGGCTCTTCGCGCCCGACGAAGACCGACGCTTCCACGACGGTGCCCGCCTCCTCATCGCTGTTCCCAGGGGCGGTGCATCACCGCCGCGAACCATCTGATGGAAATGACGGGCACGAACAGCGAGTGAATACCGGAACCGTCCCGGACCTCGCCCTGCCGCCGCGTGTCCGACGCGGCGGGAAGAGATGGGTCCACCGTTGGCCGAGCGGTCCGGGGCGGGGGCACGAGAGCAATGCTTGAAACCTGTGGATGACGAGGAG
>NZ_JBJZON010000053.1:0-8437 GCF_047200735.1 Pseudonocardia oceanicola
TTTGATCGACACCACGACAGCGCGCGTGCGGACGTCCCCCGGACGTCCTCTGTTGCGCGCGGCTATCGCCGCGCGCCCCGGGTCCGACCCCTCGCGGGGATGTCGTCGTATCGACGACGCCAACGGCTAGACGTCCCGCCGTTGCGACAACTCACCGCCGCAGGTCAACCAGCAGCGTCCCCGGCTCAACCAGGTGTCCATCCTCCGCCACGATCTTGCCGGGGTACATCAGGTTGAGCAGCCGGAGCACCTGGACATCACCACCGACGCCGTAGGCCGCAAGCAGCGCCGGGGCATGGCCGTCCTTGAATGAACGCCGGTACAGGCGTGCCGTGACGAAGATGCCACTCTCGCCGCCGACTTCCTCCTCCGCGAGCTCCTGGTCAGTCTTGGCCGTTTCCATGCCAAGCTCACCCCGCAGCCCCTTCGAGAAGCGCACCGCGCTCTTGCCGGTCATCGCCTGTTCGTACTCACGCCAGCGGGCGACCGCGGCGGCCTGGTCGTCGCCCCCCGCCTCGATCACGTCCAGAAGGTCCATCGGTAGCCGGCCACCGGCACCGGCCGCCTGCCGCGACTGTTTCAGATCGCCTCGCGCCAGCTCGAACCCCGCCTGCAGCTTCGTCAGGTAGCAGCCGAGCTGTTCCCGACGCCCGGCACTGTCCGGCGGTACGTAGTCGAGGCGCACGCCGACGCGTCGACCCGTGTGCTGATCGACCCCGCCACGCTTCCGCCCCTGTTTCGCCAGCCAGCGGCCATACAGCTCGTCGAGCACCGCTTCAAGTGCCTCGACCTCATCACGCGACGGCGGACGCTCGAAGAACAGCATCACGTGACGGTGCGGGTGCCAGCTGTTCCGACCGTCGGTCACCTCCAGCGCCGTGATGTTCCCGAGCAGCCCTAGCCGCTCCCGCCACTGCCGGTACTCCCGTGATCGAGCGACGAACGCCCAGGCACCACCGAGCAGCGCCAGCAACTCGGCCAGCTTCTCCCCGTGGCTGTGCTGCACCGTCAGCGTGAGGAACGCGAACCCGCCACCTCGAGCGGCGTGCCGATCGAACGCCTCGAGGACGTCGGCCATCCGTCCCGCGCGGATCTTCGGCGCGCACACCGGACAAGCCCACACGTTCCCGCAGGACTCTAGGCCGGTGAAGTGTGCGCCTCCCTCGTGACCTGACAGCCCAACATGACTGTTGCCGATCGGGGTCTTGCACTGGCGAACTCGCTTCTTGCTCGACGCCTTGCGGAGTACCCGCAGCCGCCGCCACCGCTCCGAGAGCCTGGCCGCCGCGACCTCCGGCCGGACATCCTGTATCCGCTGGTCACCCCTGTTTGGCTCGTAACTTTGCGATGTTCCAAGGGACGGCTTCGCCGCCCGAGCGCCTGCCGTCGCTGGCTCCGCTACGGCTTCGCCGTGGGCACCGGCTACGCCGCTGCTGACCTCTAAGGGGAGCACCAGCGGGGACGCCAACGAGCGGCCGCCACCGTGAGGTGTGACCGCTACTCCGGCAGCGCGACGCGCCGACCGTTCTTCTTGCGCGCAGGGGTGTAGCCCTGCTGTACTGGCCATAGGAGCTGACCGCCCTCGCAGGGTGTTTCTGAAGTCGCCGGGTGTGCCACCACCTGGCGATTTCGCATTTATGGGGTTGTTCGGGTCTGGCCTACGCATCACCGCCCTTCGTCCGCCCGACGGCAGACATCAGCCGGAGCCTGCCAGCGACCAGCCTCTCCACCGCTGCGACGCGCCGAGTAGCCGCCCAACGCCTCAGCTCACGAACCGGCACCGTCACGGCCAGCACCGCCAGCGTGAAGCCGCCCACGAGCCACTCAGAGGCCCGCAAACTGGGCCGCGCCGTGCTCCGGCCGCTCCACCCGATGAGCCTCTGTCCGTCCCTCCACCGGCGTCCTCCGGGCTTGCACTGCGTTGGCCGCTTCGCGGTCGCTCGCTCGTACCTCACTCGCGCCGCTGCGCTGCCGCGCCCTACGGCCACCGGCTCCGCTCCGTCCGCCAGCTCAACGGCCTCCGCGACCTCCGCACGACAAACCGAGCTGCGCGGGCCTCTGAGCGGCGCGAATCCCGCCCACACGTTCGATGCTGTCATTAACACAGCGCGAATCCGCGCCCTAAAGCATTGACGGAATTGCTCGGACGTCTTACCATTATAAAAGACTGTTGCAGCGCAACCCCGGATTTTCCCTCCGGGGTTCCTCGTTTCTTGATGCATTGTGTTTCCCTCATCGCCGCAGACTGTTGCAAGCGAATCTTTCTCAGTATGACTTATTTCCACTTGCGCGTAAAGCTGCAAAAATGACAACAGGGATGCCCCCACCACCGTGAGCACCCCTGTCGCCATCACGTACCGTTTGCCATTCGCCGCAAATACTGTTCGGCCTGCCGCACGGTTTCGGCCGCCTGCTGCGCGAAATACCTTTCGGCCAGCTCCGGCCGATGCGTCTCACCGGGAAAGCCACCCTGCGTCGTCTCGGCAGCCAACTTCTCTTGCAGCCGCCGCACCCGGGCCCGGAACTCGAAGTGACGCCGGAAAAATACCTCCCACATGAAACCGCAAACCGGCGCGCCGACCATCAGCAGCACCAGGAGCGCGACGAGCGCCAACACTTTACGACGCCCAGCCGCGAGCGTTCGGCGGGAACCAGCCCCGCTGCGACATCACGGCATCCGGATGGTGCGCCTCGTCGATCGGCACACGGGCAATGTCGCCGTCCTGCCAGTTGCCGAAGTACCGGCCATCCGTGAAGCGGCCGCACTCGGAGACGATCTGCGCGTCGTCCTTCCAGTACGCCCGCACCAGCGCCCAACCGTCACCGTCCCGCAGGTAGCCGCTGCCAGCGTGCGCCTCGGTCAGCAGGTGCGCCGTCGCCCCCTCCTCGCGACACTTCGGGCCGAGCACCACGTCGGTCATGCCCGCTGTCAACTTCATGGCGACGCGGGTATTGAACAGATCACGGTTGCTGAAATTCTCTTTCGTCGGGTCTTGAATGCAGCCCACCAACGAGAATCCCAACGCCCGACCTTGCGTCAACAGCAGATTCATTGCGCCGGTAATCCGCTCCTTACGCTTCTTGTCCAGCTCACCCTTACCGACGGCGAACAGCTCGTCAATCATGATGACGTAGAGCGGCATGTCGGCCGACGGTCGGATGAGCCGTGACTTTCCGGCCATCTCCTTCTTGCGCTGGCTCATCTTTTCAACCATGAGTTCCAGCAAATCGGCGATGCTATCCGGTTCACTCGCATAGTGCGCGAAGATGCCACGCGACATTGCCAGCTCGACGCCCTTGGGGTCGATACCGACGAGCTTGGCTGCGCCATGCGCGACCGCCGGAGCCAGCGCCGAAATGATCGACTGTTCCCAGCTCGACTTCCCCGCGCCAGTCTCACCAGCGATTGCGAGGTGCGTCCCCAGCAGCCGCAGGCCAAACTCACGTGGGAGCTGCGGCGCATCCGGCTGGACGCCGCCATAGGGCAGTTTGTATTGGCTCCCCGTGTGCGTCGTCACCCAGCCGATCGGCAGCGCCTCAAAGTAGGCTTTCCAGCTCTTCGCCTTCGGCAGGTATGGCGTCTGCACCTCAACTGTGACCGGCTCCGGCTCGGGTGGCGGAAGCACGCTCACCAGCTCGACGAGCTGCCAGCCGCCAGCGACGCGCCAGACCTTCACGCCCGGCACGCCCCAGCTATGGGCCAACGCCCTCGCCGCCTTGTCCAGCCGCGAGGGGTCGGAGCCATCGGGCAGCTTGACCAGTACCTCATTTACGTTGAGGCCGCCCCGCCAGTACCGCACCCTCAGGCCGTCCGGCGACTTCACCACTCCGGCAGCCACCAACACATCAGTCCAACGCCGCTCAACGTCCGCGCCAGGGTCGGCCTTGACTTTTGACTGTCGAATACCCAGGTAGACCATCCCGATGGCCGTGGCGATAACACAAATGACCAGCCAGCGAAGAATGGTGTCGTTCGGAGACGACCATCCCACCGTCGAACGGTCATTGTCGACGTAGCAGGAAATTACCCGCCACACAGCAACGAGTAGCACCCCCAGGAGGCCAACGCCAACCCATGCCACCGTGACCCCAAAATCACGCCGCAGCTGCTCGCTGAGCGTGGTTTCGGGGACGTGCAGATTGCGCCAGCCCTCCGGCGTATCGGCCGCGGTCATCGGACGTGATCTCCTTACGCGTAGGCCTTGGACTTGGTGGCTTCGTCGGCCGCCTCGATCTCCTTGACCGTCCAGTACGGCGTGTAGCCCTTGCCGTCGTCGCGGCGGATGAAGCCCAGCACCAGGCCGGACACCGCAACCTCCGTCATCGGGGACAGCCCCTCCATCGGGTTCTTCTCGGCCGCGTAGCTCACCGTGAAACGGTCGCTGCGGTCGGGGAACTGGACCGTTGTAGCCATCAGCTCGACGCGCCAGATCGGAACACCGGCCTTGTTCTTCTTCTGTGCCGGAGCCTGCCCCGCAGCCCGAAGCCGGTCACGCTCGTCACGGCTGACAAACTCGTCCTTGCTCATTGCACCAGCGATCCAGACCTTGGCGAAGGTTGCCGCCGTGTCCACAATGGCCTGATCAATCATGTTTCCACTCTCTTTCATCTCTCTTGCTCCTTGGTGGCCGATGTATTCGGCCTTAACAACATCGGTATCTAAGCACGCTTTGCTTTTCCTGTCAACTGTTAGCTAATCACTAGACGTTTCTGTAAAGCGTTAATACATATTCCAGCGACACGCGCAAATAGCACGATGCTTTACATTCCTGATTAGACCGGTAGGATGCACGCACCCCAGCGCACCAGCACGAACGCCCCAGCAGGAGCCATGGAAATTAGCCCAGAGCAGGCCCGCCGGTGGATGCTCTATGACTTCAATGCCCCCCGCGAGCAATGGTCAGACGTTGCTCATCCGCCCTACAAAACCGAGACGTCAGTCGAAGAATTAATCGCTTTGCATCGCCGGTGGTCTGCTCGAATTCAGGACATCGAATATATCCAGCGGCAAATTGCGGTTCGGCTGATGCAACTCGACTACGTTTCGGTGACTCATCTATCACGTACCTTGGGAGTGAGTCGCAAAACTCTCTATGATTGGGCTAAGGCCCAAGCAACCGATCGGCTATTCCCAGATCCCGACCTAGACACACCTTTACATGCCGACGACCCGCTAAGTCCCTGGCGAATCGTCCCAGATTCACAGTCACAATCTTGACGGTTGCGCATTATTGTGTGATGCTATTTAGCATTACATGGAGTACAGAGAGTTTCCACCAGAGACGCAACGCTTGATCGACGAGCATCGCCAGCTATCTAACCAAATAGCTGAAATTCGAGAAATCCAGCGAGAGATTGCCGTATCGATCATGGAGCGCGGCCGGACAGCGATCACCGTCACCGCACTTGCGGACGAGCTCGGCGTCAGCCGCCAGGCGCTGTACCTATGGAAGCAACGCGCCCAGGACGACCCCGAGCAGCCCCTATGACATGTTCTTCCCCTCCCGAGATGAACATGTCCTCTCACCCCCGCACCTCCACGCCCCTGCCAGCCAGTCACGCGCGGCGGCGGCCATCAAGGGTGCTTCGCATCGCCTCCGGCGACGGCCTCCGGCCGCCCTTGACGACCACCACCACACGCGACCGACCAACAGCGCCCCTCCGCCGCTCGAAAAATGATCTTCTCCCAAGACCCTACGTCGTCGATACGACGACACCCGCTCAGATGCAACAACCTTGGCAACCTATCGACGACAGGCACGAAAAAACCGGCCGAAGCCGGTCATTCCGAAGTAAGTTTTTTGCTATCTAATGCAGGGAACTATAACCCTTCTTCGAACATCACTGTTCTGCCATCAATTATACAACTAGCATGGCCGAATGTCATCACTTGGGAATGGTATTTCTTTATCTTTCGTCTCCCATTTATGCACCAGCCCGCACCCCTCACAGTGCACGCGCCGGCTCGTAGTGTCCGGCGTCTCCCCCGCCCCCAGCTCGTACCAGAGCCGCTCATAGCCGCAACGCGGGCAAATCCCCGTCCTGATGAGGCTTGCCAGCTCCCGCCCCGTCAGCGGCTTCTGTGGCGGCCGTGGAGCGCCTATAGCTCGACCTCCACCGCGACGTGACCGACCGCCGAGTGATAGTCCGAGGCCGACCGCAACGCACTCGACAACGACGAACGAAGCGCCTGCAAGTGCGCCCCCGCCTCGGTCAGCCGTTCTGTGGGGTCGGCGTCCTGATCGTCGCGCAGAATCTTGTTGTCCCCGTAGCGCCCGACCTGCCGCCCGAGTACGCCCGCCACGTCATCGAGCCGCCGAATGATGTCCGACAGCGCCCAACCCCATGTGTAGAAATCCTCATGTGCCGGATTCCGGTCGTCTGCCTGCCGCCGCACCGCCGCCGTGAGCTGGTCAGTGACGGCCGTCAGTCGATCATCCATGCCCTGCTCGTCGTCAGCCACGCTTCCGCTCTCCAATCAGTTCGATCATCTGGTCACGAAGCGCCGCATCGTCGGCCGCGAGCTGCACCAACGCCGTCAGGACGTCAAGCTTGTCCACCTGCATCGCCAGCTTCCGTCGAGCCGCAGCCGCCAGCCGGTCGAACTGGTCGAGCTGGTCGAAGTCGAGCGAAGCCGTGAACTTGCTCTTCGGTGTCCCGCCGTTGACACGGCTCGCCGTTTGTGTCGTCGTATCGTTACCCACCCCCGATGCTGGTGCCGGAGCCTGCTCACGAACCCGAGCGATGTCCGATGCCCGAAGCGGTGCCACCTTGCCCCGCCGCCGTGGTGCCTCACTCATGCCGAAACCTCCTTATCCATTGCAAACAATTCATCGATCACATCCGAATACTCCCCTAAATGCAACGGCGTAAACCGCATCTGCCCGAACTGGCGCAGCAAAGGAATTGACGTGTCAAATACCGGCAATTCCAACTCTTCCAGGTATGAACGGGCATCGTTGTCCTCATTCGTCCCGCCGCGAATCTGTGTCAGCAATACGAGCGGCCGAATCGGGTGAGAAATATCAACTTCCGCCGCAATTCGAAACACTTTTGGCAATTCCAGCAAATCACCATCCGTGCCCTTACTCGGCACAATGAGATAATCCGACAGATTCATTGCCTGCCGTAATGTTTCCTCATTCTTGGCGCCCGTGTCGAAGATGACATGCTCGAAGCCACGCGCCAGCGGCTCGACGTTGCGCCGCAGGTTACGGGACTGGTCAGCGATCACCGTGCAGCGATCCGACGGCCAGTCAACCGCCCTGTTCGACCAATCCACAGCGGCGTGCTGGTCAGGGTCGGTGTCCACCAACAAAGTGCGCCCGGTAGCACTCAACCCGATTGCCAGATGCACCGCCGTCGTCGTTTTTCCCGCGCCCCCCTTGGGGACGCCGACTGTAATTCTCATAATGCTTATTCTACTCCTTAACCGTCCTTACGTCTAGCCGTCTGCCCGTTCTGCCGTCGGTGGCATCGTATCGACGACAGCCCGCTTCTCGGCAGCACCACGCCGGTAGTCGCCTGTCGTCACCCGCCGATCAGGGTCAACGAGCCGTGACCAACGTTTCTGTGCAGCCTGCCGCCCACCGAGCTGCCCTTCCACGGCCTCCGCGATTTGCTGCCACGTCATCCCCTGGTCGTACTTCAAATGCCGCAGCAGATCACGCTCATGCTTGTCCGCGAACACCCGCAGACGCTCACACAGCGCCAGCATCGCCGGGGCCTCGTCATCTGTCAGCTCGTGGTCATCGTCGAGGCGACCAGCAAGCACCGCCAGCGCCAGCGCCACCGCCGGAAGCGTCATGTCGTGGTACTCGTCGCGCTCGTCATCCGTGACGGCCACGACCTGCAATGCTCTGGCGAAATCCATACGTCAATGATACGACGACAACGGCTAACCGTCAAGCCGTTCCACCGTCTCCCCGTCGGTGTCAGCGTATCGACGACGGGCGCACTCCTGTTGAGCCTCAACCATCGAGACCCGCTTTTCGCCGACATAGAAAAGGGAATGACCCGCCGCCATCGCCAGCTCATTCTTCCTCTCTATCGTTTCGCTGGCGCTGCCGTCGGCCCATTCCCTATCCGCCATACCAGATTCTACTAATTTTGCAAACGCAGCACCCTGTTTCAGGTTATTTGTCAAGCAGTATCTTTTAAAAGCATCCCACGTATAATCGTCTATTCCCTTTATTTTACGATCTGTACGATCTATTAATTGCGTTCGCAAGTATTCCCAGGAACTAGGTTTCCAAAATACCCGACTCGGTATAAGCCGGAACACGTCTTCCTCTAGCGCATTCTTCCGAACTGTCTTATATATGTTCGCGCGTGCCATTTTGTGTTCTCCTGATTACTCTTTTATTATACGCCAAGTACCCCCTTTTGTGAACCCTTTTTCGCACCCTTTTAGACGTACTTTTTACAACAGGACGGA
>NZ_JBJZON010000054.1:0-6085 GCF_047200735.1 Pseudonocardia oceanicola
TTTCACCCCCCCGGGGGCGCCGCGGGCGCGGGCGGCGCCGCCGGCACCCGTGCTCCGCCCGGCCGAGCGGATCGAGCTCGGCCGGGCGGCGCGGTCCACCGCCCCCCGCTCGTCACACGCCGAACTGCCCGCCCGCCGCGGGAGGGGGGCGTTGAAGATCCTCGCCGCGGAGGACGTCGGCCGCGTGCAGGACCTGCTGCCGATCCGGTACGCCCGGATGGGGGCGTCGCCCTTCGCGTTCCTGCGCGGCTCGGCCGCCGTGATGACCGCCGACCTCGCCGGCACCCCGGTCAGCGGGATCGACGTCCAGCTCTGCGGCGACGCCCACCTGGCCAACTTCGGCTTCTTCGCCTCGCCCGAGCGCCGGCTCGTCTTCGACGTCAACGACTTCGACGAGACCCTGCCGGGTCCGTGGGAGTGGGACGTCAAACGGCTGGCGGCCAGCGTCGAGGTGGCCGGCCGGGACCGGGGCTTCGGCGCCGCGGCCCGGCGGGCGGCGGTCGAGGGGGGCGTGCGGGCCTACCGCCGTGCCATGCGCCGGTTCGCGACCATGACGAACCTCGACGTCTGGTACGCGCTCGTCGAGACCGAGGACCTGTGGCGGCGCTACCGGCGCCGCGTCTCCGCCCCGCGGCGGGCCCGGATGGAGCGCGACCTGGCCAAGACCCGCACCCGGGACAACCTGGGCGCGCTCACCCGCTTCACCGCGCTCCTCGACGGGGTGCCGCGCATCGTCGCCGAGCCGCCGATCGTGGTGCCGGTCCGCGACCTCTACCCGGAGGAGGTCGAACGCCGCGGCATCGAGGACGGCATCCACGAGCTGCTCGCGGGCTACCGGGAGAGCCTGCCCCCGGACCGCCGGCGGTTGTTCGAGCAGTACCGCCCGGTGGACATCGCCCACAAGGTCGTCGGAGTCGGGAGCGTGGGCACCCGGTGCTGGATGCTGCTGTTCCTCGGTCGCGACGACCGCGATCCGCTGTTCCTGCAGGCCAAGGAGGCGGGCCCGTCGGCCCTGGAGTCCGTGCTGGGCCCGGCGGCGCAGGCCACCGCGGGACAGCGGGTCGTGGAGGGCCAGCGGCTGATGCAGGGCGTCGGCGACATCTTCCTGGGCTGGCAGCGGGTGACCGGGGTCGACGGCCGGGAGCGCGACTTCTACCTGCGCCAGTTGCGGGACTGGAAGGGCTCGATCGAGGTCGAACAGCTGCGCTCGCGGGGTCTGGGGATGTACGCGGAGATCTGCGGGCAGACCCTCGCCCGCGCGCACGCCCGCAGTGGAGACCGGATCGCGATCGCCGCCTACCTGGGATCGTCGGACTCCTTCGACCGCGCCGTCGCGGCCTTCGCCCGCGCCTACGCCGACCGCACCGAGGCCGACCACGCGGCGCTGCGCCGGGCCATCGGCTCGGGCAAGGTGGCGGCCGCCGACCCGACCACGGACGGGCACGGGTGAACCGCTGGAAACCGCTGATCGCCCTCGGCGTCGCGCAGTTCCTGGTCGTGCTCGACACGGCCGTGATGAACGTGTCGATCAGCGCACTGGTCGCCGACTTCGACACCACGGTCAGCGCCATCCAGGCGGCCATCACCCTCTACACCCTGGTCATGGCCGCGTTCCTGATCACCGGGGGCCAGGTCGGGGACATCCTGGGGCGCCGCCGTGCGTTCGCGGTCGGGCTGCTGATCTACGGCGTCGGGTCCGGGCTGACGGCCGTCGCCCCGACGCTGTGGGTACTCGTCCTGGGCTGGTCGGTGATCGAGGGCCTCGGCGGCGCACTCGTGCTGCCCGCTCTCGCCGCCCTGGTGGGCGGCAACTACCGGGGCCGCGACCGGGCGGTGGCGTACGGTGTCATCGGCGGGCTGGCGGGGGCCGGGATCGCGGTCGGCCCGATCGTCGGCGGGTGGGCGACGACCTACCTGAGCTGGCGGTACGTCTTCGCCGGCGAGGTCGTGATCGTGATCGCGATCCTGCTGATGCTGCGCTGGATCGCCGACGCGCCGGCGACCGGGCCGCGCCGCCGGCCGGACCTGGTGGGGGCGGGGCTGTCCGTGGTGGGGCTGGCCCTCGTGGTGCTGGGGGCCCTGCAGAGCAGCACCTGGGGCTGGCTCGAGCCGCGCAACCCCCCGTTCACGGTGTTCGGCTTCGCGCCGACCCTCTTCGTGATCGCGGCGGGGCTCGTGTTGCTCGGGCTGCTGCGCGGCTGGGTGCGCCGCCGCGAGGCACAGGGCCGGGATGCGCTGGTCCGCTGGGCGTTGTTCGCGATCCGGCCGCTGCGTGCCGCCCTGTCCTCGCTGCTGGCGCAGAACATGATCCTGCTCGGCGTCTTCTTCACCATCCCGCTGTACCTGCAGGTGGTGCTGGGTCTCGACGCCTTCTCCACCGGCCTGCGGCTGCTCCCGGTGTCGCTGACCATGCTGCTGACCTCGATGTCGGCGCCGCTGGTGAACCGGCTCGCGGCGCCGCGGGCCGTGGTGCGGACCGGCTTCCTGGTGCTGTGCGGTGCCTCGCTCTGGCTCGTCGGCACCGTCCGTCCCGCGCTCGACGAGTTGTCCTTCGCCCTCGCCACGGGTCTCCTCGGCGTCGGCATGGGCCTGCTCGCCGGGCAGCTCGGCAACGTCGCGCAGTCGAGCGTCGGCGAGGCCGAGCGCAGCGAGGTCGGCGGCCTGCAGTACACCGCGCAGAACCTGGGGTCCTCGTTGGGTACGGCCCTGATCGGCTCGTTCCTGCTCGGGGCGCTGACCCGGGCGACCCTGACGGGGGTGGCGGCCGCGCCCGTGTCGGAGACGACGCGCGAGCAGGTCGGCACCGCACTGGAACGGGGCATCTCGTTCCTCTCGCTGGACCAGGCGCGTGCCGCGCTGACCTCGGCGGGCATTCCCGGGTCCGAGGTCGACGCGCTGGTCGCGGAGTACGCGCGCGCCCAGCTCGTCGGGCTGAAGATCGCGTTGCTGGCCGCCGCGGGGATCGCACTGCTCAGCGTGTTCCTCACCCGTGAGCTGCCGCACCGCCGGGAGACCGGGGAGGACGTGGCGGCCGCGCCCGCGGCCGCGCCACCGGTGACCGCGCCCGGGTAGGCCGGTCGGGAAGGAGGAGACAGGAGTCGGCCACGCTCCTGCGCCCGGGTCACGGTGGTCGCCACCGCCACCACCCGGTGCCCGGCGGCGCGGGTCGCGGCGACCGCCCCGGCCGGGGCGTGGGGGTCAGTCCACCCGGCGCAGGCCCGCCGCGCGCAACCGCGCGAGATCCGGGTAGCCGTCGACCGCCATGAGCAGGTCCGCCTCGGCGAGGAAGGACCGCAGGTGGTGCACCACGCCCTCCTCCCCGCCCACGGCCAGGGCGTAGACGTGCGGGCGGCCGGTCCCGACGGCGGAGGCCCCCATCGCGAGCGCCGTGACCATGTCCGACCCGCTGCGTATCCCGGAGTCGAACAGGACGGGCGTGTGGCCGGCCGCCTCGACGACCTCGGGCAGGCTCTGCAGGGCGGGCAGCCCGCCGTTGGCCTGCCGGCCGCCGTGGTTGGAGCAGTAGATGCCGTCGACCCCGTGGTCCTTGGCCTTGCGCACGTCCTCGGGGTGGCTGATGCCCTTGAGCACGATCGGCAGCGAGGTCGCCTCGCGCATCCAGGCCAGGTCCGCCCAGCGCATCGAGAAGCCGAAGGTCCGCGCGAACAGCCCGACGACCTCCGCCGGGTCGGAGCTGGTCAGGTGCTTCCGGAAGTGCTCGTCGGAGGTGTAGTTGGCCAAGCAGTAGCCGCGCAGCTGCGGGAAGTTGGCGGTGTCGAGGTCCCGCGGGCGCCAGCCGGTGACCCAGGTGTCGAGGGTGATGACGAGCGCCTTGAAGCCGGCCCGCTCGGCCCGCTGGATGAAGCTGACGGCCAGGTCCCTGTCGTTGGGCGGGTAGAGCTGGAAGTAGCCCGGCGTGTCGCCGAGCGCCGTCGCGACCTCCTCCATCGGGTCCTGGGACAGTGTCGACGCGATCATCGGGACGCCGGTGCGCGCCGCCGCCCGGGCGGTCGCCAGGTCCCCGTGCAGGTCCTGGGAGCAGATGCCGAGCACGCCGATCGGGCAGAGGAAGAGCGGGTGCGGCAGGTCGATGCCGAACAGCGTGGTGGAGAGGTCGCGCTCGTGGGCGCCCTCCATCATCCGCGGCACGAGGCCCCACTTCTCGAAGGCCGTGACGTTGGCACGCTGGGTCCGCTCGTCGCCTGCCCCGCCCGCGACGTAGGAGAGCACCCACGGCGGCAGTGCCTCGGCCGCCCGCCGTTCCATCCCGGCGAAGTCGACCGGGAAGCGGGGCTGCAGGCCCCTCGTGCCGGCCAGGTAGATCTCCAGCTGGTAGTCGCCGTAGCGCGGTGACATCCGTCTCCCTCCTGGGCACGCGGGATCCTAGCGCCGAAGCTGTCCGCACGATCGGCCGAGGAGTGCCACCCACGAGCGCGCGATCCGCGAGATCGTGCGGCCGGGGCAGCGGACAGGCGCCTTCACCAGGCACCTCGACGTGGTACCCGATGGAGTCCGCCGGCGCGAAGGCGAAGGAACCGGCGGGGGTGCCGTTCGCGCCCCGAGCGGGTATCGGTCGACCCTACCGCGGCAGCTCCGAGGGGCTCTAACCTGCGCGGATGCTGCTGGACGGGCTCAACCACGTCGCCGTGATCACCGCCGACACGGACCGCTTCCACGCCTTCTACGGGGAGGTGTTCGGGGCGACGGTCGCCAACGACAAGAAGGAGGACGGGTTCCGCTTCTCGATCGTGGACATCGGCCCGCACACCGAGCTCAACGTGTTCGAGGTCGAGGGGAACGCCGAGGCCGAGCGGCAGACCCCGATGCTCGGCCGCGGCCGGCTGGACCACTTCGGGCTGCAGGCCGCCTCACTCGAGGCGTTCGAGGAGATCCGGCGGCGGCTGCTCGCCCGCGGGGCGTGCGACGAGTTCGTCACCGACTTCGGGCCCGTCCTCAGCCTGTTCTTCCGCGACCCGGACGGGCTGGAGGCCGAGGTCCTGGTGGCGAACCCGGACGCGCAGCCGGGCCGCTTCAACCCACCCGGCACCCCCGCCGCCCGGTACGTGCGCTGACGCCCGCCCCGGAGTGCACGAACGGCACTCTTGTGCGGTAGGTCCGCACAAGAGTGCCGTTCGTGCGATCGGGGACGGACGGTGACAGCTGGACGGGAGTGGTCGGGGTCGTGCTCAGGCCGGCTGGAGTGCCGGCCGGGTCAGGGCCCCGTAGACGTCGGGGCGGCGGTCGCGCAGGTTGTTCATGCCCGCGCGGTGGGCGTCGAGGTCGGCCTCGAGGTCGAAGTCCGCGACCACCATCGACTCGGTCTGCCCGGTCGCGGCCACGATCTCGCCGCCGGGGTCGACGATCTTGGCGTTGGCCGCGAAGCGCAGCGAGCCGAACGTGCCGAACTGGTTCGACGCCACCCACACGACCTGGTTCTCCAGCGCGCGGGCGCGGTCGAACAGGTCGAAGCGCCGGGTCCAGCGGTCCTGCGCGGGGTCGGGGTGCGGGTTGGTCGCGCTGACCGGCCAGGCCGACATCGAGACGATCACCCGGGCACCGTCGAGCGCCAGGGCCCGGGCCGCCTCCGGGAAGCCCTTGTCCCAGCAGATCTGCATGCCGATCCGGCCGATCGGGGTGTCGACGGCCTCGAAGGCGTCGCCGGCCGTGTAGGTGGCGTCCTCGCGCAGCGGCTGGTGGACCTTGCGGTAGCTGCCGAGCACACCGTCGCCGGTCACGCAGACCGCCGCGTTGTACCGGCGGCCGTCCGCCGCCTCGCAGTAGCCGGCGGTGACCACGAGGTCCCCGGCCAGCGCGGCGAGGCGGGCGATCTCCGGGCCGTCGACGGCGAAGGCCGGCGGCGGGGACGCGGACCCGCCCAGGTCGGAGACGTAGCCGCCGAGCGCGGCCTCGGGCAGGGCGAGCAGCTGCGCGCCCTGCTGCTTCGCCTCGTCGACCAGGCGGGCGATGCGAGCGAAGTCGGCCTCGAGGTCCCGGTCGAAGGGGGCCGCGACGGTCGCGACACGGGTCGTGGGCATGGCGGGGCTCCTCAGCTGGCCGACCGGGGGGCGACCCGGTCGTCATCGGA
>NZ_JBJZON010000055.1:0-5925 GCF_047200735.1 Pseudonocardia oceanicola
CAGCGCTTCCTCGGCCAGTTCGCCGAGGACGTCCTGCCCAGGCTGCGTGCCCACGCCGAACAGACCTGACCCCTAGTACCTGCGCCCCGCACCCCGCCGGGCGACGCGACACCGCAACTCAGGGAGAAAAGATGAGCGACAACGTCAACAACCCGGACGACATCAAGGAGATTCTGGCTGTCCACCAGGCGTGGCTGGAGTCGAACAACGATCTCGTCGAAGAGAAGATGTACCCGAACTTCGCCAACCCCGGGTACCTGCAGTTCAACCTCAACGGTCACCAGTACGACAGCGTCGACGAGAAGGTGAAGCTCTGGGAGGGGCTGCACCAGATCGGCTTCAACCTCTCCGACATGAAGATCGTCGAGGAGCCCAAGGTCTACTCCGAGGGCAACCTCGCCTACCTGACCACCTACTGGAGTGCGCAGGTCTCCGGGGACAAGGGCACCGGCGTGCTCGAGCCCGACGCCGAGCCGCTGGTCTTCCGCGTGACCGAGGTCTATCGCCGTGACGACGGCAAGGGCAACCCGGTGTGGAAGATCTGGCACTTCCACGCCTCGCCGATCGCCTCGCCGGACACCCCGCGGTTCCCGCAGGACGCCTGAGCCCTACCCCCGCCCGGACCAGGACTCGGGCACCAGCACGACGTCCCATCAAGTCTCACCGAGCACTACGCCAGTCGGGAGTACCAGCGCAATGCCGCACGCCGAACGCCACGCGACGCAGGGGAAGGCCGGTGAGCTGTCCTACCTGGCCTGGCCAGGGCCAGGGGACGCAACCCCGATCCTGTACCTGCACCCGGTGAACACCGCTGCCGCGGTGTGGTCCGCTGTCGCCGAGGAACTCGGCGACGCACGCGCGGCTTTCGCCGTGGACTACCGCGCACACGGACGGTCCGAGGCAGCCGGGCCCTATTTCCCGGCCGACTACGCGACCGACGCGCTGGCGGTACTCGACGCCTGCGACGTGGAGCGAGCGCACCTGGCGTGCGGCTCGATCGGGGGCGCGGTGGCGGCGGAGTTCGCCGTCGCGGCCCCGGAACGGGTGGCCAGCATCGTGGCGTTCGGCGCGACGCTGCGGGTGGGATGGGACGAGGCAGCTCTCGACGACACCGAGCGCGACCTACGCGCGCTCGGTGTCCGCGAGTGGTTCGTCCGCCACGGCGCCGGGATCCTGGGACCGGCCTCCCGCCCGGAGGCTGCGGCCGAGCTCGTGGAGCTGGCATCGGCGGGCCGCAACGGCGACCGCGAGCTCGACACCGTCGTCGAGGTTCTCCGCACCACCTTCGGCCTCGCCGACTCCCGCTCGGCCGGCGCGACGCTCGGCGCTCGGGCCACCAGGGTGCCGGCGCGGGTATTCGTCGGAACCCACGACCCGACCTGTCCCCCGGCAATGGCCCATGAGCTCGCGAGCGCCCTGGGCGGCGACGTCCACATCATGGTGGGCATCGGCCACCTGCCGATGCTCGAGGATCCCGGGGCGACGGCCGCAGGGATCCGGGGGTTTCACGCCGACCTCGATGGCGGCACTCGATGACCTACTCCATCGTCGCCCGCGACGAGGACAGCGGACAGCTCGGCGTCGCCTGCGAATCCCACTTCTTCGCCCCCGGCGCCGGTGTCACATGGGCTCAGCCGGGTGTCGGCGCGATCGCCACACAGGCCTTCATCGACGGCCGCTACGGCGGCACCGGCATGGACATGCTTGCCGCTGGAGCGACCGCCGCCGAAGTGCTCGACCGGCTGCGCGCCGAAGACCCGCACCCCGAGGTCCGCCAGGTCGGGCTCGTCGGCGCCACCGGCGACGCGGCAACCTGGACCGGCAGGTCGTGCATCGCCGCCGCCGGCAGCCTCGTCGCCGGTCCCGTGGCGGTGCAGGGCAACATGCTCGACAACGACACCGTCCTACCCGCGATGCTCGACTCCTACCAGCGCCGCGACGGCGACCTCGCCGAACGGCTGATGAGCGCGATGGAGGCGGCCGAAGCCGCCGGCGGAGACGTCCGCGGCAGCCAGGGAGCCGCCCTGCTCGTCGTCAGCGGCGACCGCGTCGCCGACCCGTGGAACCACAGACCGGTGGATCTGCGCGTGGAGGACCACCCTGATCCCATCGGCGAGCTGCGACGGCTGCTCGGCTACCGCCGCGCCTTCGACGCCGTCTCCGGAACCATGTTCGCCCCCGGGCTGATGGTCGGCCCCTACACCGAACCCCGGCCGGGCGACCGGGACCGGGCCCTGGCCGATCTCGCCGACGCCGCCCGGGTCATGACCGGCAATCCCGAGGCCGAGTTCTGGCGCGGAATCCTGCTCGCCCGCTCTGGCGACCTGGCCGGCGCGCGCGACCAGCTCGCCGCGCCGCTGAAGGTCAACCCACGACTGGGTGGCTTCCTGGGGCGCCTCGCCGACGCCGGGTTCCTCGATCAGCACGACGTGGAGAAGTTGCGATGACGCCCTCCCCCCTCGTCCGCAAGATCCGCTCCGCGGTCGATGTCGAGGCGGTCGTCTCGCTGACCCGCGACCTCGTTCGCATCCGGTCGGAGAACCCGCCGGGGCGCGAAACCGAGGTCGTCGAGTTCCTGCAGGGGGTCTTCAGCGAGATGGGCCTCGGCAAGGGCCGCATCGTCGAGCCGGCCCCTGGACGTCAGAGCCTGCTGGTGTCCACCGGGGACGGCGTCTCCGGCGGCAAGCCGGTGCTACTGGTCAACGGACATATCGACACTGTTCCCGTGAGGCCGGACGCGTGGCGACACGACCCGTTCGGCGGCCAGGTCCACGACGGGCGTCTCTACGGTCGCGGCTCGGCAGACATGAAAAGCGGGGTCGCCAGCGCGATCATCGCCCTGCAGGTGTGCCGCACACTCGGGCTCGAGCTGCCGTGCGAGATCGCCTTCCACCTCGTCGCCGACGAGGAGCTTGGCGGCGGCCAGGGCACCGCGGTGCTCCTGCGCGAGGGACTCATCCAGGCCGACGCCTGCCTCGACCCCGAACCCACCGGGCTCAAGCTCTGCCTCGCCGAGCGCGGTCTGATGTTCGCGCGGATCACCACCCGCGGCGTTCCCGCCCACGGCAGCGAGCCGTCCAAGGGCCGCAGCGCCATCATCACCGCCGCCGCGATCGCGCAGGTGCTCCACGACAACGAGTTCCCCCAGACGCCGCACCCGCTGCTGGGCACCACAACCTGCAACGTCGGAGTCATCCGGGGCGGAAGCGGCCCCAACGTCGTCCCCGAGGAATGCGAGCTGCAGATCGACCGCAGGGTCCTGCCCGGCGACACCGAGCGAAGCATGATCCGAGGCATCGTCGACCGGATCGCCTCCCTCGACCTGTCCCCGGGCACGGACTACGACCTCGTCGTCGACACCTTCTGCGAGCCCTCGGAGATCGACGCCGGTCACCCCTTCGTCAAGACCGTCGCTGGCTCCTACCAGGCCATGTCCGGACGAGCGCCGGGCGTCACAGGGCTGCCGTTCACTACCGACGCCCGGTTCATGCGCAACCAGCTCGGCATCCCGGCCGTCGTCTTCGGGCCCGGCGAGCTCGGCGTCGCGCACACCGTCGACGAGTACGTCGAGGTCGACGCTTTGGTCTCGGCCGTGGGGGTCTACGCGCACCTGTTCGCTAGTTTTACAGGGACGCAACGGCTGCGGGACGATCTGGAAAATTCTTCCATCGACACTGGGGTCGAAGGGGCGCACAGCATGACCTGAGTGCGCCACGGGAGGGAGAACCACATGACACCCCCCTCGAGAGGCAACACCCTCTCCCTGGACACGTTTCTAGGGCTGGTCGGCGGGGACTTCGTGGACGTCCTCCACGCTCCCGCCGGCCTGGCCCTCCCGATCGTCGCAGTCCTGATCCACGACACCTCGACCGCAGCCCAGGCCAGCCCGGGCGACCTCGTCCTCGCCATCGGAGTCCGCCCCGACGACCCGGACGTCGAGCCGCTGATGACACTCCTCGGGCATGACATCACGCTCGCGTTCAAGATCCGCGATGACCTCGAACGCGACCTGTTGCGCAAGCTGGCCGTGACCTGCGACGCCACCGTCCTGGCGATCTCCCCGGAGATGTCCTGGGACCAGCTCCATGTCCTCGCACGGCGCGCGATCTCGTCGACCTCGGCAACCGTCGCCGACGAGCGCGGGGTGCCTTTTGGCGACCTGTTCGCGCTGGCAAACTCCGCTGCGGCGACCCTCGAAGGCCCGGTCATCATCGACGACGACCGGATGGAGGTCATCGCCTTCTCCAGCCTCGGCGACGCGATCGACGAGATCCGCCAGCAGTCCATCCTCCAGCGTCGCCCGCCGAAGGAGTTCATCGCCTGGTGCGAGAGCACAGGCGTTCTCCCCCGTGTCCGGCAGAGCTTACGCCCCGTGCGTGTTGTCCCCCCTGACGGCGCGACACGCTTGGTCACTGCGATCCGTGGCGGCACGGACATCCTCGGCTACATCTGGGTTGCCGAGACCACCCGCGAGCTCGACCAGCAGTCCGAAGACCTGCTCGCCGAGATCGCCCGCGTCGCATCCCTCCAGCTGCTGCGCTCACGCATCAGCGAGGACCTCGACCGCCGGCTGCGCAGCGACCTGCTGCGCAACGCCTTGTCCGACCGAGGAAACCCCGAAACCGTCGCCACCCGACTCGGCATCCAAGGAGTACCCTTCCGACTGGTCTCGTTCGTCCGCGAGCACAACGACCCCCGAAGCCGTTCCGACGACCAGGTCGCGTTGCGTCCACTCGAGGACCTCGTCGCCCTCCGAGTCGAGGCCTCCCACCGCCGCGGCGCGGTCACCTCCTGCAACGGTCGCATCTACGCGCTGTTTCCCGCGCTCGACGACCGCCCAACCCGTGAGGTCGTCGCACTGGCCAACGAGATCGTCGGTCAGGCCGCTCGCCAGCTTCGCACCGACCTTCGCGCCGCCGTCAGCGGCGAGATCACCGATGTCGACCAGATCAGCGACACACGCCGCGGCGTCGATCGACTGCTGAACCTGCCGCTGCTCGACGAACAACGCCGCGTGGTCTCCTTCGAGGACTCCGTCGCCGAAGCCGTCCTGTCCGAGCTTACCGAGCTCATCCTCGAACGCCCCCGACTGCTTCAAGGCGGCGTTGCCGGCATGGTCGTCAGCGACCGCGACCGCGGCACCGAGTACCTGCCGAGCCTGCGCGCGTTCTTCGACGCCGGCGGCGACCTCACCGCTGCCGCACGCATCCTCTACGTGCACCGCAACACCCTCAAGTATCGACTCACCCGCATCCGTGACGCCTTCGGCGTCGACGTCGACGATCCCACCCAACGACTTGTCGCCGAACTTCAGGTCGCCGTCTTCACCGCCCACCCGGACCTGCAGTCCGACCTCAAGGTGACCGACCCGGCTGCCGACTGAGCAGCCCGGACCCAACTCCGCGCAACACGCCTGAGCTTGATCTAAGATCCCATCCACAGGTCCTGACCATTGCCCCGCCAGCGCGACGATCCGGTTCTGGTCACCTCCTTCGTCCGCTCCCTGGCCGCATGGAAGCGCTCGTCCTGGGTGCCCGGAAGCGAGTCGGAGGTGCGATCGTTCCCCTGGCATTCCACAGCCGAGGAGCAGGTCGTCGATCTCATCGGGGGAAGGGCGTCCACGGGTCGCCGGGGGACGCGACCCTTGCGCGCGGGATCGGGAGGAGCCGGACCTGAAGGGGGTCCCTGGTTGGCGTGGTCGTCGTGGGCGTGCGTGCACACGATCGCCTTCACCCGCCGGTCCCCGACCGCCGCGACGATCGCCTCGGCGTCGATGATCACGACCTCGCGTTCGTCGCCGACGATCCAGACGTTGTTGTCGACCTCCCAGGTACCCCCGTCGAGGGAGAACGTCCCGGACGTGATGACGTGGTCGATCCCGTGCTGAGTCGAACCGGCCATCAGAGGACGACCACGGAGCGCAGG
>NZ_JBJZON010000056.1:0-5876 GCF_047200735.1 Pseudonocardia oceanicola
CAAGCAGAAGAGCAAGGCCGCCAGCGCCGCGGCCAAGGCCCAGCGGGGCTGACCGACGGGCCGCGACGCGGCCCGCCGCACCGGCCCTGGTGGTCCACGAGGTTCTCGTCCCCGGATCGTCGCGCGCCCGACGTGCGATGCCGGGGACGAGAGGAGTCGCCATGGAGGTCGACGCCGTTGACGACGGTGGGGTCGACCGGGTGTCGGTCTACTCCCCCGACCCGGTCGGTCCCGCCCTGCTCGACGAGACGGCCCGGCTGCTGAGCGGCTGATCCTCCGGACCCGTCCGCCGCGCCGCCGCGAGGAACGACTCCACCAGGCCGTGGTCGGCGTAGTAGGGGTCCCCGTGACCCGCGACCGTGCGACGGTGGCTGTACTCGTAGAGCACGGCCAGCTTCCACAGCGCCATGGTGGTGTACCAGCGCAGGCCGGTGAGGTCCCGGCCGGTGGTCGCCGCGTACCGCTGCGCGAGCTCGGCGCGCCCCGGCCAGCCGGGCTCCAGCGCGGCGGTGCCCAGCGCGGCGGTCGGGGTGAGCGGCTCGCCCTCCTCCGGCCAGCAGACCAGGAAGTAGCCGACGTCGAACAGCGGGTCGCCGATCGTCGCGAGCTCCCAGTCCAGCACGGCGGCGACCCGCCCGGTGGGCCCCAGGATGACGTTGCCGAGGCGGTAGTCGTTGTGCACCACCGCCGCGCCGGACTCGGTGGGGGCGTGGGCCTCCAGCCAGGCCTCCACCTCGGCGAAGCCCTCCGGGGGGTCCTCGACCAGGCGCCGCATCCGGCGGAGGTGCCGGAGGTTGAAGCCCTCCGGGCGGCCCATCTCGGCCAGCCCGGCGGCCCGCCAGTCCACGGCGTGCAGTGCGGCGAGGGTGTCCACGAGGGACTCGCCGATCTCCCGGCCCCGTCCGGTCAGCTCCGGCGTGGTCCGGGTGGTGACGACCGGGCCCGGTACGTGGCTCATCACGTAGAACGGGCTCTCGATCACCTCGCCGGCCTCGGCGGTGGCCAGCACCTCCGGCACCGGGACCCCCGTGCCGGCCAGTCCCCGCAGCAGCCGCGCCTCGCGCAGCACGTCGTGCGCGCCCGGGGGGACGGGAGGCGGCGGCGGACGCCGGACGACGACGTCACGGCTCCCGCTGACCAGGTACGTCAGGTTGGAGTGGCCGTCGCCGATGCGGCGCACGCACAGCGGTCCGTCGACGATCCCGGCGAGGAAGCCCTCCAGAACACCCGGTGGCCACTCAGCGCGCACGGCGGCGGCTCTCGACGAGGTGCCCCAGGTACTCCCGCGGCCAGTGCGTCTCCCACTGGCCGGCACCGGGTTCACCGTCGATCGTGACGTCGCAGGCGGACTCCCAGATCTCGGTGGCCATCTTGTCGTTGGTGGGCAGCTTGATCAGGCCGTAGCGGTCGAAGACGACCTCGGTGCGGCCGCCGGCGGTGTCGACGAGGGTGGCCTCGAGCCGCTTCTGGGACATGTCGTCGTGGTAGGTGGCCTTGTGCTCGATGCGCTCCACCGGGACCGTCACGCCGTCGGGGCGCAGCACCGAGCCGGCGAAGCCCCACTCGCCGCCGGCGATCCAGATCCAGCCGTTGATCGCCCGGCCGGAGTCGGTGTAGGCCACGAACCACTTCCAGTGGTGCGGCACGCCCCAGTCCCGGTTGCCCCAGGAGTGGTCGCGGTGGCCCATGCGCCGGTCCCACTCGATGCGCCGGCCGGCGACCTCCAGGAAGCCGGAGACCCGGCCCGTCTGCTCCAGCCGGTTGGCCGCGAACCACGCCGGGAGCCCGTCGGGGTTGGAGCGGTAGCTGAACGCGTCCTGGACCGCCTCGAAGCGGTACTCGAGGCGGATCGTGTCGCTCTCGTAGGTCACCTCGGCGGTGCGCCGCAGCTCGGGCTGGCGGATGGTGAGGCCCTTGAGCCGGAAGTCGTCGAGGTCCATGTCCGCGGGGACCGTGCCGCCGTCGAGGTCGAGGGCGACGGGCTCGCTGTCCGGGCCCCAGACCGACACGTTGAACCCGGCCTTCCCGTGCGCGGTCAGGAACAGGTAGACCTGCAGCCCGAGCCGCTCGTCGGGCATGATCATCTCGTAGAACAGGGAGTCCCGCATCCGGCCGCCGGGCTCGGCGGGCCAGTGCCGCAGGTCGTCCTTCGGCCCGAACCCGGGGTCCGGGACGTGCACGTCGGTGAGCGTCATCAGGCTATCTCCCGGTGAAGTTCGGGGGCCGGCCCTCGAGGAAGGCGTGGAGTGCCTCGGGCATGTCCTCGGCACGGGTCAACAGGGACTGGCCGCGGTTCTCCAGCTCCAGCGCGGCCCCGTAGGAGGTGACCTCCTGGTTGCGCAGCAGCGCCCGCTTGGTCATGCGCACACCACCGGGCGAGTTGGCGGCGATCGCGGCGGCGAGGGTGTCCGCCTCGGCGAACAGGTCCTCGCTCGGCACCACCCGGTTGACCAGGCCGATCCGCTCGGCCTCGGCGGCCCCGACCACCCGGCCGGTGAAGCCGAGCTCGGCCGCGCGGCCGTAGCCGATCAGCCGGGTCAGCAGGTAGGACGTCCCGAGCTCACCACAGGACAGCCCGACCCGGACGAACGCGCAGGACAGCTTGGCGGTGGGCGCCGCGAGGCGGATGTCCGCGGCGAGGGCGAGCGCGAGGCCGCCGCCGACGGCGGGGCCGTGGATCGCAGCGATCACGGGGAACGGCAGCTCCCGGATGGCGGCGAGGCCGCCCGTCGCGGCCTCCTGGAAGAACAGGAACTCCCGCACCCCCATCGCCTGGATCGTACCGACCTCGGCGAGGTCGAACCCGGAGCAGAACGCCTTCTCCCCCGCACCGCGCAGGATCAGCGCCCGCGCCCCGCTGTCCCGCAGGGCCAGCGCGGCCTCGTTGTGCTCGTGGAACATCGTCTGGGTCTGGGAGTTGGCCCGGTCGGGGCGGTTCACGGTGAGGACGGCGACTCCGTCCTCGCGCAGCTCGACCCGCAGCGTCTCCAGCTCGACGAGCGTCTTGGCGACCATCAGCGCCCCTCGAAGACGGGCGCGCGCTTCTCCTGGAAGGCGGTGAGCGCCTCGGTCATGTCCTCGCTGCGCGTGAGCAGCGCCTGACCGCGGTTCTCCAGCTCCAGCGCAGCCGCGTAGGAGGAGGCCTCCATGTTCGCCTGCAACGCGCGCTTGGACAGCTGGAC
This sequence comes from Pseudonocardia oceanicola, assembly GCF_047200735.1. Lineage (NCBI taxonomy): Bacteria > Bacillati > Actinomycetota > Actinomycetes > Pseudonocardiales > Pseudonocardiaceae > Pseudonocardia > Pseudonocardia oceanicola. Next base: position 3,183 of record NZ_JBJZON010000056.1, read on the forward strand.
CCCACCGGGCGAGTTCTGACAGATCTGCCCGGCCAGCTCCAGGGCGGCGTCGAGGAGTTCGTCCTCGGGCACGACGCGGTTGACCAGCCCGGTCCGCTCGGCCTCCTCGGCCCCCATCGTCCGGGCGCTGTAGAGGAACTCCGCGGCCGCCGCGGGGCCGATCAGCCGTGGCAGCAGCCACGACGTGCCGAGGTCACCGCCGGACAGCCCGATGGTCACGAAGGAGGGCACGAACTTCGCCCGCGGCGAGGCCAGCCGGATGTCGGCGGCCAGCGCCAGCGCGAGCCCGCCACCCGCGGCCGCGCCGTTGACCGCGGCGATCACCGGCACCCGGACACCCCGGATCGCGGCGAGTGCCCGCGCGGCGCTCTCCTGCAGGTCCAGCATCCCCAGTGCCCCCAACGAGGGCAGCTGCTCGGCCGCGGCGAGGTCGTAGCCCGCGCAGAAGGCCTTGCCCGCGCCGGTGACGACCAGGGCGCGCAGGCCGGGCTCGCGGTCCAGCTGCCTGCCCGCCGCCTCCAGCTCCGCGAACATCTCCGCGGTCATGGAGTTGAGCCGGTCCGGCCGGTCCAGGGTCAGCACGGCGACCCCGTCGCGCGGCCTCTCCAGGCGGAAGGTGGTGGCGGACATGGGTTCTCCTCGTTCGAACGAGTGCGGGTCAGACGGGTGCGGGGGTGAGAGCGGCGACGATCTGCCGCGTTGCCCGTTCGGTGTCCTCGGGCTCCAGGCCCCACGGCGCCGCCGTGAGATTGAGATGGTCGAACGGCTCGGCGTGCCGGGCGGCGTGCCGCGGGAGGTCCTCGGGCCGGCAGGCGATCGCCATCGCGTCGACCATCTCGTCCGTGACGGCGGCGGCCATCGCCTCGCCGTCCCGGGTCTTGGCGGCCGCCCGGATCGTGGCCTGGGCCGCGGACCAGCCGTGCAGGGCGAACAGCCGGTCGTAGACCCGGGCCGCGGCGTACTGGGCGATCGCGAACGCCGCCCGACGGCGAGCGGCCTCCTCGTCCGCGTCGAGCGCGCAGATCCGCGTGCCGGACACCGCGACCCGCACGTCCCGCCCCGCCTCCTCGGCGCCGCGCGCGAGCTCCGGGCGGAGGACCTCCTCGACGTACGCGGCGGTCATCATCGGATGCCCGACGAGCCCGTCCGCGACCCGGCCGGCCGCGCGGACCATCCGCGGGTTGACTCCCGCGGTCCAGATCGGCAGCGGGTCCTGGATCGGCGGGGCCGTCGGGATCGTCGGGTTGATCGCGAGGGAGTAGAAGCGTCCCTCGTGGGCGACCGGGCCCTCGTGCAGGCGCCAGAGCTTGCGCAGGACCGCGACCAGCTCCTCCATCCGCACGGCCGGCGCGGACCCGTCCACGCCCATCCAGTTCTGCATCATCCCCGGAGTGCCGTTGCCGAGGCCGAGCACGATGCGGCCACCGCTGAGCTCGTCGAGGTCGCGGGCCTCGGCGGCGAGGATCATCGGCGAGCGCGCGGCCCCGTAGGCGATGTTGGAGCCGATCAGGATCCGCTCGGTGGCGGCGGCGAGCGCCGCCATCGGCACCGTGGCCGAGCGGTTGTAGAGCTCGCTGACCCACACCGCCGAGAACCCCGCCGCCTCCGCCGCGCGCGCGACCTCGGCGGCCCGGCGGAAGCGGTCCGGCCCGTGTCCCGCGGTGAAGACGGTCAGCCCGTACCCGGTGTCCAGCATCGTCGCGTGTCCTTCCGGTCGATCAGGCGAACTTCGGGGCCCGCTTCTCCAGGAAGGCGGTGATCCCCTCCTGGGCCTCGCCGGACTCGAACAGCTCCTGGATCTGCTCGACCTCGTACCGCTTGCCGTCGGCGAAGGGGAGGTCGAAGGCGGCGTCGACGGTCCGCACGACGGCCGCGAGCGCGGGCCGCGACAGCCCGCTGAGCTGTCCCGCCAGCTCCAGCGCCGCCTCGCGCGCCCGACCGGCCTCGACCAGCCGGTCGACGAGGCCGATCGCGGCCGCCTCGTCGGCAGGCACCTGGCGGGCGGTCGCCATGATGTCGATCGCCCGGCCACGGCCGACGAGCCGGGGCAGCCGCTGGGTGCCCGCGGCCCCCGGGATCAGGCCGAGCCGGACCTCGGGCAGCCCGTACTTCGCGTCCGCGCCGGACACCCGCATGGTGGCTGCCAATGCGAGCTCCAACCCGCCGCCGAGGGCGACGCCCTCGACCGCGGCGATGCTGATCAGGTTCGCCGAGGCGAGCCGTTCGACGGCTCCGCGCAGCCGGTTCCCGTACTCGGTGAAGGACTGCGCGTCCACGGTGCCCATGTGCTTGATGTCCGCGCCCGCGGCGAAGAAGCCGGGGATGGCGGAGGTCAGCACCAGCACCCGGGTGTCGCGGCGCTCCGCCTCGTCCAGCAGCGCATTCAGCCCGTCGATGATCGGCGGGCCCAGGGCGTTGGCGGGCCTGCGGTCGATCGTCGCGACCAGCACGCCGCTCCCGGCGTCTTCCCAGCTCACCGGGTTGATCTCGGCATCGCTCATGGTCTTCCCCCCTCAGGCCCGGCGCGGGAACGCGCTGAAGTCGGGGGTGCGCTTGGCCTTGTACGCCTCGCGGCCCTCCTGCGCCTCCTCGCTTCTCTGCGGGCGGAAGGCGTTGCGCACCTCCGGCCGACAGATCGTGATCTCGGCGATGCCGTCCCCGGAGTGGTCGAGACGGATGTCGGTGTAGTCGAGG
>NZ_JBJZON010000057.1:0-5199 GCF_047200735.1 Pseudonocardia oceanicola
ACCATCTCAGATGGATCGAATTCGGGTTGCTGATTTCCTGCGGCCATCTGCTGAAATAGCCGAGGCAGCATCGGCGCCATAATGCTGCCAAATTCAGAAACTGGCGACGCTTTGAACTCTCCCTCTAGGGTGATCGGCTCACCGCGGCGTAGCGCTGAGTCCGGCGCGTTTACGTAGTCAATGACATCTCCGTCCTGCATCAACTTTGCGTATAAGTCATTGACTAGCTTTACTGGCCTGCGGACACGTGAGTAAGATTGAGTCTCCTCCTCGGTCGTTGCGGTTGTCCTTCCAGCTTTTACTACCTTGTCCACAGCGGTATCAACTTTACGATCAAATACGCTCTTGCTTACTACCTGCACCTCCTCCGTCGTGTCGATATCATAATTGTCACACATATTATTGAGCAGCGGAATGTCAAGGTAGCGAGGGTTAAGCATGCAGACTCCCATCGGCTGAGGACGCGTGACTGTGCGTAGAAGAGTAGTCCGGAGCCCGGACAGTCCCTGGCGCTGCAGCTACGTGTTCTCCACTGGCCGGTGTAGGTCGGCGGGCAGATCCAGTCCGCCGACAACCCGTGCCCTCGCCGGGCGGGCAGGTCTCCAGGATGGCGGCCCGTGCCATCCCGCCGACCTCCCGGAGGGCGTACCGCACGGCCACCCGTGGGCGGAGCGTGGCAAGGTCGGGTGCGGTTGCGTCGAGGGCCGCCCACGGGCGTCCGCGCGGTCGGTCTGGCGACAGGTCGACGGGATGGCACTCAGTAGGCGCGGGGGAGCGGGGACGCCCCGGAGAACCCCCGGAAATCAACTGCAGAAGCTCACGAGAGACCGACGCCCGCGGCAGCCACGCCCGCGACGCCGTGCAGCGTACGCGGGCTGACGGCAGACGTCGGGAGTCCACGGAAGTAGTGGATCTTGACTCCGCGGGTTGTGAGTTCGATCCTCACGGGGCCCACCCCTCTCTACCTGGGGAGATCGTACCTCGGGATGATCGCCTTTGGGCGAGTGTGTGCGTGGTCTGTGCGTGGCGGATCCGGCTCGGGTTCGGGGGATCAACGCGGCGACCGCCTCGGCCGCACTCGTCGCTACGTCGCGAAAGACCGACGTGTAGGTGTCGGCGGTGAGCGTTACCGAGCTGTGACCGAGGGTCTCCTGGATTACTTTCATCGGCACTCCCGCGGCAAGCATCAGCGAGGCAGCACCGTGGCGTAGGTCGTGTAGTCGCACGGGCGGCAGGCCGATTTCCTCGGCGAGGTCTCCGGAGGACTTCTACCGCCCGGCCCACGCGGAGCTCTTCGGCGAGATGCTGAGGATGCGCGACTCGGGACGTCCGGTCGATGCGATCTCGTTGGCTGCGCACCTCGGAGAGCGTCTACACCAGCTGGGCGGTGCGCCGTACCTGATCGACTGCATGGGGAGCGTCCCCACGCCGTCGAACGTGGCGTACTACGCCGAGATCGTCGCGGACAAGGCGATGAGGCGCCGACTGGTGGCGGCCGCGACGAGGATGTCCCAACTCGCCTACGCGTTGCCGGGCGACGTTGACGAGGACCTGGTGGGCCGGGCGCACGAGTACGTCGACGAGGCCGCCGGCGGTGGGCGATCTGGTCGAGGGCGACGACTCCGCCGGACGCCTGCCTCCGAAGTGACGATGCGACGACTGCGATGGCTGTGGCGGAACCGGATTGTGCTCGGCGGTCTGACGCTGCTGGCCGGACGTGAGGGCCTTGGCAAGTCGACGGTCGCAGTGGACCTGGTCGCGCAGGTCACGAGGGGCGAGCTCGCCGGGGAGTTCCTCGGCGAGCCCCGCCCCGTCATCTACGTCAACTCGGAGGACGCGAGGGACAGCACGATCGTTCCGCGCCTGGTGGCAGCGGGGGCCGACCTCGACCGGGTCGTCTTCCTCGACGCGGTCACGCCAGCCGACGACGAGTCACCCTTGGGCCTGCCCCAAGACACCCGATTGCTGGCAGAGGAGATCGACGACCTCGAAGCTGCCTTGGTCGTGCTCGACGCTGCGACCTCAGTCATCGACAGCACGCTGGACGGGGACAGCGACCGCCAGATGCGACGCGGGCTGGAGCCGATCTCCAAGCTGGCGGCGGACACCGGCGTCGCGATCGTGGGCATCGTGCACTTCGGGAAACGCGAGGCGGCCGACACCGGCAAGCTGATCCTGGGCTCGATCGCCTGGTCACAGGTCGCGCGCTCTGTGTTGGCCGTGGCCCGCGACGAGGACACCCACCAGCTCGTCATCTCCTCGACGAAGGCGAACCTCGCGCCAGGGGACGCCCCATCTCTTGCAGTCAGCCTCGTCCCGCGTCGGTGGACACGGCGGACGGCACCACCCGGGTGGCACGCGTCGAGTGGCACGGCGAGACCACGCAACGAGCGGAGGAGCTCCTCGCGGTAGGCCCCGAGGGAGAAGACCGCTCCCTGATCGCCGAGGCCGTGACATGGCTGCTCGGCTACCTCGCCGACGAGAAGCGCGCCGGCTCGGCCGGCGCCGGGGAGATCCTGCGGGCGGCGAAGGCGGACGGGTTCAACGAGCGGCTGCTGCAGCGCGCTCGCAAACGCGCCCGGGTCTCCACCCACCGGACCGCGACCGGCTGGACCTGGACGCTCGACATCGCACCAAGGCGGCAAGGCGACCACCCGACTCGCACGTGACCAGGGAAGACGTCATCCCGACAACAGCACGTGCGCGCACGCCGCCTTGTCACGTTGTCGCCTTGTCGGGTGCCTCGTAGTGCTGTCGAGTCCTGGTCGGCCGCGGTCTACTGGGCGGCGTTGGTGGCGATGCTGGTGAGGGCGAGCCCTGCCCACCCTCGCGCGACGGGCTCGGCCTGGGCGTTGATGACGACAGGCCCGTCACGGCGGGAGGCGTAGGCGTCGCCGGTGTAGCGCACCGTGCGGTACTTGCCGCGGTCGCGGGACAGCTCGGTGACGTTGCCGGTGCCGCTGGTGTCCATGAGCTGCTTGAGTGTGCGGGCGCTCGTCTCGTCGGGCATCTCGACCCAGGACACCGCAACGATCGCGGCGTCGCCCTTCTGGTCGCGTAGCTCGAAGTAGGCACGGTGCAGCGCTGCGCAGGGGGTGCGGCGGAAGAAGTCCTGGACCTGGCCGTAGGAGTTGGCCATGCAGTCCGCGGAGTCGTCCGTGACCTTCCCGCGCAGGCGCACGCCCTGCCGGACAATGCGGGCCTGCGCCGCCGTCGAGTTCTTGCTGCTGACCCGAGCCCCGCTCCGTGCCCCGGAACTGCCACCGGCCGAAACTGATGCCCCACCGGAGGACGTGGCGCTCCCGATCGCGGTCGCGCTGCCGGCGCTGGCCAGGAGGGCTATGCCGAGGGCGATGGCGATGGCGATTGACGTACCTCCGCCGCTTCCCTTGTCGCTTCCGCCACCCTTGCCGCCGATGCGTCGTGTCAACGGGGAGTCCTCCGGTTCTCACTCACTGTCACTGGAGGCTCGCGCTGGTTGATCTTCGCGTTACGGCGACCGAGCGAGCGCTTCGGTGTGAACTCGGTTCCCCTTGGCGACCGGGGTCAGCGACGGCCATTCGCCCTGGATCGACATGCTGACGGGTGCTCGCCCGTGACGGGCGTTGCCAGGGCTCGTGGTGCCCTTCCTGATACCTCGCCGCGCACTTCCCTGCCCGTTGAGTGCCATCCCGTCGACCTGGCATCGCCCGACCACGCGGACACCCGTGAGCGGCCCCGACACAACCGCCCGCCGAGCTACGCCAGCTCCCGCCCACGGGCGTCCGCGTGGTAGCCCATCGGGAGGTCGTCGGGTGGCACGGGCCGCCCCCGCAGCCATCGCCTACGCCATCCGGCACGCCACCGGCAAAACCCATCCTCGACCTACCGATCACCCTCGACAAGCTGCTGTGAGGAGCTCCGACCGTGCGCGTCGTGGCCATCGAAGAGCACGTCGTCATCCCCGGATTGAGCAACCGGTTCCTGGACCCGTCCCGCCTTCCGGAGGCGGTGTGGACCCGCCTGCACCCCACCGTCGACACGCGCCTGGCCGACATGGACGCGGCCGGCATCGACATGCAGGTGCTGTCCGTGGTGCTCCCGTTCCCCGAGATGCTGCCCGCCGAGACAGCGGTCTCGCTCGCAGTCCGGGCCAACACCGAACTGCACGACATGGTCGCCGCACACCCGGACCGGTTCGCCGCGTTCGCGACGCTGCCGGTCACCGCCCCGGACGCGGCCGCAGCAGAGCTGGAGCGGGCGGTACGCGAGCTGGGCTTCGCCGGGACGATGATCGGCGGCTCGATCGTCGGCGAGTTCCTAGACAGACCGCGGTTCACCCCGGTCCTGAAGACGGCGGCCCGGCTCGGCGCCCCGATCTACCTGCACCCCGCGCCACCCCCGCAGCCGGTCGTCGACGCCTACTACAGTGGCTTCGCCGACCAGGTGAACCAGTCGTTGGCCACCGGCGGCTACGGGTGGCACTACGAGTCGTCGGTGCATGCGCTGCGCCTGATCCTCAGCGGGGGCGTTCGACCGGCTGCCCGATCTCAAGGTCATCCTCGGGCACCTCGGCGAGGGGCTCGCATTCCACCTGCACCGCATCGGAAGCTCCCAGCCGCCAGCGTCAACGGGACTGGCCAAGCCGATCAGCGCTTACCTCCGCGAGCACTTCTGGTTCACCACCAGCGGCTACTTCTTCGACGACCCGTTCCACCTGACGCGGGCGGCCTTCGGCGACGATCGCCTGATCTTCTCCGTGGACTACCCGTTCGCCGACAACCGGCGCGCCCGCGACTGGTTCGACGGCCTCGACCTGACACCCGCTGTCCGCGAGAACATCGCGCACGGCACCGCCGATGCACTGCTACATCTCGCCGCCGACGACACCCGCGCCGAACTCGGCACCGCTGTTCCACAGTGACCACACAGCCGTCGAGGGCGCCGCTCGACGGAATGAACCGACAAGCACTACTTTGGGTTCGAGCCACGACGGAGTTCGCTGACCGGCCACGCGGAGGGGGCAGCGCCGCCTCACGAACGCGGAGCGGTCAAGCGGCGGTGGCCGCGCCGAGGATGCGGGCGACGTTGTCCGGGGCGAAGAAGTGCAGCGGTGACACGGTGCCGGCGATGACGCCGGCGAAGTCGTCACTCGCCTCGGGGCTGCCGGACACAGCGGCCAGCAGCTGCGCCACCTCCGTGGTGGGGGTGCCATCGTGG
>NZ_JBJZON010000058.1:0-4989 GCF_047200735.1 Pseudonocardia oceanicola
GGACCCCACACCCTCCGGGATCTGACCACCGCAGCGGCTCGGCGACATGCAGGGGCTCGGCGACAGCCGTGGCCAGTGCTTCCTCCGGTCATGCCGTGCTCGACGTAGAGCTCCCGCTCCGGGCCTACCGCGGCCGCGCTGCTCCAGCGCGAACACCAGATCGGCACGCCGGCGGCCGGCCGGGGACGTCGTTGTCGTCACCGGCCACGTACTGCCCGATCCGGCTGCTCGGTGAGCAGAGCAACATCGCGCACGTCCTCACTGCCGGTGTGAACCGCAGCGGCTATCTCGCCGCTGCGGCGTCGGTCCTCGGCTGACCGGGGCGCCAGGTCGAGCGCGGCCACCACACGGAAAGCAGGAATGCATGAGTTGGGTTCGTGTTCGGGGCTTCGACTGCTTCGTGGCGGAGTTCGGTAGCGGTGACCCCTCTGTCGTGTTGATTCACGGGTGGTGCAGCGACTCGACCGACTGGGCCGACCAGATTTCTGCTTTCGCCGGCGACGCGCGTGTCGTGACACTCGACCTGCGGGGGCACGGGCATTCCGAACGGGCCGCGAGCGGGTACGGGAGCGTGGAGCTCGCCGAGGACGTGATCGCCGTCCTCGACCATCTGGGCCTGAGCGACAGCCATCTGGTCGGGCACTCCCTGGGCGGCATCATCACCAACCTGATCGCTGTGCGCCGCCCGGACCTGGCCCGCTCGGTCCTGCTGATCGACCCGGCGTACGACAGCCCGAGGAGTGGGAGGGACAGGTTCGCACGACCATCGGCGACCCGGCTTACGCCGACAGCGCAGAACGCGCTGCGGTGGCAGCCGACCTCGAGCCAGAGGTACACAACAGCGTCACCGCCGCCCGCCGGATCCGACGCCGGCTGCAGGCGCTCGCACTCGGCCCCGAGGTCGTCTGGCCCACCTATGCCGGCATGTGGTGCGGCACGGACGCGCCAGGGCTTCGCCCGCAGACCGAATGCGCGATCCGCGAGCGCCGCCGGCCGACACTGTGTGTCTACGCCTACGAGCCGACCTACACCTGGGAGTCGCACCTCGTCGACGAGCTCGGTCTCGATACCCGGGTCGAGCTCTGGACAGGCGTCACCCACTTCCTGCACCAAGACGACCCGGAGCGGTTCAACAAAGTCGCATCAGCCTGGTTCGACGCGAATCGCCGGTAACCCGACAAGTACTCCGTCAGCACTTCTGGCCACAGAAAGGAAGCGGCAGAATGCCCTACGTCGAGGTGAAGGTTTTCGAGGATCGCTTCGAGGACCCGTCGTTCTCGCAGCGGATGGTCGAGGCGGTCACACAGGCCATGACCTCCGTGCTCGGCGAGGAGGTCGGTGCGGATTCGACCGTCATCGTCGAAGGCGTCCCGCGCAACCGCTGGGGCCACGGCGGCAAGCTGATGGACTGACCCCACAGGCAGCGCGCACTGCTCCCTGATGCGCGCCGCACGAATCTCACTCGCGTGACCTTGACGACCCGAGCCGAAACGGAAATCACATGGCCTCGAAACTGAGTATCGGTCCTCTGCCCGTTGACCAGGCGGAGTTGCGGCGGGCCTACAGCTGTTTCCCCAGCGGCGTGACAGCTGTCTGTGCACTGGACGACGAGGAGCCCGTCGGGATCGCGGCGAGCTCGTTCACCTCTGTCTCGATCACTCCACCGCTGGTGTCGGTCTGTGTGGCACACAGCTCGACGACTTGGCCGCGGTTGCGGCAGCTGCCCCGGCTGGGGGTCAGCGTGCTCGCCGACGGCCAGGAGACGCTGTGCCGCTCACTCGCGGCGAAGGACCGCGACCGGTTCGCCGACGTGCCGTGGGAGCCGAGCGAGGACGGCGCCATCTTCGTCAGGGGCGCTGCAGCGTGGCTCGACTGCTCGGTGCACTCCGAGCTGACCGCGGGCGACCACGACATCGTGCTGCTGCAGATCCACCGTCTGACCGCTGATCCCCGCAACGAGCCGCTGGTCTTCCACAGCAGCCGGTTCCGTCGCCTCATCGCACTCGGATCCTGAACCAGGAACCATGTCGCGAGCCGGGCGGTCCCGGCCCCTCTCACCCGTGGGCCGCATCGAGGGGTGTCCGCCCGACGGGTCCGCCGCGACACGGCCGACCCGCCGGCCATGCTTGCGGCTGGTGGACGGTTCCCCCGACCACCAGCCGTCATGCCGCCCCGACGATGACATCGGCCACGGCCGTCGCGACCGGCACGGTTCCGCAGGCTGGGCCCGCTTCGCCTCCCGAAGACCGGCGGAGCGTCCTCCGCGCACGTGACGAGACAGTAGGGTTCTCCAAGCATCAAGGAGGACCGGGCCGGTGGAAGGGAGTTGTGGAGTGCGAGCGAGACCTCGTTCCGATGCCACCCGCCTCGCCCTCCTCAATGCAGCCCTCGACGTTGCTGCCGAGTACGGGGTCAAGGGCGTCACCCACCGACGGGTCGCCAGCGCCGCCGGCCTGTCCCTCGGGCTGACCAGCTACCACTTCGCCAACCTCGACGATCTACTACTCGAGGCGTTCCGGCTCTTCGTCTCGCAGACCTCGGCCCTGTACGAGCGTCAGTTCCACGAAGCCACCGACCTCGAGTCCATGATCGACGCGGCGCTCGCGGTCGTGAACGCGCTCAAGGACAGCGCCCGAGAACGCACCCTGCTCTACGAGCTCTATGCCCAGAGCGTCCGCGACCCCGCCTACCGAGCGCTCGTCGCTTCCTGGGCGGAATCAGCACGCGCGGGCGTGGAACGTCTCTACAGCGCACGCACCGCCCGGTTCCTCGAGGCCGCGTGGGAAGGCGCCAGCGCGCAGCTGATCCACGGTCGCGACGACAAGTCCGACGATGAACTACGCGCCCTGTTCCGCCTGATCCTGCTCCAAGACTCGAACGAGCTCACAGGTGGCACAAGCGCAGCCACCCCTCGCGGCTGAGAGCGTGATCGAGAAGATCAACTGGCGCCTGTGGGGGTGCGGCGTTCGGGTAGTAGGCCAGCCGCGGGCGAGGGTGTTGATCGCGGCCCAGCGAATCGTGGCGTCGGGGACGGCGGGGCGTTCGTGGCGAGTAGGCACCCGGCGAAGCCGCCGTCGGCGAAGACGAACCGCCTCGGGGTGGTGAGGTAGGTCCAGAGCAGGACGGTCTTCGCGCCGGCAGCACCACCAACACTAGGGACCGTCAGCGGCGTTTTCCGCGGTCGGCTGGCAGCTCGCGGGGCCGATCCGACTGTCCTGCGTGCCATCCAGTGTCCTGCGTGCCATCCAGCGCCGACTGCCGGGCCACCCGATGTCCCACCCCGGGACCGGGGAGAGCGGCGGCACCAGTACGGGCCCGCTGCCGAGGGCGGGGATCCGGTCACCGCCTACCCGGTCAGCGGGTTGTGCATCTCGCTCGTGCCCGCGTCGGTCAGCGCGGACTCCAGGCTGTTCGCGTGCCGCAGCGCCGTGTGCTCGACGGTGATCCGCTGCTGTCGACGACCAGTCCCCGCCGTGTCGCCCGGCCGTGGTCAGCATCGACAGCGAGCCCTGCACGGAGACGACGCTGCGGGGCCCGCTGTCCGTACCTCCGGCTCTGCGCAGGCCGGCCAGTAGGACACCGCATCGTGCCCGCGCAGTCGTAGCCCCGTAGGTGCATGCCCAGCACCTCGAGCGCCCCGAACTCCTTGGCGATCTCGTGCGGCGGCCCCTCACTCACCGAGTCATCGGTGAAGACCCGGCGGACGGGGTCCGCCGGCAGCGGAGCGCAGGACAGGACGTCGCGTCACGACGGCACCAGGTCCCGGCCGAGCGCGTAGGCGGCGCGCAGGTCGAGGCCCTCGTAGACGACAGCGCACCGGTCGCGCAGCACGTCGGTGGGGTTGATCCCCACGGTGCGGGTGAGCCGCTCGAACAGCAGCACGTCGGAGCGGGAGTCGCCGTAGGCCGTGCAGTCGTCCTCGCTCAGCCCGAGGTCCGCGAGCAGGCCCAGGGTGATGTCGACCTTGTCCTGCAGGGTGAGCAGCGAGTCCGTGGTCGGCGGGCGGCCGGGCACGACGTCCGAGCCGAACGTCCGGTGCGCACCCCACCCCTCCAGCCTGCGCACGAAGAAGTGCGGGGACTGGGAGATCACGGCGATGTGTTCGCCGCGGGCCCGGATGTCCGCGAAGACCTCCGGGACGCCTTCGATCCAGGCGGCGGCTGCGAAGGCGGCGTCGATCTCGGCATCGGAGGCGTCCATCCAGAGGGGCAGCACGGACTCCCAGAACTGCAGGTCGGTCAGCTCTCCGGCGTTCCAGGCCCGTTCGACGGCGTCCGCGACCTCGAACGTGCCGAGGTGGCGCGACAGTTCCACGGTGGCGGCGCCGCGCAGCAGCGTGCCGTCCATGTCGAAGACGTGCAGGCGGGTCATGGTTCTCCTCGCGGGTGGCTCGGCGCGCCGCCGGGGAGGGGCATGGCGCGGGGCACCGGACGACTGCGTCAGGCCCAGACGGCCATCTCGGTCGAGACGGCCCGCATCGGACCGACACAGCTCATGTAGTAGGACTCCGGAACCTCACGCTGACAGTTCGCGATCAGCTCGGTGAAGTCCCACTTCCTGACCAGCTTGCCGTCACGGATCACCGGCTGCAGCATCCATGAGCTCGTTCCTCCCGGCGCCGCTGGCAAGCAACCGGTTCGTTTCCCCTGGTCAGGCGGTGGCCACCGGTGCGGCGTCGAGGACTCGCCGCCGCATCGTCGCGAACAGCGGTCCGTCGGCCTCGGCGGCGGTCAGCGCCGCGACCCACTCCGGGTCGGCCAGCATCCCGTTCCACTTCCGTTCGAGATCGGCGAGATCGTCGAACCGCAGGGTGTAGACGAGCTCGCCCCAGGAGTGCTCGCCGATCATGGTGCGGCCGGCGCTGACCAGCTCCATGCCGTGCTTGGCCAGCATCGGCATGGTGGCGGAGGTGAAGAGGTCGATCACCGCCCCGAGCCGCCCCGGGGCGGCTACGTACTCGCGGACCTCGTAGATCATGCTTGCTCCTTT
>NZ_JBJZON010000059.1:0-4022 GCF_047200735.1 Pseudonocardia oceanicola
TCCACGCTCCTGTCCCCGGCGACACCGACCGACTGCCCGGTGTCCGCGCACGGACGGTTGGGTAGGGCCATTCTCGCCGACGTTCCGCCGCTGTCTCGGGCTCACGCGCTACTGTTTGCCCGGCCCACCCGCGGATGATCAGCGCGTGGGCGTGTCTTGGTCGAGCCGGGACCCCGCGCCCGCCCAGAGGTGTGCCTTCCCGCCGAGGCAGGCACCACCACTCGGCAGCCCTGAGCGGCGAGCTCGTCGAGCCTGCCGGCGAGATCGCGGATCGCTGGCCGACGAGGCACGCACGCTGCTCGACGACCTCGCCCATCGGCTCCCGCGCCCCGGCGCCCCCACCGCCCTGACGGTGCCGCCTTGAGACCACGCGACGTGCATGCGGCAATCTGACGGCGCCGCCCGAGGTCGGCCCCACCCGCGAATTGCTCCGACTCCGAGTCCGTCGCCTCAGCGGCCCACGAAGACGGGCGTGGTCCGAGCCGCCGCAGCGGCCAGGCCGATCCGGCAGTCCTCTGTGGGCCACAACGTCGACTGCTCGCCGAACTCGCGCTCCGTCGCCTTCTCGACCTGATCCGCGAGACCTGCTCGCATCGTCGCCTTCATCGAGCGCACGGTCAGTGGCGCCGAGGCCGCGATCCGCTCCGCGAAGGCGATCGCACCCGGCACCGGGTCGTCGCCGTCCACGAGACGGTCGGCGAGCCCCAGCGAGCAGGCCTCGGCGCCGTCGACCCTGCGTGCGGTGTAGAGCATCTCGGTGGCCCGTTGGGATCCGACCAGCCGCGGCAGCGTGACACTCAGGCCGAAGCCGTGGTGAAAACCCAACGAGGCGAAGTTGGCGTGGAACCGGGAAGAGGCAACGGTTACCCGGAAGTCCGCCGAGCAGGCCAAGCCCAGTCCGCCACCCACCGCGGCGCCGTTGACCGCAGCGACGACCGGGATCGGCACGCGGAACAGCCGCACGGCCTCCCGATACAGTCGCCGGAAGTCCTCGGCCCGATCCTGCGGAGCCCCGGCGCCGAGGTCTGCGCCCGCACAGAAGTGCTTCCCCGCCGAGGCCAGGACGGCCACCCGGCAGCCCTGGCCGGCGAGCGCGTCGAGGGTATCGGCGAGATCGCGGATCGATCCGAGGTCGAAGTAGTTCGCGGGCGGCCGGTTCATCGTGACCAGCGCGACGTCGCCGCGGTGCTCCACGTCCATCCCGTTCCGTTCTCCCATGAGGTCCTCCCGAGGTGGCGGCGGGGCCGTGCTGAGGCTCCGTCGGTCGATTGACGCGCCGTGCACTATCACTATGATGTACATAGATACCACCTCACAGCAGAGTCGCAGGAGGCACGTTGAGCACCACCCCCAGTCCGACCGCTCTCGATGTCGAGGTCCCCGGCCTCGACAAGCTGTTCATCGGCGGCGAGTGGGTCACCCCGGCCGGCAGCGAGACGATCGACGTCGTGATGCCGTCGACCGGGCAGGTCGTCGCCACGGTGCCCGCGCCGTCGCCGGCGGACGCCGATGCCGCCGCCGAGGCGGCCCACAAGGCGTTCGCCGAGGGACCCTGGCCGCACATGCCCGTCGAGGAGCGGATCGCGGTCGTCACGCGCTTCGCCGAGGCCCTCGAGGCCCGGATGGACCAGATGAACCGCCTGTGGGCGTTCGAGTCCGGCTTCCCGCTGACCCACAGCGCGATGATCAACACCGGCGCGTCCACGCTGATCTGGCGCGAGGCGCTGCGCAACGCAGCGGCCATCGAGTGGGAGGAGGAGCGCAACGAGGGCGGGTCACAGGTACTCCTCCAGCACCAACCGATCGGCGCGGTCCTCGGGATCATCACCTACAACGGGCCGGTTCCCCTGCAGGGGATGAAGATCATCCCGGCGCTGCTGGCCGGCTGCCCGGTCGTGGTCAAGGCGGCGCCGGAGTCGCAGCTGACCACCCGCGTCGTCGCCGAGGCCGCCCGTGAGGCCGGCTTCCCGGCCGGGGTCTACAGCATCCTCGCCGCCGGTACCGAGACCTCGAAGCACCTGGTCGGTCACCCCGGCATCGACATGGTGCACATGACCGGCGGCACTGCGGTCGCGGTCGACGTCGTCGCGCGCACCGCGCCCCGGCTGGCCCGCACCGCGCTGGAGCTGGGCGGCAAGTCGCCGGCGATCATTCTCGACGACGCGAACCTCGACGAGGTGCTGCCGACCCTGGTCCCCGGCGCGATCGGTGGTGTCGGCCAGGTCTGCGTGGCCCTGTCGCGCATCCTGGTCTCCCGGGCCCGCTACGACGAGGTGGTGGACCGGCTCGTCGACGAGTTCGGCAAGTACAAGCTGGGCGACCCGTTCGAGGAGGACACGATCCTCGGCCCCCTGGCCAACGCCAGGGCGCGCGAGCGCACCGAGGCCATGCTCGAGCGCGCCCAGGAGCAGGGCGCGAAGATCGCCGTTGGTGGCAGGCGGCCTGAGCACCTGCCCGAGGGCGGGTTCTGGTTCGAGCCGACCCTGCTGCGGGACGTCACCACCGACATGGACATCGCGCAGGAGGAGGTATTCGGCCCCATCACCTGTGTGCTGGCCTACGAGGACGTCGAGGACGCGATCCGGATCGCCAACGACTCGAAGTTCGGCCTCGCCGCCTCGGTCTACTCCTCGGACAAGGACGCGGCGCTGGGGGTGGCCAAGCGGATCCACTCCGGTGGCGTCGCGATCAACCTCGCCGGTGTCTGCCTCACCCAGCCCTTCGGCGGCGTGAAGCAGTCCGGCTGGGGTCGCGAGTGCGGCAAGGAGGGGATCCTGGAGTTCACCGAGGTGAAGCAGATCCTGCTCTCGGGCTCCTACTCCGGCTGAGCCGACGCGAGAAGGGGCCCGTCCGGACGTCCGGACGGGCCCCTTGTCGCCGCTACGGCCGGACCGTCAGGCACCCTTGGGTACCAGGACGCCGCGGCCCGTCAACGAGCCCGCCTCGAGCTGGTCGAGCGCACGAAGGGCCTGGTCCAGCGAGAACGTCTGGACGGCGGGCCGGAGGTGGCCCGACTGCGCCAGTGCCACGACCTCGACGAGGTCCTGGTAGGTGCCGCTGTAGGGCCGGGTGAGGGAGGCCCCCCACGGCAACGACAGTGCTCCCTGGCTGGTCTCGAAGGTGAAGCGGCCCTCGGTCAGCCCGATCGCCCGGACGGCGCCATAGGGCGCGACCACGCCGGTGGCGAGAGCGAGCGTGGCGTCGTTGCCCACCAAGTCGAGCACCACGTCCGCACCCGTCCCGCCGGTTGCGGCGAGCACCTTGTCCGTGATGGACGGGTCGGAGGAGTCGAGCGCAGCATCGACCTCGTCCCGGACAGCGGCGAGCGCAGCCTCCCTCACGTCGAGCACGATGACCCGCGCGGAGGTGATCGCCCGCAGGATCTGCACAGCCATCCGTCCGAGCCCACCCGCCCCGATGACGACCGCCGACGAGCCGGGCCCCAGCAGGTGCAGGGACTCCCGCACGGAGTGGTACGGGGTCAGTGCCGCGTCGGTGAGGGTCGCGGCGATGGTCGGGTCCAGGTCGCCGGTACGGACCAGCGCCGACGCCGGCGCGACCATGAAGTCGGCCATCCCGCCGTTCACACTCACGCCCGGCGTGGCTGCCGGGGCGATCCTGCTGCCGGTGTTGAGGCAAGCGTTCTGCTTGCCCGCGGTGCAGGACCGGCAGACCCCGCAGGACCAGACCGGATAGACGGCGGCGGCGTCACCGACCGCCCAGCCCGAGACCCCCTCCCCGACGGCGACGACCCGGCCCGCCGTCTCGTGCCCGAGGATCGTGCCGGCGGGCACCCAGGCCTCAGTGGTGCGGCGCATGTGCACGTCCGTCTGGCAGACCCCGGCTGCGCGCACCTCGAGCAGAACCTGACCTGCGCGAGGCTCAGGTGTGTCGATCTCGGTGAGCTCGAGCTTCGTCGGCTCGAGCAGTTGGACTGCGCGCATCTCTCTCCTTCTCGCGATGTCAACAGATGTTCGTGGTCAGCCGGCGATGGTCCAGGTGTCGCGGCCGGTGAGCAGGGC
>NZ_JBJZON010000060.1:0-3530 GCF_047200735.1 Pseudonocardia oceanicola
CACCGCCGCCGAAGCGGTCTCCAATGCACCGCGGGTTAGCGTGAACGGCGCCGCGTTGTGGATCTTCTGCGCCTCCACGATCAGCGCTCGCACCGCGTCCAGGTGGTCCACCGCCGCCTGGAGCTGACGCACCACCGCGTGCGAGAGGCCGTAGGGGTGGGCCAGCTCGTCATCGCGACGCAGCGGACTGCCCGGCTCCGGCACCTGGTCGTAGTGACTGATCGCGTCCCGCAGCCGCGCGACGCGATCGAACGTCAGCAGGAGACCCCGCTGGACCTCCTTGTCGGAGAGCTTGCGCGGGTGGTCCGGCTGCTCGACCGGCATACCACCGGCGCCACCATCGATCACACTCGGCAGCTTGTCAGGGCCGCCCAGCGAGGAGGGCGTGAGGTCGCTTCGGCAGCCGCGTCATCCGGCGGTACGGGAACCATCCCGACGAACGCGCTCAGGTCCAGCAGGGCGGCGCGCACGGCGAGGGGCCTCGACAGATCCCCGCGCCTGACCCCGTTGACCCTCTCCCCGCGGGGCCGGAAGCTGCTGGGTTGTGAGCGGTGACGAGGACTACTACGGCGGTGACTATCTCCAGGACATCGCTGAGCATCGGCTGCTGGAGTGCGGCGGGGAGCAGTTGCGCCTGGCGGCCCACGACGAGGCCGGCCGCTACGTCGACGAGCGTTACCCCTGGGATGGGCTGGGGGATGAGCCCGCCGAGCGGGTCAGTGCCTACATCAGTGTGCTCTGGGAGTGCGGCGACTCGGCAGAGCCCGGCCAGTCAGCTTGACGCCAGGTGGCATCCGCTCAATCGAGAATCTCCGGGCTGGGCGGTGTCCACCGCAGTCTGGATGGCACGCTGACGCTTGCGCCGCCGGAGGGCCCAGCAGCCCACGCCGCTGAGCAGCGTCGCGACGCCGCCCGCGATGAGCTTGGCGGTGAAGTTCGGCAGCACCGTCGCGACAATGGAGGCGATGACTCCGCTTGCGAAGCCAGCGACCAGCACCGCGGTTCCGAGGACCATGCCGAGCACCACCAGGGCGAACGACCGGATGGCCGGCTCGTTGATCCACTTGTCGAACGTCTCGCGCCAGCTCGTCGCCGTGGGGGCCGTCGTGCGGCGCTTCTTGTCGGGCATTCCGTCCTCCTCGTTGTGGGGGGTTCTGCAACTAGGGACGAATGAGCCCGCCGGTTTTTCAGGTCGGGATGAGTGAGAAAACGAAAAACGGGGCCCCAGGACAAGTTCTCCTGTCCCAGGGCCCCGCTGCGTCGAGCCGATTCGACTCTCTCACGAGATCGTAGTAGAAGGTTATGGCGTGACGCCGAGGATCACCAAGTCT
The DNA here is from genome assembly GCF_047200735.1 of Pseudonocardia oceanicola. Lineage (NCBI taxonomy): Bacteria > Bacillati > Actinomycetota > Actinomycetes > Pseudonocardiales > Pseudonocardiaceae > Pseudonocardia > Pseudonocardia oceanicola. The sequence goes on from NZ_JBJZON010000060.1 coordinate 1,332, forward strand.
CTCGGCGTGCCATAGCCTACGGTCGGCCTCTGTTCGGCGGGGTGCTGGCATCGCGGCATCGGATACTCTTCATGCTCGTCTGAACCTTCCTCTTCCTAATCTCCGCCGAGGTCAATCTGACTCGGCTTCTCCACCGTCATTCGTGCGGTGGAACTAGATCTGCGTTCCCGGTTTCAGCCGGGGACTCAGTCCGAATGGCCATCATCTTGATGGCTATTCAGTTTTCCGGACCTGCCGTCGGCCTGACGGCCTTCTTCCCAGCGGGCTCTCCGAGCGAGCTTGTGGTGGCTCCACCAGATCGCAGCTGTCGCCGAGGAAGGAGGTCCCCGCGCCGTGTGTCCTGTCCGTCATCAGGTCAGCCGGCGAGCACTACATCCACGTAGTCGATCGCGTCGGGGTCACCGAGTTCCGCAGCTCGGTGCCACCAGGTCCGTGCCTTATCGAAGTGGTGGGTTGCCTCAAACAACTCGGCGATGCGCCGAGCTGTCTCTGGATCCCCACTCTCACCAAAGGCTCGTAGGCATTCAACTAATTCAGAGTACCTCCGGCGAGTGTCGTTGGTAGTGGACTTCTCTGCTCCCTCAAAGGGGGGCGAGACCGCCCCCCGCCCCGCCGAAAGGCGGAGCGGGGAAGCGGCGGCAGTGGCCATGTTCAGAAGTTCCTGAACGGTACGAATTGATTCCGTGATGGCCTGCCGAGTCGGACCATCAACGGCGTTCACAGCGCTCATCTGAGGTCCTTCCTCTCGAATAACTGTCAGGTCCGAGAATGAATTTGCTGGAGGCGTCGTAGGCCCGCCTTATAATACCCGTAGGCGGTACCTAATCCGATGTCCAGCATTTCCGCGACCTCGGACATACTCATCCCGACGAACCGAAAGTAGAGGACCTCTTGCTGTCGCTTGGTGAGGTCCTTTAACTGCCAGACCACGCTCGCGTGCTCTGCTACCTTCTCGCCGGGATCCCGGGTCAAGTCGTTGTCGATCGGGGGCCACGACTCGACCGTAGTGATCATCTTGCGCTCGCTGGCCGCACGCCGGAAATGATCGATCGTGCGATGGCTGAGCGCCTTCATGGCGTAACCGCGCGACAGCACCTTCCACGCGGGAGTGCCGCTCGCGTAGCTCCTGTAGAGGTTGGCGAAGGTGTCCTGGACGATGTCCTCGGCCAGGCGTTCGTCACCCCGACAGCTCCGCCAGCAGACCCAGTAGAGGTTCCTGTAGTGCTCGCGGTAGAAGTTGGAGAACTCTTCCACCTCGGTGGTCGGCGGCACCCTCACGGGCACCCCCTCCCCAGTTGCGGAGCCACGGTATGCGGAAACACCGTGCACCCCCTTCTCTGGCGACGGATGGACACCACGAGCCGGGTGCAGCCCCGCTGGCTGCGGCGTGCCTCCGGCTCCCGGGTGAGAGGGGACTCTCGACCGTTAATACGAACGGGCCCCTGGAATCCTCACTACTCCGCGTCAAGATTTTTTGCAGGACGCGTATACGCAGGTCAGGACAGCGCCGTGAGGGCCCGTTACCTGTCCTGAAGCGTGTGGAGGTCGCCCTCCTGCAGATCAAGACGCAGCCTGCGATACCCGGTCGGGTGTCGCCAGCGACCGTGATCACGGGCGGTGCCGACGTCGAGCTCCACGACGACACTCGGGCCGCACGCGTGTGTAGCGCAGCGGCGTGACCTCCCCGAACCGTGGCCGCAGGGTCTCCGGCCAAGGGGTGCTCGTCGGCGGGCTGGAGAAGGGCGCTCAGCTCGTCTCTCGCGGTCCGCGGGAGAGGAAGAGGGTCTGCCCGACAACGTGGAGGGCTCTCGTCGGTCGGGGAGAGTCCCAGAACGGACTGGCAGATGGACCGAGGACACAGGGGGAGCACATGCCTTCAGCCCCACAGCAGCGGGCGGACGCCCAACGGGCCTCGGATCGGCGCGACGTTTTTCTCTGTCGGATGGTGGCCAGGGGCACTGAGCGGAGAGAGCCCGATGGGGTCGGTGCTGAGAAGTCAACAATTTAACGTTAAGACGCTAACACGGGTCACCGATTTAGTATGTTAACGTTAAAACGATGCTTTCCATCTGGCACAATGTCTAAGTAGGCGAATTTAACGTGTTTAGCTCAAGCCATTTAATTCATTCACATTTTCATGTCTTTATGTTTAATAGTTTTAACGTTAACACACGTTGTCTACCTGCATAGACAGCGCGC
>NZ_JBJZON010000061.1:0-2678 GCF_047200735.1 Pseudonocardia oceanicola
TTGGATACAGGAGCCGGTCGCGCGGTGGGCATCGAACAGCGCCGCGTCGTCGAAGGTGTGACAACAGCAGCGGCAATGCGCCCGATCCATCCTCACCCACACGCTGCCACAAGCCCGACAGCGCAACGTCGCCATCTCGGGCCTATCCCGCATGACCGGCAAAACTACCGCCACATCGCGCACCGCACCGCACGACCCGCCGTATGTGGCGCACATCCTGAGATCGGCGCCGAGTCCCTGACGGCATCAGGAGCCCCGACCGTGTGGTCGACTTGCCCGCATCCTGATTGTTGCCGTAGAAACCATACTGAACCCCTTCGAGAACTGAGTGAGGACGCGAGTGGCTCGACACGTCCAGACCACCCTGGTCGACGATATCGACGGCGGCACCGCCGACGAATCCATACTGTTCAGCTGGAACGGAACATCCTACGAGATCGATCTTTCCCAGAAGAACGCCGACGCGCTCCGCGCACTGCTTGAGCCCTACATCAAAGCCGGCCGTCACACCCGCTCCCGCACGCGCCGCCAGGCCCGCGGTAGCTCGCGGTCGGACACCACCAGCGGTAAGCAGCGCAACCAAGCGATCCGGGAATGGGCCCGCGCGCAAGGCCTGCAGATCGCCGATCGCGGACGCATCCCCATCGAGATCACGCTGCGGTACGACAACAGCCGGGCGGACTAGAGCGTGTCCCGCGGATCATGGGACGGGGTCGCGTAGCCAGATCCTGATCGAGGCGACGTCGACGGTTCCGCGGAAGATGAAGTCACAGTCGTAGCGGGTGGGCGATCGCGCGGTGGCCCTTGAGCTTGTTGATGGCGCGCTCGACGACGTTGCGCTGCTTGTAGCCACGTCGTTGACTTGCCTGCGCCGGACATGCCCAGCCGCCGCCATCCGGCACTTCCAGCGTGAGGGCAACGGGCAGGTCTCAGGTTTCGCCCTGCTCGTCGACGACCGACACCTCATCGCCTACAACGACGCTCACGGTATTGAGCTAGTCCGCTCGACGATGACGCACGAAGTCAGCCACGTCGTCCTCCAGCACGAGCCGATGCTCCGAGTAGTCGGCGACAAGGGTTGCGTCGACAACTCCGATGTGGATCAAGAAGCTGAAGCCACGGAACTAGGCGGTGAGCTCTTGATTCCGGCACAGGTCGCCAAGAAAGCTGCAATTGACCAGCGCCCAGCGGAAGACCTTGCTTGCCAGTTCCAGACAAGCGCCGAACTCGCACGATGGAGAATGAACGTCTCGGGCGGTCATCAGATTCGCAGACGCAGCAGGGCGCGCTAGAGGCCAACTCGGGCTCCGGCTACAAATAGCGGGTTAGGTTCTTGGTGTCAAGCACCTCGTTGGCGTGATGGCTGCTGCCGAGCTCGGATGGGGGCGAAGAGGAAGGGGACCGAACCTGCGCCCAAGGCGGTAAGTTCGGTCGGGGCGCGGCCCCTGCCGCTGGAGGAGGTGTGGACAAGGCTCTCTCCCCCCGCATGGCGGATCCAGTAGACGGACCCGGAACGAAGCACAGAAGAATTCCTGTTGGCGGACGCGCGATGTTCTGGGCGGGCTTTATAGGGGTCCGAGAACATCGCTTGGGTCTGCGTCGAGAGCGAGGGTTTCGAGGACGGTGAGGAGTTCACGTTCCTCGTATCGGAAGTGGGACTCCATGATCGCGGCGATCCCTTCCAGATGTCCTTCCAGCTTGTCTGGCGGTAAGCCCCGCTCGGTGGCCGCCTGCAAAGCCGCGATGAGGTGAGCGATCATCGAGTGATCCTGTTCCAGTTTCCGCAGGGTCGGCCCCAGCTCTGGGTGTGCGGCGGCGATCGCGGGGAACAGCTCCCGGTCCTCGCCCTCATGATGGCCGGTCAGTGCGGTGCAGAAGCCGTGGCAGAACAGCAACAACTCGCGGGTGGGCGGACCTGTCGGCTGGCCGGCTTTCACGGCGGCCTGCGTCACCCGGAGTGCTTCGCGGAGCCGCCCGTGGACGGCTCGGAGTTCGTTGCTCCAGGCGATGAGCCTGGTCTTCTCGCCCTCAGTCACGAGAGGGCGAAGGGAACGACGTGATCATCGTCGTGCTCCTTCAGATCCCACGCCTCCATGCCTGACACTGCCTGCCACCAGCACGCGACGCTCACTCCAGGCTATCCGAGACGTCCCGCATCGGTTCTCGCTGGGCGATGTAGGCGGCCCAGTCTCGGGCGGCGAGGGCGGCCCATTTGACGGCGGTCTTGTCGGCGATGCCGATGAGTTCGGCGAGGACGGGTGCGGGGACTTGCCCGGCCAGGGCGAACATGGCTGCGTGTCGTGAGTGGCCGGGGCTGACGCCGGCGGCGACGAGGTGGCCGCGGAAGGTCTCGCGGACGAGGTGGCGTCCGGGGTGTCTGCCGGGGAACAGCCAGCCGTGGTCGGTGCTCGCGATCGAGGGTGTGCCGGGGCGGGTGAGGTAGCGGCGGATCAGGTCGTCCAGGCCGGGCGGCATCTCGACGGGAACCGCCTCGAAGGCGACGATCACCCTGGCCTCGTCGAGGCTGATCTGGTCGGTGCGCATCGCGACGATGGTCTGGAGGGGCTGGGCGAACAGGAGGGTGAACAGTCCACCGATCCGTGCGTAGAGGGCGACGTCCTCGTCATGGAGTAACCGGTTGATCTGGTCCCAGCGGCCGGCGTCGGTGACGGTCACCT
>NZ_JBJZON010000062.1:0-2623 GCF_047200735.1 Pseudonocardia oceanicola
GTGTCAACGGCCAGTTCGTGGTCCCCGCTGGTGGCCAGGTAAAAGTCCCCGGTCCGGGGTTGTTCAGCTGGGTCTGATGGCGGCTCCGTTCTTCGCGGTTCGGGCTTCGCGCATGCGGTAGGAGTCGCCGCTGGTGACGACGACCTGGGCGTGGTGCAGGAGCCGGTCGAGCAGGCTGACCGCGGTGGTGTGTTCGGGCAGGAACCGGCCCCATTGGTCGAAGGGCCAGTGCGAGCTGATCGCGAGGCTGCGGCGTTCGTAGGCGGCGGCGACGAGGCGGAACAGCAGCTGGGCGGCGGTGTCGTCGAGTGGGGCGAACCCGATCTCGTCGATGATGATCAGGTCGTGGCGCAGGGTCTGGTCGATGAGCCGGCCGACGGAGTTGTCGGCCAGGCCGCGGTAGAGGGCCTCGACGAGGTCGGCGGCGGTGAAGTAGCGGACCCGGTGCCCGGCCTGGACCGCCGCCGTCCCGAGGGCGACGAGCAGATGCGACTTCCCGGTCCCGGCCGGCCCGACCAGGGCGAGGTTCTCCGGCGTCCGGATCCACTCGAGCGAGGCGAGGTAGTCGAACGTCGGCTTCGGGATCGAGGAGGCGGACAGGTCGAACTCGTCGAGGGTCTTGGCGACGGGGAACCCGGCGGCCTTGTGCCGGTTGGCGATGTTGGAGGCGTCGCGGGCGGCGACCTCGGCTTCGACCAGGACCCGTAGCAGCTCCTCCGGGCGCCACCGCTGGGTGCGGGCGGTGAGCAGCAGCTCGGGGGCCAGGCGGCGCATCGCGGCGAGCTTGAGCCGTTTGAGCCCGGCCTCGAGGTCCGCGTCGAGCACCGGTGGCTTGCTCGCGGTCATGACGCGTCCCCATCGACGACGGGAACCTCAGCGTTCAGGGTGCTCGTGGTGAGGGCCGTGGTGACGGGGTAGTCGGCCAGCGCATATTCGGCCAGCGATCGGGTCGGGACCGCGGGCAGCTCGAGGACCAGGGCTTCTCCGGCTGGTCGTGGTCGGGGCGCGGCGGCGCCGGCAGCGAGGATGGACCGCACGTCCTCGGCCCGCCAACGCCGGAACGCGGTCGCCCGGGCCAACGCGTCGAGCAGAGCCTGCTCGCCGTGGGCCTGGCCGAGGGCGAGCAACTCGCCCAGCTCGATCCCGAGCCGGGCTGATCCGGCCGCGGCGGCGCCGGTCAGGAACGACTGCGCGACCGGGCCGAGCGCGCAGAAGGCCTTCTCCTCGGCGGTCTTCGGACGGACCGCCCGGACCGGTGTGGTGGGGCGGGGGCCGCCGTAGTGGGCGTCGATGACCGATGCCTCACCCGGCCCGACCAGGCGATGCTCCGCCAGCAGAACCCCACCGGCAGCGCCGTTGTGGCTGGTGGCGGTGGTCAGGATGGTGAGCCGGTCGGCGTGGGTGCGGACCTCGACCCGGGTGCCGATCGCGGTGGTGGGCACCGAGTAGCGGGCCGAGCCGAACCGGACACAGGAGAGCCGGTCGACCTTGCGGATCACCGCCGGCCCGGTGATCCGCGGCCGTAGCGACGGCAAGCCGCCCAACACCGCGAGCTCGTGCTCGGCGAGGCGTCGGGCCGGGACCGCGGCGATCTCGGAGTGGGTCGCGGCGTTGACCTCGGCGCACCAGCGCCGCGCCACCTCGTTCGCTGTGGCCAGGTCGATCGGACGTCCCGGCTCGCCGGTGTCGGGGTCGACCAGGTCGCAGCCGATGATCAGATCCTGCTTGGCGTAGCCGACGAGGTTCTCCACGATGCCCTTGGACTCCGGGTCCTCGCCCTGGCAGAAGTCCGGGCGGAACCGGTAGTGGGAGGCGAAGCGCACGTAGTCCGGGGTTGGGACGACCCGGTCGGCCACGACGGCGGCTTTGAGGCAGCCCATCCGGTCGGCGAGCACAACCTTCGGCACCCCACCGAGGGTCTCGAAGCACTCGGCCAGCATGTTCAGCGTGGTCTCGGCGCGCTCGTCGACCGCGAAGCGCACGAACCGCACCCGCGACCAGGCCAGCACGGCGCAGAACACGTGCAGCCCGGCCACAACGCCCCAGTCGATGACCAGGTGCTCGCCCGGGGACCACACCGCCGGACGGCGCCCGCGGTGGTGATCACGGCGCCAGTCAGCCTTCGCCTGCGCGACCAGGCGGCGGAAGTTGCGGGCCGAACCCTCATAGCCGGCGGCACGGGCCTCGGGCAGCAGCCGCTTCGCCGAGATCCGCGCCTTGGTCTTGTCCACCCGCGCGGCGACGAGCTCGGCGACCGAGGCGTAGTTGCGTTCGCGGGGTTTGCGCTGCGGGACAACACCTCCCGCCTCATGGCGCTCGATCACCCGACGCACGGTCTTCGGGGTCGTGGCGCAGATCGCGGCCGCGCCGCGGTAGCTGCCCACCTCCCGATAGGCCGAAATGATGTCCATCCGTTCCCTCGCAGACTTCAATGGGAGACCCCTGGGTGGTGCGGTTGCAGGCTTCGACAACCGCCACCGTCACCGCCCAGGGCCCAACCCGGCAGTTACGACACGACGAAGGACCGGGGACTTCTAACTGGCCACCAGCGGGGACCTCACACGGCCACCCGCGGGGACCTGCACCTGGCCACCAGCGGGGACTTTTTCATGGCCACGGACAC
>NZ_JBJZON010000063.1:0-2405 GCF_047200735.1 Pseudonocardia oceanicola
CCGCCGATCGCGCCACTCGTGGCCGGCGGTCTTCGCCTCCAGCACGAGATGGTCCAGGCCGTGCCGGGTGAGCCACCGGCTCACCGACAGCCCGGCCTGCCCGCCGCCCACGACCACGACGGAGCGGTGCGCCCCGTCGAGCTCGGCGGTGACGGGTGCGGGGTCGGGGACGGGACGCAGGTGGGTGGCCGGCTGCGGGGACATGACGGATCAGCTCCTGGGGGACTCCGGATCGAGGGGTTCGAGCCGGACCGTGACCGGCTCGGGATCCAGTGCACGGCGGAGCCGTTGCGAGGGTGTGTCATCCGGAACGCGTCCGCGTTTCCGGATCACGGAGTTGTTGCGGTGGGGTGAGATCGGAGCAGCGCTCCGTCGGTGGGGCTGTGAGGTGGGCGCGGGGATACGGCGCCGTCCGCTACTCCCCGCCGAACTCCGCGGCCTCGCGCTCGGCGTCGGTGCGCTCGTCGCGGCCGTCGTCGGTGGGGCGGGCGGTCCCCGGATCGACCTCGCGGGTCGGCGCCTCGACCGGCTCGTTCGGCTCGGCCGGCGCCGGGCCGGTCGGCTCGTCGGTGGACTCGGACGGAGTGGTCGGCACGGATCCTCCTGGGCACTCGGCGGCGGACACCGTCGGCTCCCCGCCCGCGTCGAGTCGAAACCGCCTCCACGCGGAGCTCGACCGGGGACGCTCTCCCTTCCTACGGCATAGCGCGTACCGACGGAAAGACGTGTCCGGAGCGCGCCGGACGCGGCGTCCGCTCGGCGAGCCTGCTCGAACGGACCGAGGCAGGCGCTCGGTGAAACGGGGTTTTCGGGAATTCGGAAACTCCCGCTCCGTTTGCGGCCCGATGACGAGATCGAGGATTCGGGGAGCGCGAAGAGTTGCGGTGAGCGGCCGCGAGGGACCGGGCTGCTGTGCCGCACATCTCCTTGCGATCTGTCCGGTGCCCGTGAACCGTGCCCGTGCGACGGCCGGGTTCTGAAGAAACCGGCCTTGCGGGCCCGGTCTCCACCGATTCCCGCCTCGGGGGAGTTTTCGGACCCGAGGTCGCCGTTCACGGCATCGCCCTGGAGGCCGGGCTGCAGAATCGATCCGAGGTCGGGCGGCGAGCGGCAGGTCCGCCGCCCGAGCCTCGTCCCGGTCCCCGTCGGGCGGGGCCCAGCGGCGCCGGAGCCCTGCCCGGCCCGGAGCCCGTCAGGGGCTCGACCCGCGTCGCGTCGCCTCGCACTCGCGCCGATCTCTCGCCTCGCACTCGAGCCGATCTCGCCGGGCCGCCTGTCGAGGGGGAGCGCGACCGACCGGGCCGGGCGGGCACGAGCGGGCCGACGCGAGGGCGTGCGAGGGAGCGGACGACCCGCCCGTCCGCTCCGTGTCCCCGCTCCGCTCCGGTCCGACCGATCGGACCCACCGTCCTGCTCGCCTCGCGACGCCGAGCGGCTCCCCCTATCGTGCGGACGAGGTGGGGGGCGTGGTGAGCGTCATGCCGAGTGACGGCACGTGGTGACCGGACACGCACCGTAGGGCCCGCCCCGTCGCCGGACCGGGCGGGCCGACCGCGAAACCGGCGATACACCTGCACAGACCGCGCCGGCATTCGCCGGGCGGAGCCGTGCCCATATTTTCACGGCATTAAACGATGTTGTGAGAACGATCACGAAACTCACCGATCGAATGTTGTCGACAATCGTGGACGGGTGCAGTCCGGCAATGTCCCTGTTACGTTTGTTCGCCATGACCGCAGCCACCACCGCAGCCTCGGATCCGCCCGGCGACGAACCCGAACTCACGGTGGGGCCCCCGACGACCGACGACGGCGTCGACCTCTGGCGGATGGCGGCGGAGTCCGGCGTCCTCGACGTCAACTCCCGGTACGCGTACCTCCTCTGGTGCCGCGACTTCTCCGCGACCTCGGTGATCGCCAAGCTCGACGGTCGTCCCGTGGGATTCGTCACGGGGTACCGCCGTCCGGATGCCCCCGAAACATTGCTCGTCTGGCAAGTTGCCGTCGGTGCCGCCGCCCGCGGACGCGGGGTGGCGGGCCGGATGCTGGACACGCTCTTCGCGCAGGTGCCCGACGTCCGCTTCATGGAGACGACGGTGACGCCGGACAACGATGCGTCGAACGCGATGTTCGCCGCGTTCGCGCGCCGCAACGGTGCGGAAGTGTCGAGAACGGAATTGTTCCCCGGATCCCTTCTCGGCGACGGACACGAATCAGAGATCCTCTATCGAATCGGCCCGATCCCGACCGAAGGATGATGAGAAGGAAATGACCATCTTCGAGGACGTCGAGTCCGAGGTCCGCTCCTACTGCCGCAATTGGCCCGTGGTGTTCGACACGGCCAAGGGTGCCCGCCTGTGGGATGTCGAAGGGAAGTCCTACCTCGACTTCTTCGCGGGCGCGGGC
>NZ_JBJZON010000064.1:0-1970 GCF_047200735.1 Pseudonocardia oceanicola
CGGCGGCCCCCCCCCCCCCCCGGGGGGCGGGGGCCCTCTGCTCGTGTCTGGGTCAGGCCATGGTGCCGTTGAAGAACACCGGCTCGTTGAAGTCGGCGGTGACCGCAATCTGCAACGGCCCGGTCGTGCCCTTCTTCGTCTTGAACCGGAACGGCACGGCGAGCGACTGGCCCGGGGCGATGTCCTGCGTGGCGAGGTCGACGCCTTCGAACACGCGCTCGGCCGGGGCGTTGTCCACGGTGGCATTCATCGTGACCAGCGTGGCGCCGACCGGGTTCTTGCTGCCGTTGGTGATCGTGACCGTCGACTCCCAGCCCTGCTCGCCGCTGCCGACGATGTACGGGTTGTCCGAGCTGTAGGGCTGCGGCGTGCTCGCCGACACCGCGACCCCGGAGGCGTAGGTGTAGGTGTCGTTCAGGCCAACCGACCCGCCCTCACGGGCGCTGTCGACGGCGCTGATCGCCCCGCCGACGAGCGCGGTGCAGCCGGCGAAGGCGAGGATCGGGACCAGGACGAGCGCCCCGACGATCCACGGCCACTTCTTCCGCTTCTTCGGCGCCTGCTGCCGCGGCATCGGGGGGAGCTGCCCGCCGGAGAACCCGAACTGCTGGCCGTCCTGGGCCGGCTGCGGGGGTACCCACTGCTGGCCGTACTGCTGGGGCTGCGGCTGGGGGCTGTAGGGGCCCGGCTGGCCGCCGTACGGGCTGTGCTGGCCATGCGGCGGGTAGGGCTGCTGGGGCATGGGGGGAGCGACTCCTGTTCGTGTACTTCGTCCCCCGACGTCACACGGCCTGTCGCCGCGCGAGCTCGGGGCGTTACGGATCTTTCGGGACACCAGCCCCTCGGCTGGTGCGTCTGTCAGGCCTGGCGTCGTGTCCTCGCCGGCCGCCGCGCAGGGCCTGCACAGCGTCAGGCACAGCACCCGAGCGGTGTGGCGGCGGTGCGGACCGCGAGCGGCCCGTCAGCGGTTCCACAGGACTCGCAGCGGTGCCCGAGCGGGCATCGCGCTGTGCTGTCGAGGTTGAGCTCCTCGTATCGTGCTCGCACGGTCCATCGCCTCCTGGCTAGGTGGTGGTCCTCAGACCCGGGGCCGGTGCTCCTACACCGGCCCCGGGCCGTCTACTTCATGATCAATCCGCGTGAGATGCGCGGAAGATCGCGGAAGAACGCGCAGAGCGCGCGTGATCGCCGGTCGAGGCGCCGCACAGTGCGGGCCCGTGCCCTGCTACGTGTCCACCGGCGAAGCCGCCCGCGCTCTCGGGGTGTCCATCCGATCGCTGCAGCAGTGGGCGCGCGACGGGCACGTCACGCCCGACTACGTCACCCCGGGTGGGCACTACCGGTGGGACGTCGACAGGCTCCGCGAGTGGATCCGCGATCCGCAGCGGCTCCGCCGGACACGCGACGACGACCGACCGCCCGCACGCTTCCCCACGCGCGCCGGTCACCATGTCCCTCGGTCCATCAGGGCCTGCGTCTGCGCCTCTCGATAGGCCGTGACCGGCCTGCTGATCGTCTCCGCTCCCATCTCGACGCGGACCGGGCCAGTCGCGGCGTAGACCGTCCCGCTGTCCGGCGGCAGCTCGATCACGACCGACACGGGCCCCCGGTCTCCCGGTTGGTCACGTTCACGACCCATCGCCGCCGGGGCCGCCGTGCTCTGCCGCACATGGCCAGGCACCTCAGCTCGCCAGCCGGTACGCCGCACCCGTGGGGCGGATCCGGCGCAGCGTGAGCTGCTCGATGTAGCGGGCCGCCTCGATCGGCTCGACGGCCGTGTACCGCTGCGTGGTGTTCATCGAGGCGTGACCCATGAGCTTCGCCTGCCGGTAGAGGTCGGGGTCGAGGGCGTGCAGGTCGGTCCCGAAGCGGTGCCGCAGCTGGTGCGCGGTGGCCGGGACACCGATCTCGTGGAGGAACCGGTTCGTCTTCGCTGACACGCTGTTCGGGGTGTGCGCTCGGCCGTCGGT
>NZ_JBJZON010000065.1:0-1902 GCF_047200735.1 Pseudonocardia oceanicola
CCCGAGTTTGATCAGAAGGCTTAGTGCGTGACGCAGGTCAGCCGCGCAGTGCTGTGACGACCGGCTCGAGGTCGGCCGGGATGTGGGGCGGGAAGGTCTGCTCGGCGCCGTTGATGGCGATCGTGGCCGAGCGCAGCGGCCGTAGCGTGCGGACGAGGCGGCGGATGGACAGTCCGGTGCGGGCCTGGGCGGTGCGAGCGAGGGCGAGCGCGGCGAACACGATGGTGAGGTGGGCTTCGATGCTGTCGCGGGTGCGGTGGAACATCGGCCGGGCCGCCAGGTCGGTCTTGCTCATCCGGAACGACGCCTCGACCTGCCAGAGGTCGTGGTAGGCCGCGATCACCTCGGCCGCGTTCATGACCGGGGCGGGCAGGTTGGTGACGTAGCCCTTGAGCCCGGCCAGGCGCCGGGCGCGGGCGAGGGCCTTCTCGTCGAGGATCTGGCCGTCGCCGGTGTTGCGGACGAACCGCGGCGTGCGAGCTGTCCTGTCGCCGTTGACGACGTTGCGGGCCCGGGTCTCCTGCGCGTTGAGGGTGCGGTTGTCCCGGGCGAACCGCTTGGCCGAGTAGGCCCACACCGCCCGCCACGATCCCGGATGCGTCGAGGGGTCCCAGACCGGCTCGTCCCGCAGCCTGGTGTCGTTGGCCAGGTTCGCGCCGCGTTTCGGGGTGAGGGTGTCGACGTGCTGTCCATCGGTGAAGGCGTCGCCGTGCCAGTGGAAGTGCGACTCCAGGTCGATCGGGGCCTTTGACTGGCGCGAGCCGACGATGAACTTGAACCCGGCGTCGTCGAGGGTGGTCAGGTTTGCGGCGGACAGCATGCCCGCGTCCGCCACGATGATCATGTTCTCGATGCGGTGCCTCGACTTGAACGCCTCGATGATCGGCACGATCGTCAGCTTCTCGGCCTTGTTGCCCTCGAAACAGCCGATCTCCAGGGGGAAGCCGTTGCGGTCGACCAGCAGCCCGACGACGACCTGTGGGTCGATGCGGCGTTCCTTGGAGAACCCGACCTTGCGCAGGCCGTCCTCCTTCTCCGCCTCGAAGTAGAGCGTGGTCACGTCGTAGAGCACCAGACTGACATCGCCGCAGCTCAAGGCATGCGCGAAGCACAGATCGGCGATCCGGTCCCGGTAGGAGCCGCGTGCTGCCCCAAACCGGCTCCCCATCGTGTCGGGTCTGTCCATTCCGGACTCTTCGGCGTCCTCGGGGCGGTCGGCTTCGGGGCTGCTGGTGTCGGAGTCGTCTGTCTAGGCGGCGCGGCGCAGGGTGCGCCACAACGTGGGATACGACGCCGCTTGCCTTCCCATGTCGGCCAGGACCCGCCCGACGTCGAGCAGCGAGGTGGGCTCGACGACCCGGGCGATCACCAGGTCGCGGAAGACCTCGTCATCCAGCTCGGCGAACCCGAGGGACTCGTAGACCGCGACGAGCAGGTCGAACAGCAGCGTCGAAGCGGTGTCGACCACGCTGCCCGCCGCGGTCGCCTGCACCGTCGAGCCGCCGCCCGACGTGCCCTCCGACGAGGTAACCGGCCCGAACAGGGCCGGCTCCGGTGGTACCGGCGCGAGTCTGTGCCGGCGCGTCACCTTGGCCAGGCCCAGGTCCAGCTCGCCCTGCGCGGCGTCGTCGAGCATGCCCTGGGCTCGGGCGATCAACAGCCCGAGCTCGACCTCGCTGTGTGCCGAGCCCAAGTGCGCGACGATCCGCTGCCGGCGCCCGGACACGTACTCCGCGATCTGCACCGCCGTCGCACCCGAGCCCGTCCGGACCCGCCTGATGAACGCCACAACCCGGCAGCCTACCCATCGATTAGTGCGTGAATCCCGCACCAACCCTCACAATCACCGGCAGGTCACAGCCCTGCCGCTCCGCCAACGCCGTTCCGCTGATCAAACTCGGG
>NZ_JBJZON010000066.1:0-1557 GCF_047200735.1 Pseudonocardia oceanicola
GAGGCTGTTGATGCTAACCATCCGAACCCGCCTCTGAGTCCTTCGGGACGAGGAGGAGTGGGGGAGCGTGGGGTCCGATTCGGTAGTAGGCAAGCGATGGGGTGACGCAGGAGGGTAGCCTCGCCACGCGGTGGTTGTCGTGGTGTAAGCCTGTAGCCCGATTCCCAGGTAAATCCGGGGGTCTGCCTTTGATGGCGGGGGTGAGAGGTGATGCGTAGCCGATTGAGGCGAAGTAGGGTGATCCCATGCTGTCGAGAAAAGCCTCTAGCGAGTGCTGTTGCGGCCCGTACCCGAAACCGACACAGGTGGTCAGGTAGAGAATACCGAGGCGATCGAGTGAACTCTGGTTAAGGAACTCGGCAAAATACCTCCGTAACTTCGGGAGAAGGAGGGCCGGTTGCCTTGAAGCTCTTTGCGGGCTAGGGGCGGCCGGTCGCAGAGACCAGGCCCAAGCGACTGTTTACTAAAAACACAGGTCCGTGCGAAGTCGCAAGACGAGGTATACGGACTGACGCCTGCCCGGTGCTGGAACGTTAAGAGGACCTGTTAGCTGATTCGTCGGCGAAGCGGAGAATTTAAGCGCCAGTAAACGGCGGTGGTAACTATAACCATCCTAAGGTAGCGAAATTCCTTGTCGGGTAAGTTCCGACCTGCACGAATGGCGTAACGACTTGGGCGCTGTCTCGACCAGAGACTCGGCGAAATTGCACTACGAGTAAAGATGCTCGTTACGCGCGGCAGGACGGAAAGACCCCGGGACCTTTACTACAGCTTGGTATTGGTGCTCGGTTCGGCTTGTGTAGGATAGGTGGGAGACTGTGAAGCGGTCACGCTAGTGGTTGTGGAGTCGTTGTTGAAATACCACTCTGGTCGAATTGGGTGTCTGAACCTCGGGCCATGATCTGGTTCAGGGACAGTGCCTGGTGGGTAGTTTAACTGGGGCGGTTGCCTCCTAAAGGGTAACGGAGGCGCCCAAAGGTTCCCTCAGCCTGGTTGGCAATCAGGTGTTGAGTGTAAGTGCACAAGGGAGCTTGACTGTGAGACTGACGGGTCGAGCAGGGACGAAAGTCGGGACTAGTGATCCGGCACCTCCTGGTGGAAGGGGTGTCGCTCAACGGATAAAAGGTACCCCGGGGATAACAGGCTGATCTTGCCCAAGAGTCCATATCGACGGCATGGTTTGGCACCTCGATGTCGGCTCGTCGCATCCTGGGGCTGGAGTAGGTCCCAAGGGTTGGGCTGTTCGCCCATTAAAGCGGTACGCGAGCTGGGTTTAGAACGTCGTGAGACAGTTCGGTCCCTATCCGCCGCGCGCGTAGGAGACTTGCGGAAGGCTGTCCCTAGTACGAGAGGACCGGGACGGACGAACCTCTGGTGTGCCAGTTGTACCGCCAGGTGCATGGCTGGTTGGCTATGTTCGGAAGGGATAACCGCTGAAGGCATCTAAGCGGGAAGCTCGTTCCAAGATGAGGTCTCCCACCACCTTGGCGTGGGTAAGGCTCCCAGTAGACGACTGGGTTGATAGGCCAGAGATGGAAGCCTCGTGAGGGGTGGAGT
>NZ_JBJZON010000068.1:0-1531 GCF_047200735.1 Pseudonocardia oceanicola
GCTCACTGGTGCACCCTCCTTGTGTCCGAGTCGGGTCGTTGATCCAGACTTCGGGCGCACCTGAGGTCCCCACCGGGCCATCGCCCTGCTCGCTCGACCTTCGAGGTCCGGCATGAGTTCAGCGAGGTCCGGTGGCCCAGGACGCGCCGACTGGCTACAGGGCTGAGCACCATCGAGTGCCGATCAGTGAGCGACCGGCTGCCGCGTCCCGGGACCACCGGGTGCCTTCCCACTGCTGCAACAGCGAGGAGGCGACCATGAGTGTCCCCAACCCCACCACCCGCGTCGACACCGGCAGGCGCACGCCCACGGCGGGAGTGGACTGGGCCAGAGACGACCACGCGGTGGCCGTCGTGGACCCCGACGGCGAGCAGACCGCCCGGTTCACCATCACCCACGACCGCGCCGGCATGCGTGAGCTGGTCCGCCGCCTGCTCAAGGCCGGAGTGGTCGAGGTCGGTATCGAGCGCCCCGACGGCCCCGTCGTCGACGCCCTGCGCCAGGCAGGGCTGGTGGTGTTCGTGATCCCACCCGGACAACTCAAGAACCTGCGCAGCCGCTACGGCTCGGCTGGGAACAAGGATGACCGCTTCGACGCCTACGTCCTGGCCGACACCGTGCGCACCGACCGCCGCCGCCTGCGCCCCCTGCTGACCGACACTCCGACCACCACCGCGCTGCGCCAGACCGTCCGCGCCCGACGCGACCTCGTCGCACACCGGGTCGCGGTCGCCAACCAGCTCCGCGCGCACCTGCAGATCGTGTTCCCCGGCGCGGTCGGCCTGTTCGCCGACATCGACTCCGAGATCAGCCTGCGGTTCCTGGAGCGTTTCACCACCCAGAACCAGGCGGACTGGCTCTCTCCGAAGCGGCTGGGCGCCTGGCTGGTCTCGGTCGGCTACTGCGGCCGCGTGGCCCCCACCGTCCTGCACACCCGCCTCGCCGAGGCCCCTCGCGGTCTCACCGGCGCCGACACCACCGCCAGCGCGGCGGTCACCCGCGCCTACGTCGCGGTGTTGCGCGCGCTCACCGGCCAGATCGCCGAGCTCGCCGCACGCATCGGCGAGCAGCTCGAGCTGCACCCCGACGCAGAGATCTTCACCAGCCTGCCCCGCGGCGGGCGCGTCCGCGCCGCACGACTGCTCGCCGAGATCGGTGACGCCCGAGGCCGGTTCCCCACCGCGGACTCGCTGGCCTGCCTGGCCGGAGTCGCACCCTCGACCCGCCAGTCCGGCAAGGTCCGGGCGGTGTCGTTCCGCTGGGGCGCCGACCGCGAACTGCGCGACGCGATCTGCGACTTCGCCGGCGACAGCCGACACGCCAACCCCTGGGCCGCCGACCTCTACCGACGAGCCCGCGCCCGAGGCCACGACCACCCCCACGCCGTCCGCGTCCTGGCCCGCGCCTGGGTCGGTGTCATCTGGGCTTGCTGGACCACCAACACCCCCTACGACCCCGACCGACACCGCGCCCTCCAACGCATCCTCAACCAAGATCAACCGGCTGCGGCTTGACACAGGGCAACTCATGC
>NZ_JBJZON010000069.1:0-1463 GCF_047200735.1 Pseudonocardia oceanicola
CGCGTGGGTGCCGATCCGGCGCGGGCAGGTCCACCGCACCCACGGCGAGGTGATCGGCGTCCGCGCCGTGCGCGATCACGCCGCGCTGGGGCCGGTGCCGCAGTTCGGCTACGCGGTCACCGAGACCCACCTGCGCCGGGTCGGACGGGATGCGTTGATCTCCTTTGCCGGGTCCTCCTACTCCGTCGCCGCGAGAGCCGCCGATGGGCGCGTGACGAAGGCCGGGCAGCGGGTCGAGGTCCGGGTCGGGGTCGAGCACCTGGAGATCTGGCGGCTGCCCGTCGACAGCCCCGACCGGACCCCGATGCTCCTGGGGAGGCACCCGCTCGCGGCCGTCCGCGGGCAGATGATCGTCGACCCCGCGCACTGGGCCGAGCTCCCCGACGGCCACACCCGCTCCACCACCCTCGACATCACAGATCATGAACCCGTTGCTGCCCAACAAGTCCAGGGTGACTCGGCGTCCTCTTCGGTGTCGGGGTCGATGGTGTTCGGTGAGTCCCAGGCAGCGCTCGAAGTCATGGTCGCCCGGCGTCCGCTGGCCTACTACGACCGACTCGCCGGGCTGGCCGCACCACCTGACCCCGCCGCTGCGGCCGGCGCCGAGAGCGAGTCGTTGGTGGGTGCGGCATGAGTGAGTTGATCACCGGCCGGATCGCCGCGCACGCTACCCGGCTCGGGCTGCCGCATCTGGCTGAGAACCTCGAGCTGCTCGTCGAGCGCGCCGAGGCCGACTCCATGGGCTATCGCGAGTTCATCGACACCGTTCTGGGTGAGGAGCTCGGGCTGCGCGAGGGGCGCCGGTTCCGCACCGCCCTGAAGCTGTCCGGGTTGCCGCACCACAAGACCCTCGACGAGTTCGACTTCGCCTTCCAACCCGATCTCGACGTCCGCAAGATCCGTGACCTCGCCGCCCTGTCCTTCGTCACCGGGCACCGCAACATCGCGCTGCTGGGCCCTCCCGGCACCGGGAAGACCCACATCGCCACCGCGCTCGCCGTCGCCGCCTGCCAAGCGGGCCATTCGATCTACTTCACCAGCCTGGACGACTGCGTCCGCCAGCTCCGCGCCGCCGAGGCCGCCGGCCGGTTCGCCAAGAAGCTCCAGACCTACCTGCGGCCCTCGGTGCTGGTGCTGGACGAGGTGGGCTACCTGCCCTGCGACCGGGCCGCGGCGAACATGGTGTTTCAGCTGATCAGCCGCCGCTACGAACGCGGCTCGATCATCCTCACCTCGAACAAGACGTTCTCCGAGTGGGGCCAGGTGTTCACCGACGAGGTCATCGCCACTGCCATCCTCGACCGGCTCCTGCACCACTGCGACGTCATCGCCATCAACGGACCCAGCTACCGGCTCAAGGACAGAGCACTGTCCGCCGTCCCTGCAGCTGTGTCATGATCCCGCCCGGGCCAACGACACATCAGGTCGTCCACCGACCGACACCACAGCCCGTCCCCGGACAC
>NZ_JBJZON010000070.1:0-1425 GCF_047200735.1 Pseudonocardia oceanicola
GACGAGTCTGTGTCAGGACATCGGTGACACTGGGGGTGCTCTTGGTGGTGACACTTCCGCCGCGAGGCTGCGGCGGTGGCTGCCCGTGAACCCATCGATCCCCGTGTCCGCCTGGCGATCTCGCAGTGGCCTGATGACGCGCCGCGGGGGGCGGTCTCGACGTTCTGCGCCGAGCACGGCATCTCGCGCAAGTCGTTCTACGAGCTGCGCAAGCGCGCTCGAGACGACGGGCCCGCGGCGGTGCTCGAGCCCCGGTCCAGACGACCGAGGACGAGCCCGTCGAAGCTGACCGAGCAGGTCAAGGCCCAGGCTGTCGCGGTGCGGGCCGCGCTCGAGGCGTCCGGGCTCGACCACGGCCCGATCAGCGTGCACGACAAGATGCGTGCGATGGGCCTGAGCCCCGTTCCGTCGACGGCGTCGCTGGCACGGATCTTCCGGGAGGCCGGTGTCGCCCGGCGCGAGCCGCGTAAGAAGCCCCGCTCGGCGTGGCGGCGGTTCGTCTACCCGGCGCCGAACGCCTGCTGGCAGCTCGACGCCACCGAGTACGTGTTGACCGGTGGCCGCACGTGCGTGATCTTCCAGCTCATCGACGACCACTCCCGCTACGCCCTCGCCTCCCACGCCGCGCCCGGCGAGACCGCCCGCGACGCGATCGCGGTCTTCGACAAGGCCGTGGCTGCTCACGGCGTCCCGCAGCGGCTGCTGTCGGACAACGGGCTCGCGCTCAACCCGTCGCGACGGGGCATGGTCGGCCGGCTCGTCGGACATGTCGGCGCGCTGGGCGTCGAGGCGATCACCGGCAAGCCGCACAAGCCGACCACCCAGGGCAAGAACGAACGCTTCCACCAGACCCTGTTCCGCTACCTCGACAAGCAACCCCTCGCCGACACGTTGGCACAGCTCCAGGCCCAGATTGACGCGTTCGACCACATCTACAACACCGAGCGCCCGCACCAAGGGCTGCCCGGGCGGATCACACCGCTGGCCGCATGGGAGGCGACCCCGAAGGCCGATCCACCCCGCCCGAAACCGGGGCGGCCCGTCTACAGACCGCCGGTCCCGGTTCGGCGGCCCCGGCCGACCCCGCCCGCAGGCCTACCCGCCGGCACCCGCCTGCGAACGGTGAGCGCCAGCGGCGACATCGGCGTCGACATGGTGATCTACAAGATCGGTGGCGCCCACGCGTTCACACAGGTCCTCGTCGTCAGCGACGGCGACCAGCCCGGCGACGCGATCATCGTGACCGACCTCGACGGCGAGATCCTCGCCGAGCGCACCAGGCCCGCTCCCGGCGTCCGCTACGTCGGCAACGGCCGACCCCCAGGAAGACGACCGAAGAACCCGGGAACGTCACCGAAGTCCTGACACACCAACCGTCACCGATGTCCTGACGCAGAACTGTCACCCATGTCCTGAGACATCACA
>NZ_JBJZON010000071.1:0-1289 GCF_047200735.1 Pseudonocardia oceanicola
CAGTTCGGCCGAGGTCGCTCGGGTGGGCGCCGGGTCCACGGTCCGGTCGGGGTTCCTGGGTCGTCGGGGCGCTGCGGTGGGGCTGGTGCTCAGCCGGGGACGGCGAGTGCGCGGAGTCGGGTGAGGCCGTCGCAGAGCAGCCCTGACCAGGGTGAATGCGCTGGGAGGTGGAGCACGGTCCGGCGGGCGTGGCGGGCGATCTGGGCCGGGGTGGACAACAGCCGCAGCCGGAGTCGTTTCGGTTCCCACCGCCGCGCGGGATGTCCGGTGTAGGCGAGCAGCTGGGTCCAGGCGGTGATCTCGCAGGCCAACGCTACGACCGCGCACCAGATGCGGTTCTGGTCGAGTTCGTGCAGCGGCAGGTTCGTGAGCCCGGTGTCCTTCGCGGCACGGATGCGGTCCTCGGCGCGGGCTCGGCGGCGGTGCCGCAGTTCGAGGTCGGTGAGCTGACGCCCGGGTCCGCCGGGGCGGGTGTTGGTGACGAACGCGGTGTAGCGCAGCCCGTCGGGGTCGGTGATCCGCAGCTGCGCCCCGGGATGTGGGCGCTCTCGGCGCACGATCACCCGCATCCCCTTGGGCCAGGACGACAGGTTCATCAGGCCGGTGGCCTCGATGACCCAGGCTCCGGGCCGGGGTTCTCGGTCGGCGTCGAGAGCAGCCTGCCAGTCGCTGTCGGGCAGCGCGGCGAGCTGGTCGACCAGGTCCTGGGTCAGCCCGAACCCGACCGAGTAGGACAACCGTTGCCCGTGAAGCCAGTCGAGCAGTTCATGGGAGGCGCCCGCGCCGTCGATGCGGATCAGCACCTTCCGACCGGGCCGCCGTCCCGTGCGATAGCGGGGAAGTTGGCGCAGCGCGGCACGGATGACCGTGATGTGGTCCGCGGCGGTGTTCGACCCGGCGTTGCCGGGCCGCAGCAGCTGCGCGAGCGGCTCCCCGGTGCCATCGGGGCCGTGGTCGACGAACGTCCACAACGGATGATGACCGAACCCCTTCTTGAACGTCGGCGCGGCGCCCTCCTTCTCGCTGTGGGCGGTGACCAGGGTGGCGTCGGCGTCGATGACCAGCGGTCTCGCCGCGTCGGTGTCATGGTCGGGGGCATGCTCGCCGGCCAGCTCCCACGCCCTGGCCCGAGCGGTGGCGCGGGCGGTGTCGATCGCCGCCAGCGCGGCGGTGGCATCGGCGGCGAGTCGGTCGATCGTGCGGGACACCGTCGGGTCCGACGCGACCGGTCCGAACAGCACCGGCTCGGCGCGCAACAGCGCGATATCGGCCAGGCAGTCCCCGCCCAC
>NZ_JBJZON010000072.1:0-1250 GCF_047200735.1 Pseudonocardia oceanicola
ACCGATCTTCGGCTTCATCAGGCTCCTCAGTCGAGCTGGGGCAGCACGGTGGCGGCGGCGAGTTCGAGCTCGTCGAGCGCGGTGTCGGCATTGACGGGGGAGAGCACGACGCTCGTAGCGCCGGCGGCGCGCAGGGCGGCAACTCGTGCGGTGACCTCGTCGGGATCCCCGGCCACGGCGAGGGTGTCGATCCACTCGTCCGGCAGCTTCTCGGCCATTGTCTCGGGGCCCAGCTCGAGCAGCTCGGCGATCTTGTCGTTGTAGCCGAAGGCGCCGGTGAGCGGGTTGTGCGCTCCCACCGCGGTGATGTACGCGGCCAGCGCCGGCCTGACCGCGTCGCGGGCCTGCTTGCTGTCCTTGGCCACGCTGAACAGGGCGAACGTCGGCACCAGGTGCTCGGTGCGGCCCGACTCGGCCATGCCCTCCTGGATGTAGCCGTGGGCCGCTTCGAGGTAGGACGTGCCGGCCAGCACACTCATCACGGTGCCGTCGGCGATCTTCCCGGACAGCCGCAGCGACCTGGGGCCGAGCACACCGGTCAGGATCGGCACGTGGCCCTCGACCGGGTGGGTCGGGGTGACCGAGTTGAAGGTGAACTGCTTCCCCTGCAGGTCGACCGTCTCACCCGCCAGCAACGCGCGCACGCCGTTGACGCACTCGGTGAGCGCAGACAGCGGTGACTTGGCGGTGAGCCCCATCTGGTCGGTCCAGAAGGGGACGCCGTGCCCGATGCCGGGCAGGAACCGGCCGGGGTAGGCGCGGGCCAGCGTTGCGATCTCCATCGCGGCGACGGCTGGATGGCGGGCCACCGAGGCGACGACGGCGAGGCCGACCTTGACCCGCTCGGTCGCACCGAGGGCGAGGGCGGCGCCGGTGAAGCCGCCGTAACAGAAGTAGTCCTCGGCCATCCAGACCTCGCCGTAGCCGAGGCGCTCCGCCGCGGCGGCCAGAGCCGGGATGCGCTCCGGGGGTGTCGACGTGGCGACGAAGACGCCGACTGGGGCGGTCACACTCATGGGGATCCTCCGGAAGCGATGGCCGCTCAGCGGCGCATCACGGTCGACGGTCGGAACGATGACGGCGCACCGTCGGTCGCCGACGAGTCTCTGCGTGCCCGTCGATGTGGGCAATTGGCGCTGCGACGAACTCAAGCCGCAAGCTTCGGCTGATCCGTCAATGGACAACTCAGTAGCGCGGCCCGACGCTGTTTTGAGCGATCGTCAAGACCTGTGGATGGGCTGCCTCGGGTT
>NZ_JBJZON010000073.1:0-1157 GCF_047200735.1 Pseudonocardia oceanicola
ACCTCGATCCACTGCGCCGCCGGCAGCTTGCCCTTGGTGAGGACCCACCGCACCTCGTCGTCGAGGATCTCAGCCGCGGTCCCGGGGATCGAGCCCAGACCCGCGGCCTTCAGCTCGCCGAGCCACTCGCGGATCGACACCCCCGCCTTCGACGCCGCCGACACGATCTCCATCGGCGAGAAGGCGTGCACGTGCATCCCCGGCACCGCCTCGCGCACCGCCCGGACCAGGTCGGCGTAGAAGGTCACCGGAAGCTGCGGGTCGATCCCGCCCTGCACGCACACCTCGGTCGCCCCGTCCCGGGCCGCCTCGACCGCGCGCGAGGCGATCTCGGGCAAGGAGAGCCGGTAGGCGTCGGCGTCACGCTCGCGCTGGGCGAAGGCGCAGAACCGGCAGCCGACGTAACAGACGTTGGAAAAGTTGATGTTGCGGTTGACCACGTAGGTGACCTCGTCGCCGACGACCAGCCGCCGGAGATCGTCGGCGAGCCGGGCCAGCTCCTCCAGCGCCGGACCCTCGGCGGTCAGCACCGCCATGGCCACCGCCTCGTTGGCCGGGTCGAGCAGCCCCGCCGGGCTCGACGCGGCCAGGTCCAGCCCGGCACGAACGTCGCCCGTCAGCCGCGCGGGAACAGAAGCCGCCGCGCGGGAACGCTGCGCCGCGAGCTCATCGCGCAACTCGTCCCAGTCGCCGTAGACCGAGGCGAAATCCCCACGCCGATCCCCCGTGCGCCCGGTCGTGTCGATGCTGCTGTGCAGGTCGGTACGGCCGGTCGACGCGAACCCGCCGTCGGGCTCCTGCCACGGCCGCCCCTCGACGACCGCCTGCTCGTCCGCCAGACCCGTCTCCGGGTCGGCGAGCGCCGCCACGTGCGCGTGCAGCCGGGTGTCGATCCACGGCGAGCCGGCCAGCACGTACCTCGGATAGACCGTGAGCCGCTCCCGGAGGGTGAAGCCCGACTCGGCCGAGCGCGCCGCAAGCTCGGAGATGACCGGCCACGGCCGCTCGGGGTTCACGTGGTCCGGCGTGACCGGCGAGACACCACCCCAGTCGTCGATCCCGGCCCGCAGCATCAACGCGAACTCCTCGCCGACCAGGTTCGGCGGGGCCTGCACGCGCATCCTCGGACCCAGCACCAGCCGGGCCACCGCGATCGT
>NZ_JBJZON010000074.1:0-1089 GCF_047200735.1 Pseudonocardia oceanicola
CATGGCACTGAAGTTCTGGGTGACGACGCCCTTCTTCTACTCGGACATGGACCGCCCGTGGGGCGAGTTGTTGCAGGACATGCTGACGATCGTCGACACCGCCGAGCGGCTGGGCTTCGAGGGTGTCGCGATCAACGAGAACGTGTTCCAGAACTATGTCGCGAACCCCAGCGCCCTGGCCTTCGCCGCGCTGGCGGCGGCGCGGACCGCGCGGCTGCGGATTCTGCCCGGCGTGGTGGTGCTCCCGAGCTACAACCCGCTGCTGATCGCGTCGGAGATGGCGATGCTGGACCACCTGGCGCCGGGCCGGGTGGGTATCGGCGTGGCCCGGGGCGGCGGCCGCTACCAGCTGGACCGGATCGGGGTGGACCCCGCCAAGTCGCGGGAGATCTACGAGGAGGCGCTGGAGATCATCCAGCGGGTGTGGGTCGAGGACAACGTGACCTACGAGGGCCGCTACTTCTCGTTCCCGCGCACCACGCTCGTGCCCAAGCCCGCCTCGCAGCCCGGCCCCGACCTGTGGGTCGCCTCGCAGAGCGTCGATGGCGTGCGGAAGGTGGCCGCGCAGGGGCACAACCTGCTCACCGCGCCCAACTGGGGCAACTTCGAGCCGCACGGGGACCTCGAGGCGCTCCTCGAGGCCTTCAACACCACGGCCGCCGAGAGCGGCAAGCCGCGCGGCGAGGTCATGGTCTACCGGCACACCTGGCTGGGCCGGACCGAGACCGACGCGCTCGAGTTCTTCGACGACATGGTCAGCGAGTACAACCACTACCTCGCGCTCACCCAGACCGTCAGCCAGGGCACCCGCGAGGACCGCCTCAAGGCGCGTGGCACGGGCGAGAAGATCGAGTTCGTGGAGGCCGGCCGCGTCGTGCCCGCGAACGAGTCACCCTCGTCGGAAGGCCTCTGGGAGAAGTACTCCGACCCGGTCCTCACCACCGCGGACAAGATGATCGAGCGGTTCAAGGAGATGGAGGCAATGGGCGTCGACCACCTCGCCTGCCTGATCGCCTGGGGCCAGCCCATCGAGGCCGTCGTCGCCCAGATGGAGCTGATGGCCCAGCAGGTCCTGCCCGCATTCGCCGA
>NZ_JBJZON010000075.1:0-1052 GCF_047200735.1 Pseudonocardia oceanicola
CCCGCATCCGCGACGATGATCATGTTCTCGATGCGGTGCCGCGACTTGAACGCCTCGATGATCGGGACGATGGTCAGCTTCTCGGCCTTGTTGCCCTCGAAACAGCCGATCTCCAACGGGAAGCCCTGCCGGTCGACCAGCAACCCGACCACCACCTGCGGGTCGACCCGGCGTTCCTTGGAGAACCCGACCTTGCGCAGCCCGTCCTCCTTCTCCGCCTCGAAGTAGAGGGTCGTCACGTCGTAGAGCACCAGGCTGACATCACCGCAGCTCAAGGCATGCGCGAAGCAGAGATCGGCGATCCGGTCCCGGTAAGACCCGAGCGTGGAACGACCTCCTTCATGGCCTGGCGCGTTGTCCACTCCGGACCCGACGGGGCTCTCGGTGTCGGTGTCGGTGTCGTCGGCCTGGGCGGCGCGGCGCAGGGTCCGCCACAGCGTCGGATACGACGCCGACTGTTGGCCCATGTCGGCCAGCACCCGTCCCACGTCGAGCAGCGAGGTCGGCTCGACGACCCGGGCGAGCACCAGATCGCGGAAGACCTCGTCGGCGAGCTGGTCGAACCCGACCGAGGTGTAGATGCTGTCGAGTAGGTCGAACAGCAGCGTCGAGGCGGTCGCCACCACGCTGCCCGCGGCGACCACTTCCACCGTCGCCCGATCGGCGCTCGGCGTCTCCGGCTCGGGAGTGAACAGGGCCGGATCCGCAGGTGGTGGAGCCAGCCGAGCCCTGCGGGTGACCTTCGCCAGACCCAGGTCCAGCTCGCCCTGCGCCGCATCGTCGAGCATCCCCTGCGCCCGCGCCATCAATACCCCGAGCTCCACCTCGCTGTGCGCGGAGCCCAGGTGCGCGACGATCCGCTGACGACGCCCGGACACGTACTCCGCGATCTGCACCGCCGTCGCGCCCGAGCCCGTCCGGACTCGCCTGATGAACGCCACAACCAGGCAGCCTACCCGCCGATTAGTGCGTGAATCCCGCACCAACCCCGACCATCACCGCAGGTCAAGGCCTCGCGCTCACGCCGAACCCGGATCGCTGATCAAACTCGG
>NZ_JBJZON010000076.1:0-1004 GCF_047200735.1 Pseudonocardia oceanicola
AACAGCCGCGGGCTGGACAACGCGCTCAAGGTGCGGGACCGCTTCCACGAGGCGGCGATCTTCGTGTCGGCGTCGGAGACGCACAACAAGAAGAACGTCAACCGCACGGTCGCGGAGACCATGGCGGACAACGACGTCATGGCGAAGCGGATCCGGGCCGAGGGCCTGAACTGCGCGGCGGTGATCGCGACGTCGTTCGGCTGCCCCTACGAGGGCAAGGTCGAGCTGGGGCGGGTGCTGTCGCTGGCCGAGCGGTTCGCCGAGGCCGGGGCCACGGAGATCGGGTTCGGTGACACCACCGGGATGTGCAACCCGGCCTACGCCCGTGAGTTCTTCGCCGCCGCCCTCGAGAGGCTTTCCGGCGTCGAGGTCACCGCGCACTTCCACAACACCCGCGGGCAGGGTTTGGCCAACGCCTACGCCGCGCTCGAGGCGGGTTGCACGAGCTTCGAGTCGAGCTTCGGTGAGCTGGGCGGTTGCCCGGTGCCGAAGGGCTCCACGGGCAACATCGCCACCGAGGACCTGGTGAGCATGTTCCACGAGATGGACGTGGAGACCGGGCTGGACCTCCCCGCGGTCATCGAGGCCGCGCGCGAGGCGCAGCGGGTGCTGGGCCGCACCCTGACCAGCCACTCGCTCGTCGCGGGTCCCATCGACTGGCACCTGCAGACCGCCTGACACCCCCGAGGAAGAGGACTCATGAGCAATCGCACCGCGTTCGTCACCGGTGGCGCCCAGGGCATCGGCCAGGGCATCGCCACCACCCTGGGGGCCCAGGGCTTCAAGGTCGCCGTGGTCGACCTGAACCTGGAGACCGCGCAGGCCACCGCGAGGTCCATCGCCGACGCCGGCGGCACGGCCACGGCGGTGCAGGCCGACGTCACCGACACCGCCGCCGTGCAGGCCGCGGTGAAGGCCGTCACCGACGAGCTCGGTCCGATCGAGGTCGTGGTCAACAACGCGGGCTGGGACGACTTCATGCCGTTCCTCACGACCACCGAGGA
>NZ_JBJZON010000077.1:0-974 GCF_047200735.1 Pseudonocardia oceanicola
CCATGAGGGTTATTCAAAACCCCACTTCGTCGCAAAGAAGAACAATGCTCTTGTCGCCCTGAACGTTTCATGGTAGGTGCGGAAGGGGCGCCGGAAGTCGGCGTGCAGGATCCGCCAGGCTTTGACGGCTGCGATGAGGCGTTCGATGGGGGCGCGTAACGCCGAGTGTTCGGCGTTGCATTGCTTGTCGCGTCTGCTGAGTTCGCCTTTCGGTGGCCGTTTGCGCGGGGTGGCCATGACGTCGCATCCTTGGTAGCCCTTGTCGCCGATTCCTCCGCCGGAGGCCCGCACGATGTCGACGACCGGGGTTTCTTTGAAAGCGCGTGCGTCGTGCGTGCTGCCGGGTAGCGGATCGGAGATGAACACCGGCCGGCCGTCGAGCAGGCCGACCACCTGGATGTTGAAGCCGGTGGTGGCGTACTTGCGGCTCCACAGCTCGGGATGGTCGGCGTAGGACCAGCATCGGGCGAGCGTGCCGTCCACCAGGGACACCCGGCCCTGGACCAGCTCGATGGCCTCGGCCGGATCGGGCACGAACTCGTCGAGCACCTCGGCCACGACCGGTACCAGCTCGGCGACGATGCGCGACACGGTCGACTGCGAGACACCGCGCAGGTCACCCAGGAACTCCTGGGAGCAGTTCTGCCGCACGTACATGCAGGCCAGTTCCACGGCGCGATAAAGACCAAGTGTTTTCGGCCTGCCCGTGTGCCGATTCCATGGCTTCGGCAGGGCGTGGTGTACTCGGCTCACGAGCTCCTGCAGCTGGGGTGGTGTCAAGCCCGTAGTACGATGGTAGTGCAACGGCCTCTCGCTGACGATATCGCTTTTGGTGTAGGAACCTCATCGATATCACTGTGAGAGGCCGTTGCCCTGAAACGACACGCCGCACCCACTGTCTAGCGGATCACAAGCCGCCTTGCTTGGCACGCTCGGGGTCAGCCGCAACGAAAGGGTTCTGAATAACCCTTCAT
>NZ_JBJZON010000078.1:0-960 GCF_047200735.1 Pseudonocardia oceanicola
ATCGGCCCGATCCGCGCGTTCAGCGGCCTGAGCTTCAACCGGCGGCTGCGCGAGGTGCCGCCGGAGCTCACGCTCGTCTCGTACGGCGCGATGGGGGAGCTGCGCAAGGCGCGCGGCCTGCAGGTGGTCCCCGCGCACTACTCGGTCCTCCCGCGGTTGTTCGCCGAGCGGGTCCTGCCCGGCGACGTCGGGCTCGTGCAGGTCTCCCCGCCCGGCCCGGACGGAGTGTGCTCGCTGGGCATCGGCGTGGACTACGCCGCGGACGCCGTACGCCACAGCCGGGTGCTGATCGGCGAGATCAACCACCGGATGCCCGCGACCACCGGCACGCCGGGCATCCCGCTGGACCGCTTCGCCGCCACGATCGAGACGGACCGGCCGGTGCCCGAGGCGCCGGACCGCGTCCCGGACGCCGTGGACGAGGCCATCGCCGCCCGCGTCGCCGAGCTGGTGCAGGACGGCGACACCGTGCAGATGGGCGTCGGCGCACTGCCCACTGCGATCATGGACGGCTTGTCCGGGCACCGTGACCTGGGCTTCCACTCCGGCATGCTCACCGACGGGGTCCTGCGCCTGGTGGAGAAGGGCGTGCTCACCGGGCGGCGCAAGGAGATCGACGAGGGCCTGCTGGTCACCGGCACGGCCATCGGGTCCGCCGAGCTCTACGCCCGCCTCGGCGAGCTGCCCGTGGTGTTCCGCCCCGCGAGCTACACCCACGACCCCGCCGTGCTCGCCCGGCTGCGCCGGCTCGTCGCGATCAACTCCGCCATCGAGGTCGACCTGTCCGGTCAGGTGAACGGCGAGGCGATCGGCGGCCGGTACCTGGGTGGCATCGGCGGGCAGGCGGACTTCTCCGGAGCGGCCGCCCGCACCGGCGCCCGCTCGATCATCGCGCTGCGCTCGACCGCCGGTGGCGCGTCCACGATCGTCCGCACCCTGCGCGGCCCGGTCAGCACCGGC
>NZ_JBJZON010000079.1:0-952 GCF_047200735.1 Pseudonocardia oceanicola
CTCCAGGCCGGGGGTGCCGGGGATGGCCCACGGGCGGGCCAGGGTCTCGGTGTCGCGCAGGTAGGGCCAGAACTCCCCGGACCCGTCGGGGGCGTTGGGCTCGGTCGCGAACTGCGGGTCCACGCTCTCCAGCTGTGAGGCGTCGGGGACCTGCCACGGCTCGGACCCGTTGGCCAGCGCCCCGTCCGACAGCACGATCACCGGGGTGCGGTATCTGACGGCGAGGGCGGCGGCCTCGACCGCGGTGTGGAAACAGTCCCCCGGTGAGCGCGGCGCGATGACCGGCAGCGGGGCTTCGCCGTTGCGCCCGTACATGGCTTGGAGCAGGTCGGCCTGCTCGGTCTTGGTCGGCAGCCCCGTACTCGGCCCACCGCGCTGGACGTCGATGACCAGCAGCGGCAGCTCCAGGGCGACCGCCAACCCGATGGTCTCCGACTTCAACGAGATGCCCGGGCCGGAGGTGGTGGTCACCCCCAGCGCCCCGCCGAACGACGCGCCCAGCGCGGCGCCGACCCCGGCGATCTCGTCCTCGGCCTGGAAGGTGGTCACGCCGAAGGCCTTGTGCTTGGACAGCTCGTGCAGGATGTCGCTGGCCGGGGTGATCGGGTAGCTGCCGAGGAAGACGGGCAGCCCGGTGGTCTGCCCGGCCGCGACGATGCCGTAGGCCATCGCGGTGTTCCCGGTGATCTGCCGGTAGGTGCCGGGGGCGAGCTTGGCCGGGGCGACCTCGTAGGTGACCGCGAACGCCTCGGTGGTCTCGCCGTAGGCGTGCCCGGCCCGAAACGCGAGGATGTTCGCCTCGGCCAGTTCCGGGCGGCGGGCGAACTTCTCCCGCAGGAACCGCTCGGTGCCCTCGTGCGGGCGGTGATACATCCACGACAGCAGCCCCAGGGCGAACATGTTCTTCGCCCGCTCGGCGTCCTTCTTGGAAAGCCCGGTGTCCTCCAGGGCC
>NZ_JBJZON010000080.1:0-952 GCF_047200735.1 Pseudonocardia oceanicola
AGCCCTGGAGGAGACCGGGCTTTCCAAGAAGGACGCCGAGCGGGCGAAGAACATGTTCGCCCTGGGGCTGCTGTCGTGGATGTATCACCGCCCGCACGAGGGCACCGAACGGTTCCTGCGCGAGAAGTTCGCCCGCCGCCCCGAGCTGGCCGAGGCGAACATCCTCGCGTTTCGGGCCGGGCACGCCTACGGCGAGACCACCGAGGCGTTCGCGGTCACCTACGAGGTGGCCCCGGCGAAGCTCGAGCCCGGCACCTACCGGCAGATCACCGGGAACACCGCGATGGCCTACGGCATCGTCGCGGCCGGGCAGACCACCGGGCTGCCCGTCTTCCTCGGGTCGTATCCGATCACCCCGGCCAGCGACATCCTGCACGAGCTGTCCAAACACAAGGCCTTCGGCGTGACCACCTTCCAGGCCGAGGACGAGATCGCCGGCGTCGGCGCCGCCCTCGGCGCCAGCTTCGGCGGCGCCCTCGGGGTCACCACCACCTCCGGTCCGGGGATCTCGTTGAAGTCCGAGACCATCGGGCTGGCGGTCGCGCTGGAGCTGCCGCTGCTGGTCATCGACGTCCAACGCGGCGGGCCGTCCACCGGGTTGCCGACCAAGACCGAGCAGGCCGACCTGCTCCAAGCCATGTACGGGCGCAACGGCGAAGCCCCGCTGCCGATCATCGCGCCGCGCTCGCCGGGGGACTGTTTCCACACCGCGGTCGAGGCCGCCGCCCTCGCCGTCCGCTACCGGACCCCGGTGATCGTGCTCTCCGACGGGGCCCTGGCCAACGGGTCCGAGCCGTGGAAGGTCCCCGACGCCGCCACCCTGGAGAGCGTGGACCCGCAGTTCGCGACCGAGCCCAACGCCCCCGACGGGTCCGGGGAGTTCTGGCCCTACCTGCGCGACACCGAGACCCTGGCCCGGCCCTGGGCCATCCCCGGCACCCCCGGCCTCGAA
>NZ_JBJZON010000081.1:0-945 GCF_047200735.1 Pseudonocardia oceanicola
CTCCTGGTTCCGCGACAGCTTGCGGTAGCGGCCGGTGTCCCGTCGGTGCCGTTCGAGCGCTACGTCGACGACGCCGTGGTGCACTGCCGCAGCGAACACCAGGCGCGCCTGGTGGCGGCGGCGATCGCGCAGCGCATGGAGCAGGTCGGGTTGCGGCTGCACCCGGACAAGACGCGGATCGTGTACTGCAAGGACGGACGACGTGGCGGCTCGGCAGAGCACACCGCGTTCGACTTCCTCGGGTACACCTTCCGGGCCCGGGCGGTCCGCAGCAGGCACGGTAGCGTGTTCACCGTGTTCGGCCCGGCGGCCTCCAAGGCCGCCATGGCCAGGATGAGCGACACGGTGTGGTCCTGGCGGCTGCACCGGCACACCTCCTTGTCCGAGCGGGACCTGGCCCGATGGCTCAACCCCATCGTGTCGGGCTGGATGAACTACTACGGCCGGTTCTACCGGTCGCAGCTCTATCCCCTGCTGCGGTGCGGCTTCGAGATCGGCACCTCGACGGTGTAGCGCTACATCCGCGAGGCCCTCGAGGTGCTGGCGGCGATGGCGCCGACGCTGGAGCAGGCGGTCGAGGTCGCGGCCCGGAAGGCGTTCGTGATCCTCGACGGCACTCTGCTGCGTATCGACCGGGTCGGGATGGCCTCGGGCTATGACCGCGCCTTCTACTCTGGGAAGCACAAGGCCCACGGGCTCAACGTGCAGGTCATCGCCGACCCGGTCGGCCGCCTGGTGTGGATCTCCCCGCCGCTGCCCGGAGCGCGGCACGACATGGGCGCCGCCCGCGAGCACGGGATCATCGACGCGCTGACCGCGCAGGAGATCCCCGCTGCGGCCGACACCGCCTACCAGGGCGCCGGCCCCACGGTCGCGGTTCCGCAGCGGCGTCGCCGCAAGAACCCCGACACCGGCCGCTACCGCAAGCTGTCGCGGAACCAGGAA
>NZ_JBJZON010000082.1:0-818 GCF_047200735.1 Pseudonocardia oceanicola
CCCGAGTTTGATCAAACGCCCTTGGTGCGTGACGGTCAGCCGCGCAGCGCCGTGACGAGCGGCTCGAGGTCGGCCGGGACCTGCGGCGGGAAGGTGTGCTCGGTGCCGTTGACGGCGATGGTGGCCGAGCGCAGCGGCCGCAGGGCGCGGACGAGGCGGCGGATGGACAGCCCGGTGCGGGTCTGGGCGGTGCGGGCGACGGCGAGGGCTGCGAACACGATGGTCAGGTGGGCCTCGATGCTGTCGCGGGTGCGGTGGAACATGGGCCTCGCGGCGAGGTCGGTCTTGCTCATCCGGAACGACGCCTCGACCTGCCAGAGGTCGTGGTAGGCGCCGATGACCTGCGCGGCGTCCATGACGTGGGCGGGCAGGTTGGTGACGTAGCCCTTCAGTCCGGCCAGCCGTCGCGCTCGGGCCAGCGCTTTCTCGTCGAGGACCTGCCCGTCACCGGCGTTGCGGACGAACCGCGGGGTGCGGGCGGTCTTGTCGCCGTTGACGACCTCACGGGCGCGGGTCTCCTGGGCGTTGAGGGTGCGGTTGTCCCGGGCGAACCGCTTGGCCGAGTAGGACCAGACCGCCCGCCACGAACCCGGATGAGCTCGCGGGTCCCAGACCGGCTCGGCGCGCAGCGCGGTGTCGTTGGCGAGGTTCGCGCCGCGTTTGGGGGTGAGGGTGTCGACGTGCTGGCCGTCGTCGAAGGCGTCGCCGTGCCAGTGGAAATGCGACTCCAGGTCGATCGGCGCCTTCGACTGCCGCGACCCGACGATGAACTTGAACCCCGCCTCGTCCAGGGTGGTCAGGTTCGAGGCCGACAGCAT
>NZ_JBJZON010000083.1:0-801 GCF_047200735.1 Pseudonocardia oceanicola
GCATGGACGCACTATCACGAGCACGGGAATATCAACCCGTTATCCATCGACTACGCCTGTCGGCCTCGCCTTAGGTCCCGGCTCACCCTGGGCGGAACAACCTGGCCCAGGAACCCTTGGTCATCCGGCGGCAGAGATTCTCACTCTGCATTCGCTACTCATGCCTGCATTCTCACTCGCACACCCTCCACCACTCGATCACTCGGCGGCTTCACCGGATGCACGACGCTCCCCTACCCAACAACACCACTACACAACCAGCACAACACTGGAAGCGGATGAATGTGTCATTGCCACGGCTTCGGCGGTGCGCTTGAGCCCCGCTACATTGTCGGCGCAGGACCACTTGACCAGTGAGCTATTACGCACTCTTTCAAGGATGGCTGCTTCTAAGCCAACCTCCTGGTTGTCTCGGCGATCCCACATCCTTTCCCACTTAGCGCACGCTTAGGGGCCTTAGCCGGTGATCTGGGCTGTTTCCCTCTCGACTACGAAGCTTATCCCCCGCAGTCTCACTGCCGCGCTCACAGTACCGGCATTCGGAGTTTGGCTGACTTCAGTAAGCTTGTCGGCCCCCTAGGCCATCCAGTGCTCTACCTCCGGTACCCACCACACGACGCTGCACCTAAATGCATTTCGGGGAGAACCAGCTATCACGGAGTTTGATTGGCCTTTCACCCCTACCCACAGCTCATCCCCCAGGTTTTCAACCCTGGTGGGTTCGGGCCTCCACGACGTCTTACCGACGCTTCACCCTGGCCATGGGTAGATCACTCCGCTTCGGGTCTACACCCCGCGACT
>NZ_JBJZON010000084.1:0-791 GCF_047200735.1 Pseudonocardia oceanicola
GAGACGATCGTGGTCCCGGACCCCGGTCCCGGTGAGGCGGTCGTGCAGATCCAGGCGTGCGGGGTCTGCCACACCGACCTGCACTACCGGGAGGGCGGGATCAACGACGAGTTCCCGTTCCTGCTCGGGCACGAGGCCGCCGGGGTCGTGGAGTCCGTCGGCGAGGGTGTCACCGAGGTCGCCCCGGGCGACTTCGTGATCCTCAACTGGCGGGCCGTGTGCGGCGAGTGCCGGGCCTGCCGCAAGGGCAAGCCCTGGTACTGCTTCACCACGCACAACGCCACGCAGAAGATGACGCTGAAGTCCGGCCAGGAGCTGTCCCCGGCGCTGGGCATCGGCGCGTTCTGCGCGAAGACGCTGGTCGCCGCCGGCCAGTGCACCAAGGTCAACCCGGCGGTGCAGCCGCAGGTCGCCGGGCTGCTCGGCTGCGGGGTCATGGCCGGCATCGGTGCGGCCATCAACACCGGGGCCGTCGGCCGCGGCGACTCGATCGCCGTCATCGGCTGCGGCGGGGTGGGCGACGCCGCGATCGCCGGGGCCACCCTCGCCGGCGCCACCACCATCGTCGCCGTGGACACCGACGACAAGAAGCTGGAGTGGGCCCGCGGCTTCGGCGCCACCCACACCGTCAACGCCAAGGCCACCGACGCCGTCGAGGCCATCAAGGAGGCCACCGACGGGTTCGGCGCCGATGTCGTCGTCGACGCCGTCGGCCGCCCCGAGACCTGGAAGCAGGCCTTCTTCGCCCGCGACCTGGCCGGCACCGTGGTGCTCGTCGGGGTGCCCACCCC
>NZ_JBJZON010000085.1:0-785 GCF_047200735.1 Pseudonocardia oceanicola
GGGTGTGGTTGTGTGTTGAGTGTTGCATAGTGGATGCGAGCATCTTGTTGTGGTCAAGTGTGTAAGGGCACATGGTGGATGCCTGGGCATCAGGAGCCGATGAAGGACGTGGGAGGCCGCGATAGTCCTCGGGGAGTTGTCAACCGAGCTGTGATCCGAGGGTGTCCGAATGGGGAAACCCAGCGCCCGTCATGGGGCGTTACCGTGCGATGAATTCATAGTCGTACGGGGGGAACGTGGGGAAGTGAAACATCTCAGTACCCACAGGAAGAGAAAACAACCGTGATTCCGTGAGTAGTGGCGAGCGAAAGCGGAGGAGGCTAAACCGTGTTCGTGTGAGACCCGGCAGGGGTTGCGGATGCGGTGTCGTGGGTTGTGGTCGTCGGGGTTCTGCCGGGCCTCGGATTGTGTGGTTGTGTGTTAGTGGAAGACTTCTGGAAAGGGTCGCCGTAGTGGGTGAGAGCCCCGTACGCGAAAACGCGCAGCGCATGATGGACTGTATACCCGAGTAGCAGCGAGCTCGTGGAATTCGCTGTGAATTTGGCGGGACCACCCGTTAAGCCTAAATACTTCCTGGTGACCGATAGCGGACGAGTACCGTGAGGGAAAGGTGAAAAGTACCCCGGGAGGGGAGTGAAATAGTACCTGAAACCGTGTGCCTACAAGCCGTCAGAGCCTTGTGGGGTGATGGCGTGCCTTTTGAAGAATGAGCCTGCGAGTTATGCTTCGTGGCGAGGTTAACCCGTGTGGGGTAGCCGTAGCGAAAGCGAGTCTGAATAGGGCGT
>NZ_JBJZON010000086.1:0-716 GCF_047200735.1 Pseudonocardia oceanicola
CGGGTGTTCTCCAGCGCGGCGTCCGGGTCGCGATCGTAGGAGAGCTTGATCTCGATCGTCCGGTCGATGTCGTCGAAGGAGCGCGACTCCTTCTCCGCGCCCTCCTTGACCGCCGGGATCAGCTTCTCGGTGTAGAGGTCCATGCCCTTGCCCGAGGTGCAGATGAAACCCTCCCCGGAGCGGCCCGCGTAGCGCGCCACCACCGGCCCGCCGGCGGCGATGTAGACCGGCACCGGCCTCTCCGGCCGGTCGTAGATCGAGGCGTTGACCAGCCGGTAGTAGTCGCCCTCGAAGTCCACGTTCTCCTCGGTCCACAGCGCGCGCATCAGCCGCACCGCCTCGCGCAGCCGGGCGAAGCGCTCCTTGAACTCCGGCCACTCCATGCCCGACACCGCGATCTCGTTGAGCGCCTCGCCGGTGCCCGCGCCGAGGATGATCCGGTTGTCGTAGAGCAGCGCCATGGTGGCGAAGGTCTGCGCCATCACCGCCGGGTTGTAGCGGAACGTCGGCGTGGTCACGCTCGTGCCGATCTGCACCCGGCGGGTGCGCTCCCCCACCGCCGCCATCCAGGTCAGGGCCGACGGGGCGTGGCCGCCCTCGTGCCGCCACGGCAGGAAGTGGTCCGACACCCACACGCTGTCCAGGCCCACCTCCTCGGCCCGCACCGCGTACTCCACCAGGTCACGGGGCCCGAACTGCTCCGCCGAGGCCTTGTA
>NZ_JBJZON010000087.1:0-681 GCF_047200735.1 Pseudonocardia oceanicola
CAGCGACGCCGCGAACTCCAGCGCCCGCGCCCGGTCGGTCTCGTCCAGGAGCAACGCGCGGTAGCGCGCGATGTAGCGGGCCGCGCCGAAGCCGGCCACCGCGATCAGCCGCCCGCCCCGCAGGTACCCGACGACGGTGCCCTTGATCGTGCCGCCGGCGAGGCCCTCGCCGTGCAGCGGCAGGATCGCGTCGGCGAGGTCGGGCCGCCCGATCAGCTGGATCTTGAGGCCGAACTGGTCCGACCAGAAGTAGGGGACCGTCGGCGGCGGTGCCTCGGTGCCGGTGATCGCCCGGGCGACGATCGTGGCCTGGTCGGTCGTCGAGGTCCAGTGCTCGTGCCGGTGCCGACCGCCCTGCGCGGGGTAGTCCCACGCGGCGGCGTCGCCGACCGCCCACACCCCGTCGAGCCCGACGACCCGGCCCTGCGCGTCGCACGGGATCCCGTCGGCCAGGTCGAGCCCGGTCTCGCCGAGCCACCCGAGGTCCGGACGGCCGCCGATCCCGACGAGCGCGACGTCGGCCTCGATCCGTGACCCGTCGGCCAGCTCGACGGCCACGCCCGGGCCGTCCGCGTCGACGAACCCGGTCAGCGCCACGCCCGTCCGCAGGTCCACGCCGCCCTCGCGGATCAGGCGCGCGGCGAGCGCGCCGACCTCCGCACCGAGACCGCGGACCAGGGG
>NZ_JBJZON010000088.1:0-656 GCF_047200735.1 Pseudonocardia oceanicola
TCGCCGCCGCGGTTGAGCCGGTGGCGGTGAGTGCGCCCTGACGAGGCCGGGAGTGGTGCGACTCCGCAGAGCATGGCGAACGCCGCTTCGGAACGCAGTCGTTCGGGGTTCTCGCCCGCGGTGACCAGGAGCTGTCCGGCGACATCGGTGGCGACACCGTGGAGCGTGACCAGGGCGGGGTTGATCGCGTCCACGAGTGGGGTGAGCAGGGCGTCGAGCTCCGAGATCTCGGTTGTGAGCCGCCGGTGGCGCTGGGCGAGGCTGCGCAGCGCGATCAGCGTGGCGGTGCTCGGCTCAGCGGCCCGCGTCGGGTCGGGGCGGCGGGCGGCGCAGTGGGCGATGAGATGGCCGATGCCAAGGCTGCGTAGCTGGGTGCGCAGCGGTTCGGGCGCGGTCACGATCAGCGCTTTGATCTGGGTCTGGGCTTCGGCTCGGTTGCTGATCGCGCTGCGTCGGGCCACGCGTAGCGCGCGGAGGGCCTCGACCTGCCCGTCGCGGATCTTGGGAATGCCGGTGGCGCGTCCGGACAGGGCGGCGCGGGCAGCGGCCTCGGCGTCGACCGGGTCGGACTTGCCCTGCCATCGGCGGGTCTTGCGGTCCGGGCGGTCGACCTCGACCACGTCGATCCCGGCGGTGTGCAGGTGGCGGGTCAGGCC
>NZ_JBJZON010000089.1:0-631 GCF_047200735.1 Pseudonocardia oceanicola
AGTCTCTAGTAGTCGGGGTCTCTAGTAGCTGCGGGGCAGGCCCAGCACGTGCGAGCCCAGGTAGTTGAGCACCATCTCCTGCGGGAGCGGCGCGATCTTGAGCAGGCGGGCCTCCCGGAAGTAGCGGGCCACGTTGTACTCCTCGGAGTACCCCATCCCGCCGTGGGTCTGCAGCGCCCGGTCCGCCGCCTCGAAGCCCGCGTCGGCGCACAGGTACTTCGCGGTGTTGGCCTCACGGCCGCACGGCTTGCCGTGGTCGTAGAGCCAGGTCGCCTTGCGCAGCATCAGCTCCGCCGCGTCCAGGTGGGCCAACGAGTCCGCCAGCGGGAACTGCAGCCCCTGGTTCATCCCGATCGGACGACCGAACACCTCCCGCTGGTTGCCGTAGCTCACGGCCCTATCCAGCGCCACCCGGCCCAGCCCCAGCGCCTCCGCCGCGACCAGCATCCGCTCCGGGTTCAGCCCGTCCAGGATGTAGGTGAAGCCCTGGCCCTCCTCGCCGACCCGGTCCTCCACCGGCACCATCAGGTCGTCGATGAACAACTCGTTCGAGGTGACCGCGTTGCGGCCCATCTTCGGAATCGGCCGGATGTCGATCTTGCTGCGGTCCAGGTCGGTCAGGAACAGCGTG
>NZ_JBJZON010000090.1:0-615 GCF_047200735.1 Pseudonocardia oceanicola
GGTCTCTAGTAGCTGCGGGGCAGGCCCAGCACGTGCGAGCCCAGGTAGTTGAGCACCATCTCCTGCGGGAGCGGCGCGATCTTGAGCAGCCGCGCCTCCCGGAAGTAGCGGGCCACGTTGTACTCCTCCGAGTACCCCATCCCGCCATGAGTCTGCAGCGCCCGGTCCGCCGCCTCGAAGCCCGCGTCGGCGCACAGGTACTTCGCGGTGTTGGCCTCACGGCCGCACGGCAGGCCCTGGTCATAGGCCCAGGTCGCCTTGCGCAGCATCAGCTCCGCCGCGTCCAGGCGGGCCAACGAGTCCGCCAGCGGGAACTGCAGGCCCTGGTTCATCCCGATCGGACGACCGAACACCTCCCGCTGGTTGCCGTAGCTCACCGCCCTATCCAGCGCCACCCGGCCCAGACCGAGCGCCTCGGCCGCCACCAGCATCCGCTCCGGGTTCAGCCCGTCGAGGATGTAGCGGAAGCCCTGGCCCTCCTCGCCGACCCGGTCCTCCACCGGCACCATCAGGTCGTCGATGAACAACTCGTTGGAGGTGACCGCGTTGCGACCCATCTTCGGGATCGGCCGGATGTCGATCTTGCTGCGGTCCAGGTCGGTCAGGAACAGCGTC
>NZ_JBJZON010000091.1:0-594 GCF_047200735.1 Pseudonocardia oceanicola
CTGCAGGTCCGTGCCGCCGGGCTTCTGGGCGGCCAGGTCCTTGGCCTGCTGCAGCTGGGCGCGGGCGGCGTCGTCGTAGGTGGTGCGGTCGACGTCGCGGAAGATGCCGGTGACGGTGTGGGTGAGGTCCTGGTCGGACAGCCGCGAGAGGGCGAAGGCCAGCTCGAGGTTGCTCGCGTCGTGCACCATGATCTCGGCCGGGTCGACGTCGGCGGCCTTGACGACCTCGAGCCGGAACCCGCGCTGGACCACGGCGAAGCGGTCGTCCTCGGGCCCGAAGGTGATCGGCTCGCCGTGGCGGACCGGCACGAGGCGCTGGTCCTTGGTCTCCGGCTTGCGCAGCAGGTCGAAGGAGCCGTCGTTGAAGATCGGGCAGTCCTGGAAGATCTCCACCAGGGCGGAGCCGCGGTGCGCGGCGGCGGCACCCAGGACCTCGGTGAGGCCCTTGCGGTCGGAGTCCAGCGCCCGCCCGACGAAGCTCGCCTCGGCGCCCAACGCGAGGGAGATCGGGTTGAACGGGTGGTCGAGCGAGCCCATGGGGGTGGACTTGGTGACCTTCCCGACCTCGGAGGTCGGGCTGTACTGGCCCTTGGT
>NZ_JBJZON010000092.1:0-584 GCF_047200735.1 Pseudonocardia oceanicola
GCCGGACGCGCCGGCGGTCCCGCCGCGGGCGAGCTCGCGGGCGGGCACGGTGGCCCGGCTGGTGGATCCGTTCACTGAGGTGATCGACGCCTGGCTGGCCGATGACCCGCGGCTGCGGGCGACGGTGATCCATGAGCGGCTGGTGGCCGACTACGGGTTCACCGGCCACTACCAGCGGATCAAGGTTTACTGCGCGGAAGCGCGGCGCCGGATCGAGCTCGAGTCCGACGCCCAGGGCCGCCCGCCCGGGCTGCATCGCCGGTTCGAGGTCGTCGCGGGCGCGCAGGCCCAGGTCGACTGGGGCGACGAGGGCTGTCTGCTGGTCGGGGCCGGAGCGGGCAAGAAGGTCTACTCGTTCCATATGACGTTGTCCTACTCGCGCGACCCGTTCATCTGCTTCACCACCAGCCAGGACCTGGCCACGTTCTTCGACTGCCACCGGCGCGCGTTCGCCCACTTCGGCGGAGTCCCGGCCACGATCGTCTACGACCGCACCAAGACCGTGGTCCGCCGCCACGTCGCCCCGGGCCGGGCGGTGCCGCTGCACCCGCAGGCGGCGGCATTCGCCGAGCACTACGGGTTCG
>NZ_JBJZON010000093.1:0-560 GCF_047200735.1 Pseudonocardia oceanicola
GGCGCGCTGTCGGTCACCGGGAACTCGATGAAGCGCGGCGGCGCCGGGATCCCGCTGGTGCACGCCACCCCGATGCCGTTCGACAACTACTTCGACGGCAAGGTCCCGGACTTCCTGTGGTTCGAGAAGGTGCTCACCGACGCCGGGTCGAGCCTCAACGAGCCGGCCGCGGTGATCGTGGAGACCGTGCAGGGCGAGGGCGGGATCAACCCGGCCCGCATCGAGTGGTTGCAGGGCCTGGCCGACCTGTGCAAGCGCCACGACATCCTGCTGATCGTCGACGACGTGCAGATGGGCGTGGGCCGCACCGGCCCGTTCTTCTCCTTCGAGGCCGCCGGGATCCAGCCCGACATCGTCACCATCTCCAAGTCGATCTCCGGCTACGGGCTGCCGATGGCCCTGGTGCTGATCAAGCCCGAGCACGACGTGTGGGGCCCGGGCGAGCACAACGGCACCTTCCGCGGGCACAACCCCGCCTTCGTCACCGGTACCGAGGCCATCCACCAGTACTGGAGCGACGACACCCTCGAGCGCGAGACCGTCCGCAAGGGCGAGAAGGT
>NZ_JBJZON010000094.1:0-527 GCF_047200735.1 Pseudonocardia oceanicola
CCCAGAGAGGCTCCGCCTCGGACCGCCGAGGTTGATGGCTGGTCAGGCGGATGAGCTGCGGTCACGCTGGTGGCCGTGGCCAAGCCGGTGACGGTGAATGAGGTGCTCGACGGGCAGGTAGCGCTGGATCTGGAGTGCCTAGACCGGGTCTATCTCAACGCCTACGTGCCGAACCTGCAGGCGGGCGGGCAGGTGGTGAGTTTCCTGACCGCGCACCTGGGCTATCCGATCCCGTCGCCGGCGATCTTCAATAAGCTCGGGACAGCATTCCGCACGGCCGTCGCCCGGTTCGCCGCCGCCGAGCACGTCCCGGTGATGCGCTTCGCCAAGACCGACCGCAAGATCGACCGGATGCGCCCGTATCTGGCCGCGCAGGCCGCCACCGGGCACTCCGGGGTGGCTGCGATCGGGGTGGCGCAGGAGTTCGCCTCGGTGTTCGTCGGCGTCGAGCGGGAGGGCTCGACCGGGGCGCCCTGGTACACATTCCCCCGGACGCAGCGGCGGGTGAGCTGCTTCTACTTCTACCT
>NZ_JBJZON010000095.1:0-513 GCF_047200735.1 Pseudonocardia oceanicola
ATGCGGCTGCACGGGCGGCTGGTCGGGGTCACCGGCGGGCGGCTGCGCTTCGCCGGGGACCTGCGGGCCAACCTCGACGGTGCCGACGCCGTCGCCGAGGCCATCAAGGACTCGATCGACGCCTACATCGCCGCCACCGGCATCGAGGCCCCCGCCGAGGAGCGGCGGGCCCCGGTCTGGGCGCCGGCCTGCGACGAGCCGGAGGAGATCGACCTCGCCGCCGCCGGCCTCACGAGCGTGATCTGGTCCACCGGCTACGGCCGCGACGACCGCTGGATCGAGCTGCCGATCTTCGACGGGCGCGGTTACCCCACCCACGAGCGCGGGGTGACCAACTGGCCGGGCCTGTATTTCATCGGCCTGCCCTGGCAGTACACCTGGGGCTCGGGCCGCTTCTCCGGCGTGGCCGACGACGCCGAGCACGTCGTCGGCCGGATCCTCGAGACCCGCCGCGCCGGCCGCGTCGCCGACGGCCTGCACTGGCTGGCCGGCACGCCCACCAGCACCTTCCCG
>NZ_JBJZON010000096.1:0-464 GCF_047200735.1 Pseudonocardia oceanicola
TTCCACACCACCCACTCCGCCGGGAAGCGCTGGATCGCCGCCGGGCTGCCCGGCAGCGTGCTCTCCACCCTCACCACCTGGGTGTGGACCGGCTCGGCGTTCGTCACACCCTCGGCCATGGCCAAGGCCGCCGTGCACTCGATGACCATGTCACTGGCCGTCGAATGGGCCCGCCACGGGATCCGGCTCAACGCCCTGGCCCCCGGCCCGATCCCCACCGACTACGCCTGGGAAATGCTCAACCCCACCGACAAGAGCTCCATCGGCGCCACCCAAGCCGACGCCATCCCCATGGGCCGCACCGGCACCGTCGAAGAACTCGCCAACCTCACGATCTTCCTGCTCTCCGACGCCTGCGACTACCTGACCGGCCAGACCATCGCCATGGACGGCGGCCAGATGCTCGCCGGCCCCAGCACCTTCGCCGGCCTCACCTCCATGACCGCGGAAGACTGGGCCGCCGC
>NZ_JBJZON010000097.1:0-453 GCF_047200735.1 Pseudonocardia oceanicola
ATCGTAGGTGTCGTTGACAACGGTTTCGACGCGCAGCGCGCGGCCGTCTTTGAGGTACTGCTTGATCCGGGAGTGCTTGTAGAAGGCGTTGACGGTGACCTCGACGCCGCGGGTGACGACGTTGGTGTTGAAGATCAGTGGGTGGGTGCGTGGGCGGCCGCGGCGTTCGTGTTTGCCGGTGAAGATCAGCTCGACGTGTGCGGGGCGGCCGATGTCGAGGTTGTCGGCGACCAGGGCCTCGAAGAACCCGCGGGCGTGGCGTGGGGCGGTGAACACGAGGGTGCGCGAGACCTCGACCTGGCGCATCGACAGCTCCCACCAGTACCCGCCGGCGCGATCGGCGTCGGTGAGCGGGCGCGGCAGCACCGCCAGCCAGCGCTGGGCGAAGGCGTCGATGGTGGCCGGGCCGAGCCGATCGCAGATGGCCTGCAACGCGGCGGGGTCGTCGGTGGC
>NZ_JBJZON010000098.1:0-453 GCF_047200735.1 Pseudonocardia oceanicola
GTCGTAGGTGTCGTTGACAACGGTTTCGACGCGCAGCGCGCGGCCGTCTTTGAGGTACTGCTTGATCCGGGAGTGCTTGTAGAAGGCGTTGACGGTGACCTCGACGCCGCGGGTGACGACCTTGGTGTTGAAGATCAGTGGGTGGGTGCGTGGGCGGCCGCGGCGTTCGTGTTTGCCGGTGAAGATCAGCTCGACGTGTGCGGGGCGGCCGATGTCGAGGTTGTCGGCGACCAGGGCCTCGAAGAAGCCGCGGGCGTGGCGTGGGGCGGTGAACACGAGGGTGCGGGAGACCTCGACCTGGCGCATCGACAGCTCCCACCAGTACCCGCCGGCGCGGTCGGCGTCGGTGAGCGGGCGCGGCAGCACCGCCAGCCAGCGCTGGGCGAAGGCGTCGATGGTGGCCGGGCCGAGCCGATCGCAGATGGCCTGCAGCGCGGCGGGGTCGGTGGTGGT
>NZ_JBJZON010000099.1:0-439 GCF_047200735.1 Pseudonocardia oceanicola
GCGCGGGCTCGCCCCCACCACCGCCTACGGCACCGGCCTGACCGCCGCGCAGACCTACCTGCACTGGGGCACCGACGCGCAGAAACGCACCATCGTCGAGTCCATCTGCGCCGGCCACTTCGAAGCGATCGCGCTGAGCGAGCCGGGCGCCGGCTCCGACCTCGCCTCGGCCCGCATGCCCGCGGTACGCGACGGCGACCACTTCGTCCTCGACGGCCAGAAGACCTGGACCACCGCCGCCCACCTCGCCCGGCACATCCTCGTCCTCGTCCGCACCGACCCCTCCGGCGCCAAGCACGAGGGCCTGACCCTGCTGATGGTGCCCGCGGACACCCCCGGGATCGACGTGCGGCCCATCGACACCATGTACGCCCACACCGTCAACGACGTGTACTTCACCGACGTCCGGGTGCCGGT
The DNA here is from genome assembly GCF_047200735.1 of Pseudonocardia oceanicola. Lineage (NCBI taxonomy): Bacteria > Bacillati > Actinomycetota > Actinomycetes > Pseudonocardiales > Pseudonocardiaceae > Pseudonocardia > Pseudonocardia oceanicola. The sequence continues at coordinate 418 of NZ_JBJZON010000099.1, forward strand.
CGACGCCGTCGTCGGCACCGTG
>NZ_JBJZON010000100.1:0-439 GCF_047200735.1 Pseudonocardia oceanicola
ACGCGGGCTCGCCCCCACCACCGCCTACGGCACCGGCCTCACCGCCGCCCAGACCTACCTGCACTGGGGCACCGACGCGCAGAAACGCACCATCGTCGAGTCCATCTGCGCCGGCCACTTCGAAGCCATCGCCCTGAGCGAACCCGGAGCCGGCTCCGACCTCGCCTCGGCCCGCATGCCCGCGGTACGCGACGGCGACCACTTCGTCCTCGACGGACAGAAGACCTGGACCACCGCCGCCCACCTCGCCCGGCACATCCTCGTCCTCGTCCGCACCGACCCCTCCGGCGCCAAGCACGACGGCCTGACCCTGCTGATGGTCCCCGCGGACACCCCCGGCCTGGTGATCCGGCCCATCGACACCATGTACGCCCACACCGTCAACGACCTCTACTTCACCGACGTCCGGATCCCCGTCGACGCCGTCGTCGGCACCGAA
>NZ_JBJZON010000101.1:0-414 GCF_047200735.1 Pseudonocardia oceanicola
CCGCGTGATCAGGTTGGCAATAGCTCAATGTCTACCTGGTGCGCTGGATGAGGAAGAAGTACAAACGGCTACGGACCTTCACCAGGGCGCACGCGGCCTGGCGGCGCACCACCCGCCAGTACCCGCGCTACTTCGCGCACTGGCGGTGGGGCCCGGGGTTCTGACGGCGAGATCGAGAAGAGCCCGGTGACGGGAGACTGTCACGCCGGGATCTGTGGGAGCCCGGAGGTGAGATCCCGCCGGGCCACCCGACCAACCATTCGAGGTCACGCCACGCCGGGCACGACCCGACCCGCCCGTCCAGCAGGTTGGCAAAGGTTCAGTGTGCGTCATAAATGACGATTAGCACGGGCCCACAATGTGCCAGTGGTCAAACCGGACTCGACGAAGCGCGTGGCGCACAGCAGAAGACGC
>NZ_JBJZON010000102.1:0-404 GCF_047200735.1 Pseudonocardia oceanicola
CCGCGGGTGAGGGTGGCCATGGCGACCTCGTGGACCTGGAACTCGGCCAGGGACTCGTCCTCGAGCGGGTTGGCCTCGTAGCCGACCTTGGTCAGGTTGCGCTTGGTGAACTCGTCGGTGTTCACGATCAGCACCCCGCCCGGGGGCAGGTCGGCGATGTTGGCCTTGAGCGCGGCCGGGTTCATCGCCACCAACACGTCCGGGCGGTCACCGGGGGTGAGGATGTCGTAGTTGGCGAAGTGCAGCTGGAACGACGACACCCCCGGCAGGGTGCCGGCAGGGGCCCGGATCTCGGCCGGGAAGTTCGGCAACGTCGACAGGTCGTTGCCGAAACTCGCGGTCTCCGAGGTGAACCGGTCACCCGTGAGCTGCATCCCGTCACCCGAGTCACCCGCGAACCGGAT
>NZ_JBJZON010000103.1:0-403 GCF_047200735.1 Pseudonocardia oceanicola
AGGTCGGGGTCATCGCCCTGACCGGCGCCGGTGAGAAGGCGTTCTGCTCGGGTGGGGACCAGAAGCAGCGCATGGAGACCGGCGACTACGGCCCCTCCGAGTCCGGGCTGTTCGAGGTCGAGGCGCTGCACCGGGTGATCCGGGACGTGCCCAAGCCGGTCGTGGCGGCGGTCAACGGCATCGCCATCGGCGGCGGGCACGTGCTGCACGTGCTCGCCGACCTCACCATCGCCGCCGACACCGCCACCTTCGGCCAGAACGGCCCGCGCGTCGGCTCCTTCGACGCCGGTCTCGGCTCGGGCTACCTCGCCCGCGTCGTCGGTGAGAAGCGCGCCCGCGAGATCTGGTTCATGCTGCGCCGCCTCTCCGCGCAGGAGGCCCTGGACTGGGGCCTGGTCAACCG
>NZ_JBJZON010000104.1:0-399 GCF_047200735.1 Pseudonocardia oceanicola
AGTCGGTCGACGTCATACGATCTCCTTCGAACCAATTGACGCGACAGCGGCCCGCACGGCCGCGGAGACGCTGACCGGTCCCCGAGAGCCTCGACGGGAAGCGGCCTCAGCCTCGTCGGGCAGCCGCTCCTGGTCCGAGGCTGCAGGCGCCCGGGACGGCGATCGGGCAGATAAGAAGCGGGACGTTCGCCGTATCGTCCGGTGGCCGGCGCGGCTCGGGCTCACACGGTCACCTCTGTCCGGACTGAGGCGGCCGACGACTCCAGGTCGAGGTATTCCAGGAAGACATCCTGGAGTTCCTCGGCCTTGAACGGCAGGCCGGAGACCTTGGTGTAGGACTTGGCGTCGACGAGGTAGCGCCCGCGCAGCAGCAGGGCGAGCTGGCCCAGGTTCATCTCG
>NZ_JBJZON010000105.1:0-386 GCF_047200735.1 Pseudonocardia oceanicola
ACGGCGCACGAGCTGGGGATCCCGTCGTCGTCGACGATGATGTACGGGCACGTCGACGAGCCGCGGCACTGGCTGGGGCACCTGCGCACGCTCGCGGCGATCCAGGACCGCACCGGCGGGTTCACCGAGTTCGTCCCGCTGCCGTTCGTGCACCACAACGCGCCGATCTATCTGGCCGGGATCGCCCGTCCCGGGCCCACCGAGCGGGACAACCGGGCGGTGCACGCGTTCGCGCGGCTGGCGCTGCACGGCCGGATCGACCACGTCCAGTGCTCCTGGGTGAAGCTCGGCGACGACCTCGCCGCCGACATCCTCCGTGGCGGGGCGGACGACATGGGCGGCACGCTCATGGAGGAGACCATCTCCCGCATGGCCGGCTCGGAGAA
>NZ_JBJZON010000106.1:0-382 GCF_047200735.1 Pseudonocardia oceanicola
GGGATGAGCACCATCAGCTTCACGTGCTCGGGCACGTCGATCCGGTTCAGCACCTCGACGCCGTCGGACAGCTGCGGGATCACGTCCGGCCGCACGAAGCTGGCCACCTCGATCCGCTCGAACCCGGCCCGGGCCAGCGCCTCGATCAGCCGGATCTTGTCGTCGGTGGCGATACGCTCGGGCTCGTTCTGGAACCCGTCACGCGGCCCGACCTCACGGATGTGCACCCGCTTGCTCATGTGTCCTCCCGCAGGGCTCGCTCGAGATCTTCTCGGTGTTCGGGGGCGGCGACCGCCAGCAGGCGGGCACCCCGCTCGTCGTGCGGGCAGCCGCGCAGCCACGCGGTCCCGTGCTCGGTGACGACGACGTCGACATCCGCCCG
>NZ_JBJZON010000107.1:0-361 GCF_047200735.1 Pseudonocardia oceanicola
GGGTCGTACCCTCCCGCATGATCTGCAGGGCCTCAAGCAAGATCGGCGCGCCAACGCCGGTCGGGAAGGTACGACCCATGCTCAGCGTGGTGCCCGAGGAGCCGGACGGCCGCGATGACCGCACCGGCGGCGAGGCGGCCACGGCGGCGGTGACGTCGGCGGTGACGTCGGCGGTGACGTCGGCGATCGAGGAACTCGTGCGCGAGGGCGCGCGGCGGATGCTGGCCGAGGCGTTGCAGGCCGAGGTCGACGCCTACTGCGCCCAGTTCGCGCACGAGCGTGACGAGCGCGGCCGCCGACTGGTGGTGCGCAACGGCAGCCACGCGCCTCGCGAGATCGTGACCAGCGCCGCCAAGGCCGT
>NZ_JBJZON010000108.1:0-323 GCF_047200735.1 Pseudonocardia oceanicola
GCCGCAAGCTCCTCGAGGTCGGCATCCGGGTCACCGGCCATCGCCGTGTCCGGCTTGGCCCGGAAGTTCTGCACGATGACTTCCTGAATGTGCCCGTGCGCCCGCGCCGCCGACCGGATCGCGAAGATCGAGTCCGCGCGCTCGGCACGGGTCTCCCCGATCCCGATCAGGATGCCGGTCGTGAACGGCACGCCCACGCGTCCAGCGTCGGTCAGCGCCCGCAGCCGGACGACCGGCTCCTTGTCCGGGCTGCCGTAGTGCGGCCCGCCCTTCTCCGACCAGAGCCGGGTCGCCGTCGTCTCCAGCATCATGCCCATGGACGG
>NZ_JBJZON010000109.1:0-317 GCF_047200735.1 Pseudonocardia oceanicola
CACCGCGTCGGCGGGCTGGAGAAGGCCGACGGACGCGGCTCGATCTCCTACGACCCGGACAACCACGACCGGATGGTCCGCCTGCGCCAGGCCAAGATCGACAGCATCCCGGTGCCCGACCTGCAGGTCGAGGACCCCTCCGGCGAGGCGGACGTGCTGGTGGTCGGCTGGGGCTCCACGTACGGGCCGATCGTCGCCGGGGCGCGGCGGGTCCGGAACATGGGCCACACGATCGCCACCGCGCACATCCGGCACCTCAACCCGCTGCCGGCCAACCTCGGCGAGGTCCTCGCCTCCTACCGCACCGTGCTGGTGCC
>NZ_JBJZON010000110.1:0-311 GCF_047200735.1 Pseudonocardia oceanicola
CCGACCGCCGGCCTCTGCACCCGGGCCGGCGTCCTTTGTGAAGGAGAGCTACTGATGCCGGCATTGGACGTCTTCTCGCTCGACGGGCGCGTCGCGCTCGTCACCGGGGCGGGTGGCGGGATCGGGGCCGCGGTGGCCACGGCGTTCGCCCGGGCCGGGGCCGCGGTCCTGGTGACCGACGTGAACGAGGACGCGGCCCGGGTCGTCGCGAAGCAGATCGTGGAGGCCGGCGGCACGGCGGACAGCCAGGTGCTCGATGTCCGGGACCGCGCGGGGGCCGACGCTGCGGCGGCCAAGGCGGCGGACCTCGG
>NZ_JBJZON010000111.1:0-306 GCF_047200735.1 Pseudonocardia oceanicola
GACGTTGAGCGGTGGGCCGGAGCACGTGCTGGTCGTCGGGGCGGGACTCGGCGGCATCCGGACCGTGGAGCAGCTGCGGCAGGCCGGCTACGAGGGCCGGATCAGCCTGGTCGGTGCCGAGGTGCATCCCCCGTACGACCGCCCGCCGCTGTCCAAGCAGCTCCTCGCCGGGGACTGGGAGGCCGAGCGGCTGGCGCTGAAGGAGGAGGCCGCGCTCGAGGACCTCGGCGTGCGCATGTACCTGGGGCTGCGGGCCGTCGCGCTGCGGTCCGGTGAGGTCGAGCTGGCCGACGGCGCGGTGCTCAC
>NZ_JBJZON010000112.1:0-298 GCF_047200735.1 Pseudonocardia oceanicola
CGCGAAGCTCACCGATGATCTCGACGAGCTGCTCGCGTTCTACGACTACCCCGCGGAGCACTGGATCCACCTGCGCACGACCAACCCGATCGAGTCGACCTTCGCCACGGTCAGGCACCGGACGAAGATCACCCGCGGGCCGGGCTCCCGCGCGGCCGGGCTGGCCATGGCGTTCAAGCTCGTCGAGGCTGCCCAGGCCCGCCGGCGCGCCGTGAACACGCCACACCTCGTCGCGCTCGTCCGCGCCGGCGCCACCTTCGAGGCCGGCAAGCTCGTCGAACGACCCGACGAACACCCC
>NZ_JBJZON010000113.1:0-294 GCF_047200735.1 Pseudonocardia oceanicola
GGCACCTCAGATCACCGTCCCGCCGTCGACCGGCAGCACCTGGCCGGTGATGTAGCCCGCCGCGGGCGAGGCCAAGAACACGAAGCTCGCCGCGATCTCGTCCGGGGCCGCCCAGCGCTGCAACGGGATCCGCTCGAGCGTCTTCTGCGCGAGCTTCTCGTTGCTGCGGATGTTCTCGGTCATCGCCGTCGCCGCCAGCGGCGCCAACGCGTTAACGGTGACCTGCTTGCGCGCCAGCTCCTTGGCCAGCGACTTGGTCAACCCGACGATCCCCGCCTTGGCCGCGCCGTAGTT
>NZ_JBJZON010000114.1:0-289 GCF_047200735.1 Pseudonocardia oceanicola
TGGTCAAGGTCGAGGCCGCCCGTTCGATCGTCTACCTGGCTGCGGCGTCGGTCGAGGCGGGCCGCGCGGACGCGGCGGTGCTCGCGGCCGCGGTCAAGGCGCAGGTCTGCGCCGCCGGGTCGGCTGCCGCCGATGCGGCGCTGACGTTGCACGGTGCTATCGGTTACACCTGGGAGCACGACCTGCAGCTGTTCTACAAGCGCGCCAAGCTCGACGTCGAGTTGTTCGGCTCGCCGGGTGCGTGGAACGACCGGCTCGCCGATCGGTTGGACCTGCTCCCGATGGCGCA
>NZ_JBJZON010000115.1:0-286 GCF_047200735.1 Pseudonocardia oceanicola
GGCCGGGATGGGACCGGTCAGCATGATCACCGGGTCCACACCGACGGTGGTCTGGTCCAGGATCCGCGCGCGCGGGGTCAGCCCGTGGGTGTCCACCGCCCGCTGCGAGGCCAGCAGCACACCGGCCGCGCCGTCGCAGATCGGCGAGGAGGTGCCCGCGGTGATGCGACCGTTCTCCTTGCGGAACACCGTCTTCAGCCCGGCCAGGGTCTCGGCCGTGGTCCCCGGGCGGACGGTCTGGTCGCTGCGCCGGACCTCGCCGTCGAGCTCCCAGCCGATCAGCTCG
>NZ_JBJZON010000116.1:0-286 GCF_047200735.1 Pseudonocardia oceanicola
CGCCGGGATGGGACCGGTCAGCATGATCACAGGGTCCACACCGACCGTGGTCTGGTCCAGGATCCTCGCCCGCGGGGTCAGCCCGTGGGTGTCCACCGCCCGCTGCGAGGCCAGCAGCACACCGGCCGCGCCGTCGCAGATCGGCGAGGAGGTGCCCGCGGTGATGCGACCGTTCTCCTTGCGGAACACCGTCCTCAGCCCGGCCAGGGTCTCGGCCGAGGTCCCCGGGCGGACGGTCTGGTCGCTGCGCCGGACCTCGCCGTCGAGCTCCCAGCCGATCATCTCC
>NZ_JBJZON010000117.1:0-284 GCF_047200735.1 Pseudonocardia oceanicola
AGGGTCATCCCGTGGAAGGCGTTGGTGAAGTTCACCATCGCCTCCTTGCCGGTGATCTTGCGGGCGAGCTTGAGGGCGGACTCCACGGCGTTGGCGCCGGTCGGGCCGGGGAACTGGACCTTGTAGTCCAGGTCGCGCGGGGCGAGGATCTTCTCCCGGAAGGTCTTGAGGAACTCGCCCTTGGCCGTGGTGTACATGTCCAGGCCGTGGGTGACCCCGTCCCGGGCCAGGTACTCCAGCAGCTTCTGCTTGAGCGGTTCGGGGTTGTGCCCGTAGTTCAGTGC
>NZ_JBJZON010000118.1:0-283 GCF_047200735.1 Pseudonocardia oceanicola
GGACAAGGTGTTCCCGACGGAGTTCTATGAGGCGCTCGCGACAGGTGGCTGGTTGGGGATCACCACGCCGGAGGAGTTCGGCGGGCACGGCTTCGGTATCACCGAGGCGTCGCTCCTGATCGAGGAGGTCGCGAAGTCCGGTGGCGGGATGAACGCCGCGTCGGCGATCCACTTGTCGATCTTCGGGATGCATCCGGTGATCAAGCACGGGTCCGAGGAGTTGAAGAGGCGCACGCTGCCGCGGATCGTGGACGGCTCGTTGCACGTGTGTTTCGGGGTGACC
>NZ_JBJZON010000119.1:0-283 GCF_047200735.1 Pseudonocardia oceanicola
CGTCACCCCGAAACACACGTGCAACGAGCCGTCCACGATCCGCGGCAGCGTGCGCCTCTTCAACTCCTCCGACCCGTGCTTGATCACCGGATGCATCCCGAAGATCGACAAGTGGATCGCCGACGCGGCGTTCATCCCGCCCCCGGACTTCGCGACCTCCTCGATCAGGAGCGACGCCTCGGTGATACCGAAGCCGTGCCCGCCGAACTCCTCCGGCGTGGTGATCCCCAACCAGCCACCGGACGCCAACGCCTCATAGAACTCCGTCGGGAACACCTTGTCG
>NZ_JBJZON010000120.1:0-268 GCF_047200735.1 Pseudonocardia oceanicola
GCCTTCCCGACGTCCGTCCACTCCACCGGCTCGCGGGGCCCCGAGACGCGCACGCTCAGGCCATCGTCAGGCCGCCGCTGACGGACAGCGTCTGGCCCGTGATGTAGCCGGCGGCGTCGGAGGCGAAGAAGGCCACCGCGGCGGCGATGTCCGAAGGCTCCGCGAGGCGCTTCATCGGCACGGCCCTGGTCATGCCACCCAGCACCTTGTCGGCGTCCTGGCCGGAGTTGTTCGCGAACTTGCGCAGCGCCGGGGTGTCGGTCGGACC
>NZ_JBJZON010000121.1:0-264 GCF_047200735.1 Pseudonocardia oceanicola
GATCGGTGCTCATTTCGCCTCCGCGGAGAGGAGTACGCCGGCGGTGCTCATGCCTGGACTCCCAGAGGGGCCCCGTTGCCGGAGCCGTTGGTGCTCGTGGTGTTGGTGCCGGCGGTGTCCGGGTGGGTGCCGGTCAGGTAGTCGAGGAACACGTCCTGGAGTTCCTCGGCCTTGAACGGCAGGCCGGAGACCTTGGTGTAGGACTTGGCGTCGACGAGGTAGCGCCCGCGCAGCAGCAGGGCGAGCTGGCCCAGGTTCATCTCC
>NZ_JBJZON010000122.1:0-239 GCF_047200735.1 Pseudonocardia oceanicola
TGTCGTCCTGTCTCGTCGTCCGTGCAGGGCGGCACGCACCAGCCGGGCCGGTGGACAAGACAGTGATGGGTGCCTGCTGGCACAGGCTCCTATGAGGTCACACCACGGTCTGGTGAGTGCAAGCGAGCCCCGCAGCCAAGCCGAACGACAGATCCCAGCTCAGGACCCGGAGTCAGTCAGGCGGTGGGTCAGAACGACCCGACTGCGGGGCTCGCCTACATCCTCACTGTCAGGCGGGC
>NZ_JBJZON010000123.1:0-230 GCF_047200735.1 Pseudonocardia oceanicola
ACGCTTCCCGACGACGCCACCATCCGCACCAGCGAACGTTAGACGGTCCCACGCGAGGCGATCCGAAGAAAACACCACACAGGTGTCCCCTCAGGACCCAACAGTGTGCCGAACCGTAGAAACGACTACCGGAACCCAACGATCGTGTTCCACCCAGCACCCCGAAACCGGGATGATTCAGTGATAAGGAGGACCAACAACCCCACAGGGCCGCCAGCCACATCCCACCA
>NZ_JBJZON010000124.1:0-228 GCF_047200735.1 Pseudonocardia oceanicola
GCGGGCGGGGGCGGCGCAGGGGTGCAAGGAGGCCTTGTTCACGCTCGGGGACCGGCCCGAGGAGCGTTGGCCGGCGGCGCGGGAGTGGCTCGACGAGCGCGGTTACGACTCGACGCTGGACTATGTCCGGGCTTGTGCGGTCGCGGTGCTGGAGGAGACCGGGCTGTTGCCGCATCTCAATCCGGGCGTGCTGTCGTGGGGGGAGCTGACTCGGCTCAAGCCGGTTGC
>NZ_JBJZON010000125.1:0-223 GCF_047200735.1 Pseudonocardia oceanicola
GTCGCCGACCTGGTCCAGCAGGGCGTCGACCAGCGGGGTGGCCTCGCCGCCCGCCTGGCTCCACCACACGCCGTCGCCCGCGCGCACGTGCGGCCGGAGGTCGATGGCAGCAGGATCGGGCATGTCAGACCCGCTGCACCAGCGTGGCGGTGCCGAGGCCACCGCCGCAGCACATGGTGACCAGGCCCAGCTCGACGTCCCGGCGCTCCATCTCCGCGACGAT
>NZ_JBJZON010000126.1:0-219 GCF_047200735.1 Pseudonocardia oceanicola
CGACCCGCAGCAGCAGCCCGAACCCCTGCAGCCAGGTGAGGAGCTGCTGGTAGCCGGGGGTGGTGGCCGGGAACTGGCGGTGCCCGAGCAGCCGGCCCGCGGCGTCCAGCGCGGCGGCGGTGTGGGTGTCCTTGTGGGTGTCGACCCCACCGGTGACCTGCAGGACAGGCATCGTCTCTGGCAGCGGCGCCGGCACGGCGGGGTGTGTCATCGTGGTCA
>NZ_JBJZON010000127.1:0-218 GCF_047200735.1 Pseudonocardia oceanicola
GCCTGGCCGATCGTGCCCACCAGCCCGGCGGCCGAGGTGACGTTGAGAATCCGGCCCGAACCATCCGTCGCGAGGAAGGGCAGCGCCGCCTGCGACACCGTGAACGAGCCCATCAGGTGGATCTCGACGATCCGCCGGAAGTCGTCCTCGGCCAGCTTCGGGAACATCGCCGGCGAGATCGCGCCCGCGTTGTTCACGACGATGCTCACCGTGCCGCC
>NZ_JBJZON010000128.1:0-218 GCF_047200735.1 Pseudonocardia oceanicola
AGGGCGCCGGCCAGGGCTTGGACCCGAGGGTCGCCGAACCGTAGGGCCGGGGCCCGCCGCCCCTCCCGGGTGCGGGTGGGGTGCGCGATCCGCTCAAAGGCTGGACTCGCGAGGACGCAGCCCTGGCCGACGCGTTCAGTATTGAGCAGGCGCAGGTTGGCGGCACGGGCTTTGGCCTGCAGCTCGGGCAGGTTGTGCAGCCGGCGCTGACAGCCCAG
>NZ_JBJZON010000129.1:0-205 GCF_047200735.1 Pseudonocardia oceanicola
CCTATGGATGTCAAGCGACGGCTGGGACGTCCTGGGGTGCGAGTAGTGCCTGGTAGATCTCTCGGGCGATGTAGCGCTTGAGGCAGCGGATGATCTCCTTCTTCGACATGCCTTGGGCGGTGCGGCGCTGGACGTAGGCGCGGGTGCGTGGGTCCCAGCGCAGGCGGCAGAGCACGATCCGGTAGAGCGCGGCGTTGGCCTGACG
>NZ_JBJZON010000130.1:0-204 GCF_047200735.1 Pseudonocardia oceanicola
CTCGCCGACCTCGCCACCGAGATCGCCCTGTGCCGGGCGTTCCTCTACGACGTCGCCGACCGGCTCGACGCCGGCGACGAGACCGGACTGTCCCGCGACAGCTCCACCGCCAAGATCCGCTGCACCGAAGCCGCGAAACAGACCGCGCTCGAAGCCGTCCAGCTCATGGGCGGCTACGGCTACACCCGCGAGTACGGGATGGAG
>NZ_JBJZON010000131.1:0-204 GCF_047200735.1 Pseudonocardia oceanicola
TTCCATCCCGTATTCGCGGGTGTAGCCGTAGCCGCCCATGAGCTGCACGGCTTCGAGCGCGGTCTGTTTCGCGGCTTCGGTGCAGCGGATCTTGGCGGTGGAGCTGTCGCGGGACAGGTCGGTCTCGTCGCCGGCGTCGAGCCGGTCGGCGACGTCGTAGAGGAACGCCCGGCACAGGGCGATCTCGGTGGCGAGGTCGGCGAT